>JAEKKH010000170.1 GCA_019510465.1 Burkholderiales bacterium
TCACCCGTTCGCCACTCGTCAGCTTAACCTGTTACCGTTCGACTTGCATGTGTAAGGCATGCCGCCAGCGTTCAATCTGAGCCAGGATCAAACTCTTCAGTTCGATCTTGAATTACTCATAAAGGAATTGAAGAAACTCTTTCAAGCTATCTTCAATCTTCATGAGCGTTTAAAGTCCATAAGACCTTGAGTCATTGCTGACTCTTGGCACTCGTCTTCAAACGCCCACGCTTATCGGCTGTTGATTTTTAAAGAGCTTGCGCGGCAAACCGTTGCTTGCTGCGTCGCGCTAACCTGTTGTCAGCGCAGAAGCGGAATTCTAAGTTGCTTTTCAAAACCTTGTCAAGCACTCAGTTTTCACTCCGTTTTCGCCAACCGCATCATCGGCTCAAACTCACCGCGCCGTAGCGCCGCAATTTCAAGCTGACTTTCGATCAGCGAAGCCTGCCATTCTATGCCCGATTTCGAATCGTCGTCAAGCATTAATTTCCAGACTCTTCGCCGACCCTTTCGGTCTGCCAAATCCGCCATCCCCGCGAGCCTTCAGGCCCAGCCGTCTGCCGGTTCAGCGCTGACTTGTGTTCAGCGAAGCCTTGCATTCTATGCCGCTCTTCGGACGCGATGCAAGCACTTTGCAAAAATCTTCCATGCGCCCCGCAACGGCGACCTCGATCGACGTCTCGGGTCGCCGATGCCAAGGAACGCAAAAGGGCGCCGCTGCGCCCTCCGGCCCTGCGGGGCGCCTGCGCCTCAGCCGCGGCGCTCCGGGACGGCTGTCTGCAGCCTGGCGTAGATCGCCTGCGGATCCTCCGCCTCGCACACCAGGTCGACGTGCTTGCTCCAGATCGACGCGTCGACGCGCAGGATGCGCTTCTTGATGGACGACACCTGCGTCGGATGCATCGAGAAGCTGCGCAATCCCATGCCCAGCAGCAGCTCGGTGAAGGCCGGGTCGCCAGCCATCTCGCCGCAGACGCAAACGTCCTTGCCATGGGCATTGGCGGTGGTGATGGTCTGCGCGATCAGACGCAGCACCGCCGGATGCCACGGGTCGTACAGATGGGACACCGCCTCGTCCGCGCGGTCGATGGCCAGCGTGTACTGGATCAGGTCGTTGGTGCCGATCGAGACGAAGTCGAAGTACTTCAGCAGCGAGGGCAGCACGAGCGCGGCGGCCGGCACCTCGATCATGGCGCCGATGGCCACGTCCAGGTAGGGTTGCGCCCGCGCGCGCAGCTGCGCCTTCGCGCGATCGATGGCTTCCAGCAGCAGCCGCACCTCGCGCAGTTGCGCCACCATGGGCACCAGCAGCCGCACCTTGCCGTGCACGCTCGCACGCAGGATGGCGCGCAGCTGCTCGCCGAACATCTCGGGCTCGGACAGGCTCCAGCGGATCGCCCGCAGACCCAGCGCCGGGTTCAGGTTGTGGTCGTTGCGCTCCATCTGCTGGGGCGCGCGGTCGAGCTGCTTGTCCGCGCCGATGTCGACCGTGCGGATCGTGACCGGCAGGCCCGCCAGCGCCTTGACGACCTTGCTGTACGCCTCGTACTGCTCTTC
The DNA here is from genome assembly GCA_019510465.1 of Burkholderiales bacterium. Lineage (GTDB taxonomy): Bacteria > Pseudomonadota > Gammaproteobacteria > Burkholderiales > Burkholderiaceae_C > Scleromatobacter. The sequence goes on from JAEKKH010000170.1 coordinate 1,558, forward strand.
CTCGCCGGGCAGGTGGCCCACGCGGTTCATGAACAGGAATTCGCTGCGGAACAGGCCGACGCCCACCGCGCCGGCGTCGAGCACGGCCTGGGCGTCGCTCGGCAGCTCGATGTTGGCCAGCAGCTCGATCGGATGGCCGTCGAGCGTGACGGCCGGCGTATGGCGCAGGCGATCCAGGCGAGCCCGTTCAAGCTCGACCTGGCGTTGGCGGAAGCGGTATTCCTCGAGCACGATGGGAGAGGGATTCACGATCACCACGCCGGCATCGCCGTCGATGATGATCCAGTCGTCCTGCGTGACGATGCGGCTGGCCTCGCGGGCCCCGACCACGGCCGGGATGTCCATGCTGCGCGCGACGATCGCGGTGTGCGAATTGCGGCCGCCGACGTCGGTGACGAATCCCGTGAAGACGCTGCGCCTGAATTTGAGCATGTCGGCGGGCGCGATGTCGTTGGCCACCAGGATCAGCGGGTCTTCGCCGGCGAAGTCGCGCTGGCCGTGGGGAGGCATGTCACTGCCGAGCTCGCCGTCGCCGCCGCCCAGCCGCCCGAGTGCGGTGATGACGCGTTCGACCACCTGCTCCAGGTCGCCCTTGCGCTCGCGCAGGTATTCGTCCTCCATCTCGTCGAACTGGCGGGCGATCACCTCGAGTTGCGACGACAACGCCCACTCGGCGTTGTAGTGGCGCTCGACGATCCATTGCCGCGTGGCCTCGGACAACGTCTCGTCCTGCAGCAGCATCAGGTGGACATCGAGCAGCGCGACGAGCTCGTCGTGCGCGTCCTCCGGCACGTCGCCCTTGAGCGCGGTGAGCTCGTCGACCACCAGATCGCGCGCGCGGCGCAGCCGGCGAACCTCGGCTTCGATCATGCCCGGCTCGACGTAGTAGTGCGCGACGTCGACCCGGCTCGACGCCACCAGCACCGCACGGCCGATGGCGACGCCACGCGACACCGGCAGACCGAACACCTGAATGCTCACGAATCTCCTCCGCGAACCGCACGCCGGGCGCGCGTCGGCCGCCGGCGGGTTCGTCCGGTCAATGTAGCAGCAAGCCGCCGCGCTGCCCCGCGCGAAACCGCGGATTCCGCCGCCGTGTCACACCAGGTTCATCGCCGCTTCATGGGCGCGTCATCGCGACCCGGGAGCATCGGTGCATCCTTGGGGAGCATTGCGATGAACGATTTCGTCACCACGCCCGTCGCGATCGACAGCCCGCGCCGCGCCGACCGGGCCGCCGCGCGGGCCCCGGGCTCGTCCGCGGCCTCGACGCTGCAGGTCGTGTGGGCCCGCCATCTCGACGAGGTCCGCGCGGCCCAGCGCCTGCGGCACGAGGTCTTCGTCGACGAGATGGGGGCCCGCCCGACGCCGCTCGCGGGCGCACCCGCGAGGCACGACGTCGACCTCTTCGACGAGTTCTGCGAGCACCTGCTCGTGCGCACCGTGCCCGTGGGCGACGAGCCTGGCGAGGTCGTGGGCACCTACCGCGTCCTGACGCCGAGTGCCGCGCGGCGGGCCGGCAGCTTCTACAGCGACACCGAGTTCGACCTCACCCGTCTGCGCCCGCTGCGCGACCGCATGGTGGAGCTCGGCCGCAGCTGCGTGCATCCCGACCATCGCACGGGCGGCGTGATCCTGACGCTGTGGAGCGCGCTGTCGCAGTTCATGGAACAAAACGCGATGGAGACGGTGATCGGCTGCGCCAGCATCTCGATGCGCGACGGCGGCCACTGCGCCGCGAGCCTGTGGGCCCGGCTGCGCGAGACGCACCTCGCGCCGGCCGACCGCCAGGTGCGCCCGCGCGTGGCCCTGCCGGTCGACGACCTGGATCAGTCGCTGGACGTCGAGCCGCCCGCGCTGATCAAGGGCTACCTGCGCATGGGCGCCAAGGTGCTGGGCGCACCGGCGTGGGATCCGGAGTTCAACACGGCCGACCTGCCGCTGCTCACGCGCGTGGCCGACATCCCGGCCCGCTACCAGCGCCACTTCGCGGCCTGAGCGGCGCGCGCCGCCGGCCAGCGCCTACTGGCCTTCGCCGAACTTGTCGTTGACGAGCGCGGCGATCTGCTCGGCGGCCTGCTGCTCGTCCTCGCCTTCCGTCTCGAGTTCCACCTCGGAGCCGAGGCCGGCGGCCAGCATCATGATGCCCATGATGCTCTTGGCGTTGACCCGCCGGCCGTTGCGCGACATGAAGACCTCGCACTTGAAACTGCTGGCCAGCTTGGTGAGCTTGGCCGATGCCCGGGCATGCAAGCCCAGCTTATTGCTGATGACGAGAGGGGTTCGGATCATTCGAGAGCGGGGGTTGAACCTGATTCTGTGGACGCGTCTGCGCCACTTGCATGACGCCTTGCGAGGCGCCGGAGACGGCGCGGGCGACCAGTGCATCGAGCGGCTCGCCGAGATAGCACAGGGAACGCCACAGCATCGGCACGTTGACGCCGGCCACCACGCGCACATGGACGCCGTCGGCCAGCCGTTGCGCCACATTGCAGGGCGTCGCGCCGAAGACGTCGGTCAGCACGAGCACCTCGGGCGCGTTCAGGCGCGCGAGCGCCGCGCGCGCGAGCGACTCGACCGTCTCGGGCGACATCGACGGCTCGACGTCGATCGCTTCGAACAGGTGGCCCTTCTCCTCGTAGCAGTGCCCCGCCACGGACAGCAGCGCCGAAGCGAGGGGAGCATGAGCGATCAACAGGACAGCGGCCACGTGGATTCAGACCCGAGCGCCATGACGCGGCGCAAACAATCGATTATCGGCCTGGAAGCGCGGCAAACCTAGACCGCGGACTCTGCCCGCGCGCGCCGGGTCGGCCGATCGTGGCGGTTTTGCACGCTTCCAGGCGCACCGCGCCCGGGGCTGGACCTCAGCTGGGGCCGGCGACCGGCTTTTCCAGGTCGAAGTGCAGCCCCTCCGCGAACGGGCGCAGCGCCGCGTCGGGCAGGCTGGCGCCGACGGCGCTCGCCTGATAGACGCGCGTGCCGCGGGCGAAGACCTGGACGGCTTCCTCGATCGTCTCGCCGTCGGGCCGGCGGCCATGCAGGTGGGCACTGGTGTTTCCTGGAAACGGGGTGATCCCGTCCAGTTTCAACGCGCCAGCGGTCGAATCGGCCGACCGGATGGCCGCCGCCGCGCTGTCGCGCAACGCGAACAGCACCGGGTCGACCTTGGCCGGATCGCCCACCTCGGCCGTGGCGACGCCATAGGTGACGCCGCCGGCCTCGCACGACAGCATGAACAGCTGCAGCGGCTGGCCGGCCACGGTCACGTCGCGCTGGAAGCGGGCGGGGCGGCAGGGGAGTTCCGTGACGAGCGGGGTATCGGGCAGCGGGACGCGGCGCCAGTCGAATGTCGGGGAGCACGCCGGCAGGACCGCCAACGCGGCCAGGACCTGCAGCAGCCCGACCGTGGGCCTGCGGCAACTGTCAGCGGGTGTATCCGAATGTTTTTCGTCGGGCATGGGGTCATCATGTGCATGAATGCACGATCAGCCGGGCGTTTTCACCCTCCTGGGGGATGGAATCAGCCCCCTGTGGTGGGCAATATGCGGTCGTCAGGATGCAGTTCGCTACAATTTGTAACTAGCGCAACCCCAGTTGCGCGGCGCACATCCGGTGTCGCGCGCCTCGCGCGCGGAGGGAATAGAAATGGCAATGACTCTGGCTTCGAGCCGCTCCATGATGACCGATCAGGCTTCCGACAAATCCTCGCCGCAGCCCGACGAGGGCCATTGGCGCGAGATCATCGGCCAGATCGGCACCGAGGTCGGCCTGCCGCTGTCGGCCGCGCTGGAGCGCGTCACCGTCCTGGCCACCACCGGCAAGATCGACCGCGCCGGCCTGCGCATGCTGCGCGAGGAGATCGAACGCGCCCGCCGCGCCGGCATGATCGGCCAGCAGCTGGCGCGCTTCGCGTCGGGCCGCATCCGCCTGTCGCCCGAACAGGTCAGCGTCACCCAGATGCTGCGCGAGGTGCTGCTGCAGCGCGGCCGCGAAGCCGCCGCCCGCCAGATCGAGCTGAGCCAGGTGCTCAAGCCCGCCGAGGTCGTGGCCGACGCCACGCTCCTGCACTCGCTGCTGCAGGCCGTCGTCGACTGGAGCCTGGACCTGGCGCAGGGCAAGCTCGAATTCAAGCTCGACATCAAGGCCTGGCCGCCGTATGCCCGCATCAGCGTGCGCTTCCCGCACGCCAGCTCGGACGCCACGGACCGCCTGACGCCCGTGGGCACGCCGTTGCCTTCGCTCGACACGATGGCCTGGCGCCTGGTGCAGCAGATCTCGTGGACGCTGAACCTGGTGCTCGATCGCACGGTGTCGGACACCGAGACGACGCTCACGATCGAATTCCCGCGTACCGTGCACGACGAGATCGAGGGCGTCAGCGTCGTCGAGATCGACCAGGGCTTCGGCGTGTCGGACAACTCCAAGCCGCTGGCCGGCAGCCACGTGCTGGTGGTGGCGAGCACGCGCGACAACCGCTCGCTGATCCGCGAGGCGATCCGGCACATGGGCCTGCTGGTCGACTTCGTCGGCAGCGTCGACGAGGCCGAGGAGTTCTGCCGCGACGCGCTGCCGCACGCGATCATCTTCGAGTCGTTGCTGGCCAACGACCGCTTCCAGAAGCTGCGCAACGGGATCATCGCGGAGATGCCCACCTTCGTGTTCATCGAGATCACGATGGAAGGCAGCGCGCTGCAGCTGTCGACGCAAGGCAACGAGGGCGCGCGCATCGGCCGCGACGCCGTGGTGCAGTCGCTGCCGTCGGCCCTGATCTTCGAGCTGTCGCGGACGGCCTGAAGCCGCATTCCCGGGCGGGATCAACGCCCGCCGAACACCGCCTTGAGAAGCGCGCTGCCGGTGGCCACCGGGTCGGCGCGGATCTTCCTTTCTTCCTGCCCGATCATGAAGTACAGCCCGTCGAGCGCCTTGCGCGTGACGTACTGTTCCACGCTCGCGTCCTCGGGCCTGACCAGGCCGAACAGGGCGCCCTTGCTCGCGACCGCGTCGTACTTGGCCGCGAGCGACACCTTCTGCGTCTCAGTGGCGACGACCGGCAGGAACTTCTCGCCCAGCGGCGCACGCGTCTTGGCGGCGAAGAAGTCGGTGACCGAGGTGTCGCCGCCGCGCACGATCCGGACGGCGTCGTCGACGGACATGGACTTGACCGCATTGACCAGCAGCGGCCTGGCCTCCGGCACCGCCTGTTCCGCGGCGCGGTTCATCGAGTTGACCAGGTCGTCCACGCGCTGGCCCTGGCCGATGGCGCGCAGCATCGAGGCCGCGCGTTCCAGCGCGCCGGGCAGCGGGATGCGCACGCGCGGATCGTCGAGGAAGCCGCCCGGCTTGCCCAGCAGCGCCACGGCGCTGTCGGCCCCGCGCTCGAGGGCGGCGCGCACGCCCGAGGCGGCCTGGGTCTCGTCGAGCGCGAAGGCGTCGGTGGCCTCGGCCAGCAGCGCGAGGCAGGACGCGCGGGCGAGGAAGAGGGTGGCGAGGGCCGGCGTAAACTGGCGTCGTTGCATGGTGGACTCCGATGAGATTCGTTCGCGCCCTCGCACCGCTCGCTTCCATCCTGCTCGCGTCGGCCGCCGGGCTGTCGGCCGTGATGCTAGCCGGTTGCAGCAGGGCCGAACAGGCGCCCGCCGTCTCCTATACCTTGCTGGACGGCCACCGCAGCGACCTGGCCTCGCTGCGCGGCCACGTGGTGCTGGTGAACTTCTGGGCCACCGATTGCGCGCCGTGCGTCGAGGAGATGCCTGCGATGGTGGACAACTGGCGCCGCTTCTCGCCCCAGGGTTTCGAGACGTTGGCCGTCTCGATGTCCTGGGACGCACCAGCGCTCGTCTCCAACTTCGCGCAGTCGCGCGCGCTGCCGTTTCCCGTCGCCATCGACAACACCGGCGAGATCGCGCGCCGTTTCGGCGGCGTGCAGTACACGCCCACGTCGCTGCTGATCGACAAGCGCGGCCACATCGTGCGGCGCTGGGTCGGCAAGACCGACTTCGCCGAGCTGGCGCCGCTGATCGCGCGGCTGGACGCCGAGACCTGAGGTTCACGCCGGCCCGGGCCACGCCGCCCTGAAGCGGCTCGGCGCCGCGCCGGCAGCCTTGCGCATCAGGCGCCGCAGCGCCGTCGCGTCTTCGTAGCCCACGCGCTCGGCGACCTGCGCGATCGTCAGCCGGCTCGACTCGATCAGGTGGCGCGCGTGGTTCAGCCGCACGCCCTGCACGAGCGCCAGCGGCCCGCGCCCGGTCGCCGCGCGCACGTGACGCGCGAGCGTGCGTGGGGACATCGCGAGCTCGTCGGCCAGCTGCGCGACGCTGGGCGGATGCGGCAGCCCCGCCTCGATGCGCCGCGTCAGGCGGCGCACGAGCTCGCTGCCGTTGGCCATCATGGCCGGCAGCGCGAACGGCGCCTGCGCCTGGCGGCCGTCGATCAGCAGCACGCGGCCCACCGCGTCGGCCAGCGCCACGCCGAAGCGGCTGCGCAGCAGGTGCAGCATCAGGTCGGACTGCGCCAGCGCCGCGCCGGCGGTCGTCACCCCGCCGTCTTCGCACACCATGCGGTCGGCGTCGACGGCGCACGCCGGCTCCAGGTGGCGCAGCTCCGGCGCCAGCCACCAGGACGTGGTCGCGCGCCGGCCAGCCAGCAGCCCCGCGGCCTGCAGCAGGAACACCGCCGAACACGACGCGGCCACCGGCCCGCCGCGATCGGCATGGCGCCGCAGCGCCTCGACAGCGCGTTGCGCGTCATTCCGGGCCAGGCGTTCGACGATCGCCGCCGGGTTCTCGGTGCCCAGGCCCGGCACGATCCAGGTCGATGCATCGGCGCGCGGGCGCAGCGGCAGCGCGTCCGCGTCCAGGCGCAGTCCGCTGCTCAACGCGACGCCCGGACCGTCGGGCGTCACGACCCGCCACGTGGGCCGCGGCGCCTGCGCGCGCGGCGCGAGGCGGGCGGCCGCGTCGAGGATGTCCAACGTCACCGCGACGCTGCTGGCATAGGCGCCCGACAGCGCCAGGATGGTGAAGTCGCGCATGGCTGATTCCGCTCGATGAATGCCTGATCGGACACTCGCAGTCTAGCCTCGTCCGGCGTGCAATGGCGACTCGCCCCAGGAGAAGCCGCATGCCCTCGCCCTCGCCCTCGCCCTCACCCTCGCCCCCGCGCCCGTTGACCGGGACCGATCCGCTCGACGACTTCACGCCGCGCGTGTTCGACATCGACGGCAGCGCCAGGACCGTCCACGTGTCCGGTGCCGGGCCTGCGGTGATCGTGATGCCCGAGATGCCCGGCATCAGCCCGCACGTGGCCCGTTTCGCGCGCTGGGTGCGCGACGCCGGCTTCACGGCATGGGTGCCGTCGCTGTTCGGGCGCGACGGCGCGGTGCCTGGCGTCGAGGAAGCCGTGGCGATCTTCCGGCGGGCGTGCGTCGCGGCCGAGTTCCGCGCGCTCGCCGCGGGCCAGCCGCGGCCGATCGCCTCGTGGCTGCGCGGGCTGGCGCGCGTCGCGCACGCCGAATGCGGCGGACGCGGCGTCGGCGCGATCGGGATGTGCTTCACCGGCAACTTCGCGCTGTCGATGATGCTGGAGCCTGCCGTGCTGGCGCCGGTGCTGTGCCAGCCATCGCTGCCGCTGGACGACGCGGCGGCGCTGGACAGCCCGGCCGCGGAGCTCGCCGCGGTGCGCGCGCGCCTCGAGCGCGACGACCTGAGCGTGCGCGCCTGGCGCTTCGCGGGCGACCGCTTCTGCACCGCGCAGCGCTTCGCGGCCTATTCGGCGGCGCTCGGCGACCGCTTCGAACCCCGCGTGCTGCCCGACGCCGCGGCCAACAGGCGGGACCTGCCGCCGTTCTTCGCCCACGTCGTCCGGGGGCCGCACAGCGTCGTCACCGTGCACCTCGTCGACCAGGCCGGCCACCCCACGCTCGCGGCCCGCGACGAGATCCTCGCGTTCCTGCGCCATCGCCTGGCGACGACGCGGCCGGCGTGATCAGCCGATGTCGAGCCCGGCGTGCTCCGCCTGCTTGTCGGCGTGGTAGCTGGAACGCACCATCGCGCCGACCGCGGCGTGGCTGAAGCCCATCTCGACGGCCTTCTGCTCGAACATCCTGAAGGTGTCGGGGTGGACGTAGCGCGCCACCGGCAGGTGGTGGCCGGACGGGGCGAGGTACTGGCCGATCGTGATCATGTCGATGTCATGGGCGCGCATGTCGGCCATGACCTGCAGGATCTCCTCGTCCGTCTCGCCCAGGCCCACCATGATGCCGCTCTTGGTCGGCACGCCCGGGTGCATCGCCTTGAACTTCTTGAGCAGGTTCAGGCTGAACTGGTAGTCGCTGCCGGGGCGGGCCTGCTTGTACAGGCGCGGCGCCGTCTCGAGGTTGTGGTTCATCACGTCGGGCGGCGCGGCCTTCAGGATGTCCAGCGCGCGGTCGTCGCGGCCGCGGAAGTCGGGCACCAGCACCTCGATGCGCGTCTCGGGCGACAGCGCGCGGATCTGGCGGATGCATTCCACGAAGTGGCCGGCGCCGCCGTCGCGCAGGTCGTCGCGGTCGACGCTGGTGATGACGACGTACTTGAGCTTGAGCGCGGCGATGGTGCGCGCGAGGTTGACCGGCTCGTCCGGATCGAGCGGATCGGGACGGCCGTGGCCGACGTCGCAGAACGGGCAGCGCCGCGTGCACTTGTCGCCCATGATCATGAACGTGGCCGTGCCCTTGCCGAAGCACTCGCCGATGTTGGGGCAGGACGCCTCCTCGCAGACCGTGTGCAGCTTGTGCTCGCGCAGGATCTGCTTGATCTCGTAGAAGCGGCTGCTGGGCGTGGCGGCGCGCACGCGGATCCAGTCCGGCTTCTTCAGCTGCTCGGCCGGGACGATCTTGATCGGGATGCGCGAGGTCTTGGCCTGCGCCTTCTGCTTGGCGCTCGGATCGTAGGCGGGCGTGGCGACGTCGGGGGTGTTGGCTTCGGAGGACATTCGGTGCGGCGGCGGCCCGGCGGGACGTCGCGTTGGAGGGGCGAGCGACAGGCTCGATCCCGAGTTGGGGCTGCGGCGGCGGGTTTCCAGCGTTCCTAGCGCGTGAACTGCGCGCGCAGACGGCGGCCCAGCACGTCGGCCACCGTTGCCTGGTCGGCAGCGACGCCCAGTGTAGCGAGATCGACGGTTTTCAGCCCGGCATAACCGCACGGGTTGATTCGACCGAAGGACTGCAAATCCATCGAGACATTGAGCGCAACGCCGTGATACGTGCAGTGGTTGCTCACTTTGACGCCGAGCGCCGCGACCTTGCCCAAGCCCCGGAACGGGTCGGACACGGGTCGGTCGTGCGCCAGCGCGGCATGGCCGAACGGATCGTCCAGCCGGACGTAGATGCCCGGTGCGCCGGGCACACGGTGGCCCGTCACGCCGACGTCGGCCAGGGTGCGCAGCACGGCTTCCTCGAGCCGGAACACGTATTCCTTGACGTAGATGCCGAGGCGGCGCAGGTCGACCAGCGGGTACGCGACGACCTGCCCGGGGCCGTGGAAGGTCACCTGTCCACCGCGGTTGGTCTGCACGATCGGGATGTCGCCGGCGTCGAGCACGTGCTCGGCCTTGCCGGCCAGGCCCTGCGTGAACACGGGGTCGTGCTCGACGATCCAGATCTCGTCGGGCGTGTCGGGGCCGCGCGCGGCCGTGAAGGCCTTCATGGCGTCCACGGTGGGTTCGTAAGGCACGCGTCCCAGCGGACGCAGCAAGGGGGAATGGGTCGGGGCGTCGAGCGCCGGGGACGTCGTCAAGGCGGGGCCTTCCAGGCAGTGTCATCCGCGCGCAGCCGCGGAATCCACCCTGCGAAGGTGCCTGGTCATGCGCGTGGATCCTGCGACTGCGCGCAGGATGACCAGCTTGGCGGATGCCCGATTTTAGAGCAGCGGCCCGGCCGGCGCTCAGGCCGGGGTGATCTGCTTGAGCTTGAGCAGGCGCTTGTAGTCGCGCGAGCCGCGGAACGACTCGAACTCGGCGTCGATGGCGTCGCGATCGACCGTCTCGAGCTTGCGTGCGAGGCAGGCCAGCACGAAGGCGTGCTCGTCGCCGTACTTGTTCACCGACCAGCCGATGCCGCCCGAGTTGGGGCAGCCGGGCCAGAACGCGATCCAGCGCCAGTCCGGATATTCCTTGTCCTCGCGCCGTCGCACCGCGTGGACCAGGCGCACGCCCACCACGCCCGAGGTGTTGCGGCTGGTCATCCGGTTCTTCATGCCGATCGGCGGCGGCAGGACGGCCAGGGTCGCCTTGACCCACTTCTTCGCCGCGGCCTCAGCCTTGGGCCAGGTGCCGTGCTGCTTCAGCGTGAAGTTCTTCTGGTGAAGTTTCTTTTGCCGGACGATGCGTGCCATCACGCACTTCTCGGTCTCGTTCCTGGTGAGATGCATGAAGCCTCTGCGCGTACTTCCCCCACCCCGCCATCACAGAACGATCTTGACCATCGGATGCGCAGTCAATGTCCGGTACAGCTCATCCAGCTGCGGACGGCTGGTGGCTGTGACCGTGATCGTGATGCCGAGGTAATTACCCCCCTTGCTGGGTCTGGTCTCCACCGTCGTGTGGTCGAAATCCGGGTCGAACTGCCTGGCCACTGCAACGATCGCCTCGACGAATCCTTCGGCATGCGGGCCCATCACCTTGATGGGAAATGCGCTGGGGTACGTGATCAGCGACTGTTCGGGAGGAATCTCTTGCATGGCGGCCAATACCGTTCAGATGGATTGCGACTGAATCGCACGTTGGTAAGCCTCGTGGAGACGGGCATAAACCGGACCCGGCCGACCGCGCAACGCGCCGTGGCCGACCTGCTCGCCGTCGAGACGCGTGACGGCGATGACTTCCTTGGAGGCGGAACTCAGGAGAACCTCGTCGGCCGCGCGAACGTCGGCCTCGCTCACCGGGCGCAGGTTGAACGCGATACCGGTTTCCTCGCACAGCTCGCGCAGCAGCTCGATGCGCACGCCGGCCAGGACGTGCTCGTCGGGCGCCGGCCCCAGCAGGGCGCCCTCGTGCACGATCCAGACGTTGCTGGACGCGCCCTCGGTCAGCCACGGGCCGCCGGCGCCGTCGTCGCGCAGCAGGATCGTCTCGTCGGCGTCCTGGTCGGCGGAGATCTTGCGGGCGAGCACGTTGCCGAGCAGCGAGATGCTCTTGATGTCGCCGCGTTCCCATCGGAAGTCGCGCGCGGTCACGCACGCGAGCCCCTGCACGCGCTGCGCCGGCGTGGGCTGCGAACGCTCGCTGGTGGCGACGAACACCGTGGGCTCCAGGCCCGTGGGCATCAGGTGCGAGCGCGGCGCCACGCCGCGCGTGACCTGCAGGTAGACCAGCTGGTCTTCCGACGGGTGCGCCTCGACCACCTTGCGGATGCGCTCGAGCCAGGTCTCCGGGTCGAGGTCGACCTCGATCTCGAGCTTGCCGAGACTGCGTTCCAGGCGCGCCAGGTGGTCGTCGAAGCGGAACAGGCGCCGCTGGTAGACGGGGATCGACTCGTAGGCTCCGTCGCCGAACAGGAAGCCGCGGTCCATCACCGACACCTTGGCCTGGTTCAACGGCAGGAATTCCCCGTTGAGATAGCACAGCGAATCGGGCAAGGCGATCATGGTGGTTGCTCCTGGGCGAGCCCGGCGCGAACGGCGCCGGGCACTGGGAACCCAAGCACCGGCGCCGCGGGAGACGGCGACCGGTGCACAGGTCACTAGCCTACTTGATCCAGAGCCGGATGGCATCCCAGGCGCGGCCGAACAGGCCCGCCTGGGGGACGTCCTCGAGGACGGTGAGCGGGATCGTGGCAATCGCGGTACCGGAGGCGGTACTGACCTTGAGCGATCCGACGCGCTGGCCCTTGGCGAGCGGCGCCACCAGCGGATCGGTGCGCTCGACCAGCGTCTTCAGGCGATCGCCCTCGCCCTTGGGCACGGCCACGTAGACGGCCTCCAGGCTGCCGAGCCCGACCTGCGCCTGGCTGCCCTTCCACACCGGCACCGGCGCCCCGACCGGCCTGCCGGCCTCGGCGAGGCGCACGTCGTCGAACGCGGTGAAGCCCCAGTTGAGCAGCTTCTGCGCCTCGTTGGCGCGCCCCTGGACGGAATCGGCGCCCATGACCATCGCCAGCAGCCGGCGCTTGCCGTTGGGGAACTCGCGCTGCGCGCTCGCCAGCAGGCACCAGCCCGCGGCGTCGGTGTAGCCGGTCTTCATGCCGTCGACGCTCGGGTCGCGCTGCAGCAGCAGGTTGCGGTTCTCCTGCCGGATGTTGTTGAACCTGAAATCGCGCTGCGCGTAGTAGTGGTAGTACTCGGGGAAGTCTCGGATGACGTGCTGCGCGACCACGGCCAGCTCGCGCGGCGTGCTGCGCTGGCCCACCTCGGTCACCCCGGTGACGTTCCTGAACGTGGTGTTCTTCAGCCCCCAGGCCTGCGCCTGGCGGTTCATCATGGCCACGTACGCGTCGACGCTGCCGCCCACGGCCTCGGCCAGCGCCACGGCGGCGTCGTTTCCGGAGTCGACGACCAGGCCTTGCAGCAGCTCGTCCACCGTCGGCGTCATCGTGGTGTCGACGAACATCAGCGAGGCGCCGCCCTTGCGCTCGGCCAGCGCGCGGGCGGACACCGGCAACTTCTGATCCAGCGTGAGCTTGTGCTCGCGCAGCGCGACGAACACCGGGTACGCCGTCATCAGCTTGCCGAGCGAGGCGGGGTCGACCGAGGTGTCCGCGCCGCGCTCGGCCAGCACCTGGTTGGCGTTCATGTCGACGATCAGGTATTCGCGCGCCGCGATCTCGGGGGCCGGCAGCGCCTCGCCGAAGGCGGTGCAGCAGGCGACGGCCAGGGCGAGGAGGGAAAGCAGTCTTTTCATGGAATCGCCGATGTCACTCGGCAAAGTGGCGCAGCACCAGCGCCTTCAGGATCATCAGCTGGCCGTGGAAGAAATGACCGGCGCCCGGCACGACGACCACCGGCAGCCCCTGCGGGCGCGCCCAGTCCATGGAGGCCGACAGCGGCACGACGTCGTCCGCCTCGCCGTGCACCAGCAAGGTCTCGACCGCCACCGGCGGCGCCGCGTGCTTGAGGGTGGACGGGGCGACGAGCACCATCCTGTAAGCCTTGTCAGTGTCCGGAAGTCTCGCGGCGGCGGCCGCGGCCACGTAGCCGCCGAACGAGAAGCCTCCGAGCACCAGCGGCTCGCCGGCGATGCGGTGCGCCGCGATCACGGCCAGGGCGTCGTCGACCTCGCCGCGGCCTTCGTCCCAGCTGCCTGCCGACTGGCGCACGCCGCGGTAGTCGAAGCGCGCCACGCGCCAGCCGCGCTGCACCAGCGCGCGGGCGAGCGTGGTGACGACCTTGTTGTCCATCGTGCCGCCCTGCAGCGGGTGCGGATGGCAGATGACGGCCAGGCCGCGCGACGGCAGGTCGGTGGTGGTGTCGACGGCGACGCTCAGGGCGCCCGCCGGCCCGGCGATCTCGCCGCGCTTGGTGAAGGTGTTCATCTCGCTTCGCGGCTCAGCGGCCGACGTTCGGCGGCAGCAGCAGGCGTTCGACCGGCCTGCCGCTCACCAGGTGCGAATCGACGATCTCGTCGATGTCGGCCTGGTCGACGTAGGTGTACCAGGTCTCGTCCGGGTAGACGACGGCCACCGGGCCGCCGGCGCAGCGGTCGAGGCAGCCCGCCTTGTTCACGCGGATGCCGCCCGGACCGGCGAGTCCCGCGGACTTGACGCGCGACTTGCAATGGTCGAAACCGGCCTGAGCACCGACGTGCGCGCAGCTGTCCTCGCCGGGCTTGCGATCGTTGAGGCAAAAGAAGATGTGGTGCTTGTAGTACATGCGCCCATTGTAGGAAGGCGGGCCGGACGAGCCGCGGGAAGGGATCAGGCCGGCGCGGGCGCGTCGTTGCGCACGACGCGCCGGAACAGCCCGGCCAGCGCCGCGAACGGCCACAGCCAGCCCACCCACTGCGCGAGCCCGTGGAAATGGATGAAGCGGCCCTGCTCCCACTGCTGCAGGCTTTCGGCGTAGTACGGATCGGACGGTGCCTGGGCCACGAGCGCGACGTTGATCGACAGCGCGACCAGCCCGAGCGCCGCCGCGGGCCGCTGACCGACGAAGACGCAGGCGAGCGCCAGCACCGCGCCCAGCGTGAGGCCGGCCGGCACCGTCGACGTGACCCAGCCGAGCGCATGCACCGGGCCGAAGTTCAGCGCGGCCGACAGCGTGTTGGCCGCCAGGCCGACGCCCACCGCCGCCGCCACCAGCGCCGCCCGCCGCCAGCCCGGGCGTGAGATCGCGAACGCCAGCAGGCACGGCCCCAGCAGGCCGAGAGCCACGGCGAGGGCCTCGGCGGCCTTGGACATCGTGCCCGTGTTCTCGCCCAGGCTCGCCCACAGCCATTCGAACCACGGCGCGAGGGGGTGGTCGCTGAGCAGGTCGTACGCGGCTTCCTGCAGGCGCTCCCAGGTGATGCCCTGGCAGAACGGCACGTTGCGCGGATAGAGGAAGCCGATCGGCCAGAGCAGCAGCAGCGCCAGGGTGGCGCCGCTGTGCGGCACGAACCAGTTCTCGCGCACCGTCGACCAGCGCACCCCGGCGCCCGCCGACTGCACGGCGACGGCCAGGCTGAGCCCCGCCGCCGCGCCGAGCGAGTTCAGCGCCCAGTCCATCAGCGACGAATAGCGCCCTGGCAGGAAGTGCTGGGTGAACTCCATGGACCACGACAGCGCCGCCGACAGGACGACCGCCAGCACCCCGGCCGCCGGCGGCCGCCGGCCGAGCCGCAGCGCGCTGGCGTACAGGAGCGCGCCCAGCGGCATGTAGCCCACGAAATTCGACCCGTCGTCGAAGCCCAGGTGGTAGCGCGGCCACCGCAGCACCAGCAAGGCCGAGAGCGGCTGGCCCGCGGGCCAGGTCCAGCCGGTGAAGGGATACAGGCTCGCGTAGATCACGAGCCCGGTGAACACCACCGCCAGCAGCAGCACCGAGCTCTCGTGCGCGGGCGCCGACGCCCCCGAGGGCGCGCGCGGGACGCGCGCGGGCGCGCGGGGGGCCTTGTCCATCGCCTGCGACGCCCGCGCCGTGCCGCCGCTCAGAACGGCTTGACGACGACCAGGATGACGATGGCCGCGAACAGCAGCACCGACATCTCGTTGAACACGCGGAACCAGCGCTCGCGCCGGCGGTTCTCGAGCTTCTCGAACGAGCGCAGGAGGCTGCGGCACATGTGGTGGTAGCCAATGGCCACGACCACCAGCAGCAGCTTGGCGTGCAGCCAGAAGCCCGTGTGGAACAGCTCCGGCGCCATGGCGGCCAGGATGACGCCCAGCAGGATCGCCATCACCATCAGGAAGCTGGCGAAGCGGTACAGCTTGCGCGCCATCAGGAGCAGCCGCTCGCGTTCCGCATGGCTGTCGGACGGCACCTGCGCCAGGTTCACGAAGATGCGCGGCAGGTAGAACAGCCCGGCGAACCAGCTGGCCACGAAGACGAGGTGCAGGGCCTTGACCCAGGGGTAGAGGAGGCTCATCGCCCCATTATGTTGTCAGTGCGCCCCGGACCGCGGAATACCGCGGCCAGCCCCCGCGGGGGCGCGCGGCCTGGCTCCGGAGCGGCCGGGCGCGACGGCCGCGTCCATCCCTGCAACGCCGCGTCGGCACGCCGGGGGCGCCCGAAAAGAAAGAGCCCCGGTATCCAACGAGTGGACGACCGAGGCTGCAAAGCCTTGACGCTGTCATCACGCAAGGCACCTGCTCAGGGAGGAAAAGCAGGGGACAATATCCTCACGGACACCGTCCGAATTGGAATGTAGCAGAACATCCGAGCTGCGCGACAGGGTTCGCCCGGTTTGTGGGCCTTATCCCCACATTTTTTGACCAAGAGAGCTCCGACTTGTCCCATCTCCCCCCCTTTCCAGCCAGCCGGCCGCGCCGCATGCGCCGCGACGCCTTCAGCCGCGAACTGATGCGCGAGCACCGCCTGAGCCCGGGCAACTTCATCCTGCCGGTGTTCGTCATCGACGGCCAGAACCAGGTGCAGGACATCCCCAGCATGCCCGGCGTGCAGCGCATGACGATGGACCGCCTGCTCGGCGTGGCCGAGGAGGCCCAGGCGCTGGGCGTGCCGGCGCTGGCGCTGTTCCCGGCCATCGAGCCGTCGCTGAAGACCCCCGACGGCGCCGAGGCCCTGAATCCGCAGGGCCTGGTGCCGCGCACCGTGCGCGAGCTGAAGAAGCGCTTCCCCGAGCTGGGCGTGATGACGGACGTCGCGCTGGACCCCTACACCTCGCACGGCCAGGACGGCCTGCTCGACGAGACGGGCTACATCGTCAACGACCCCACCGTGGCGCTGCTGACGCGCCAGGCGCGGGTGCAGGCCGAGGCCGGCGTCGACATCGTCGCCCCCAGCGACATGATGGACGGGCGCATCGGCGCGATCCGCACCATGCTGGAATCCGACGGCCACCTGCACACCCGCATCATGGCCTACAGCGCCAAGTACGCGAGCGCCTTCTACGGCCCGTTCCGCGACGCCGTGGGCTCGGCGGCCAACCTCGGCAAGAGCAACAAGAAGGTCTACCAGATGGACCCGGGCAACTCCGACGAAGCGCTGCGCGAGGTCGCGCTCGACATCGCCGAGGGCGCCGACATGGTCATGGTCAAGCCCGGCATGCCCTACCTCGACATCGTGCGCCGCGTGAAGGACGAGTTCCGCATGCCGACCTACGTCTACCAGGTCAGCGGCGAATACGCCATGATCAAGGGCGCCGGGCTCAACGGCTGGGTCGACGGCGAGGCCGTGATGATGGAGTCGCTGCTCGCGTTCAGGCGCGCCGGCGCGGACGGCGTGCTCACGTACTTCGCGCTGGAGGCGGCGCGCGTGCTCAAGCGCGGCTGACGCCGCCGCGGCAGTCGCACGGCGGTCATCCGCGCGATGCACGCCTGTCATGTTGGCGGCGTTCAATGGGTCGCTCCAGGGACTCGAAACGCCGCCGCCATGACCTCTGCCGATCACGATCGCGACTTCGACCTCGAAGTCAGCCGCCGCCGCCTGCTCGCCGCCGCGGGCGTGGCCAGCGCCCTCGGCCTGGCCCCGCTCATGGGCGCGCGCGCCGCCAGCGCCACGCAGGCCGACCCCGACCACCGCCGCGAGGGCGGCACCGCGGCGGCGCCGCCCGTCGCCGGCCTGCACCTGCAGTTCGGCGCGGATGCGTCCAGCCAGGTGACGGTGTCCTGGCACACGCTGCAGCCGGTGCGCGACGCGCGCGTCATCGTCGGGCGCATGGACGGCCACTTCGAGCAGACGGTGCCGGCGCGCACCGTCAGCTACACCGACGCGAAGGCCAGGCAGGTCGTCTACGCGCACCACGCGCGCATCGAGCGCCTCGCGCCCGAGTCGTCCTACCTGTACGGCGCGCTGCACGAAGGCGCCGAGCCGGAGTTCGGCACCTTGCGCACCGCCCCGCGCGGCCGCGCCCGACTCACGTTCACCAGCTTCGGCGACCAGGGCACGCCCACGCTGGGCAAGCGCTTCGTCCCGCCCGCCGGCGTGACGCTGTCCAACCCGCCATACGTCAACGACAACCTCGGCTCGCCCGCCGCCGCCGACACCGTGCTGGGCGTCGAGCGCCTGCGCCCGCTGTTCCACCTGTTCAACGGCGACCTCTGCTACGCCAACCTCGCCGACGACCGGGTGCGGACCTGGTGGGACTTCTGGAACAACAACACGCGCAGCGCGCGCCATCGCCCGTGGATGCCGTCGCCCGGCAACCACGAGAACGAGCTGGGCAACGGCCCCATCGGCTACCAGGCCTACCAGACCTACTTCTCGGTGCCCGAGGCCGACGGCCAGACCGAGGTCACACGCGGACTCTGGTACGCGTTCAGCGCCGGCTCGGTGCGCGTGGTCAGCATCGCCAACGATGACGTCGTCTACCAGGACGGCGGCAACAGCTACGTGCGCGGCTACTCGGGCGGCGCGCAGAAGGCCTGGCTCGAGCGCGAGCTCGCGACGGCGCGGCGCCTGCCCGGCATCGACTGGGTCGTCGTGTGCATGCACCAGGTGGCCATCTCCACCGCCGACAAGTTCAACGGCGCGGACCTCGGCATCCGCGAGGAATGGGTGCCGCTGTTCGACCGCCACGGCGTCGACCTGGTCGTGTGCGGCCACGAGCACCACTACGAGCGCTCGCATCCGATCCGCGGCCATGAGGGCAACCCCACGCTCACCCCCCTGCCGCAGGCCAGCGCGACCGACCACATCGACACGCGCCACGGCACCGTGCACATGGTGATCGGCGGCGGCGGCACCTCGGTGCCCTCCAACCAGCTGTTCTTCGATCCGCCGCAGTGCCGCGTGATCACCGCCGTGGGTTCGCCCGACCCGGCGACGGGCAAGCGCCCGCCGATCTACGTGACCGAGCACGCGCCCTGGTCGGCCGTGCGCAACGCGGCGCATTCGTACGGCTTCGCGGCGTTCGAGGTCGACCCGGGGACGCACGCGGGCGGCACGACGACGATCAAGGTCACCTACTACGACGTCACCGGCCCCGACGGCCAGTTGTCGCCGTTCGAGACCTTCACGCTGAGCCGCACGCGCAGCGACGGCTGACGCCCCGCGGTTCAGCGCCTCGCGCGGCACGCGGCGGCCGCGTCCGGCTGTGGCTGCCGCGTCGATGCCGGCGACGACAGCCACGGTGCCGCGACCCACGCGCACGCCGCCGCCGCCAGCCATGCGAGCGCCCAGCCGTGCCAGGCGACCAGGTGCGCGACCGCCAGCGGCGTCAGGAAGCAGATGGCGAACACCGCCGTGTTGGCCATGCCCAGCGCGGTGCCGGCCTGGCCGGCGCCGGCGCGCGTCGCGAGCTCGGTGTAGGCCACGCCGTGCCAGGCCGAGACGCACACGCCGCCGGCCAGCAGCGCCGCGATCATCGCCACGCGCAGCGCCGCGCCCGCGAGGATGTCCAGCTCGGCCAGCAGCGCGACGCCGGCCAGCAGCGTGAACAGCAGGGCGCTTGCGCGGGCGCAGGCGAGCAGGAAGGCCGGGCGGTTGCGGCGGCGGTCGGTCCAGCGTCCGCTCCAGACGCGCATCCCCATCGCGCCGGCCTGCACGAGCACCATCGTCGCCGTGGTGGCGGACAGGCCCGCGTGGCCGACGTCGTGCAGGAACACGGTGCCGAACGACAGCAGCGCGAACTGCGGCGCGCACAGCACGCCGATGCCCGCGACGATGCGCCAGATCCGCGGGTCGCGCAGCGGACCCGACGGCCCGGCGGACGCCGCCGCGCCGGCAGCTTCCGCGAGCCCGGGATCGCGCACCCAGGCCGCGGCCAGCGCCGCCACGCCGCACAGCGCGGCCAGGAACGCGTACACCGCTGCGAACCCGACGTGCAGCGCCAGCACGGGCAACAGCAAGGCACCGACGCCGCCGCCCAGCGGCACCGCGGTCTGGCGGATGCTCATGGCCAGCCCGCGCTCGCCGTCGGCGAACCAGCGCATCACCGCACGGCCGCTGGCGCCATTGACGCTGCCGCCCAGCAGGCCCACCGCGACCAGGCCGACGGCCAGCCAGCGCAGGGCCGGCACGTGCGCGGCCGACGGCGCGGCCCAGGCCGCCATCGCCGCCAGCGCCAACCCGGTGCTCGCGAGCCCGGCCAGCAGCACCGGGCGGTCGCCGAAGCGATCGGTCAACAGGCCCCACGGCACCTCGCTCAGCGCGATGCCCAGGCCCATGAGGCCCAGCACCAGGCCCAGCGTGGCGGTGTCCAGGCGGTAGCCGGCGCGCATCAGCACGGCCGTCATCGGGATGCCGCTGAACGCGACGGAGAACGCTGCATTGGCCAGCACGCCGGCGGCGAGCACCTTCCAGCGATGGCGCGGCGGCAGCGGGCGGGAAGTAGGGAACGAAGACGTCATGGCGTGCAGTCTCCGCTTGTGTCGACATCCTGAAAATCAGAAAATTTGCGCCGGACAGTTCAATGGAACAGGATGATCGTGACCCGCGTGACCTACGACCTCGACGTGCTGCGCAGCTTCTCCACGGGCATCGCGCTGGGCAGCTACGCACGGGCGGCCGACAAGCTCGGCCGCTCGACGTCCGCCGTCAGCGCGCAGCTCAAGAAGCTCGAGTCGCAGGCCGGCACGCCGCTGCTGCGCAAGGCCGGGCGCGGCCTGGAACTCACGCAAGCCGGCGAGACCATGCTGGCCTACGCGCACCGGCTGCTGGAGCTCAACGACGAGGCGGTGGCCGCCGTCAACGGCACGAGCCTGCAGGGCGAGGTCCGCGTCGGGCTGCAGGAAGACCTCGGCGAGGCCGTGCTGCCGGCCGCGCTGGCGCGCTTCGCGCGGGCGCATCCGAAGGTGCACATCGACGCCTGCGTGGCGCGCAGCGCCGAGCTGCAGGAGCGCCTGGCGGCCGGGCAGCTGGACTTCGCGCTCGTCTGGAACGTCGGCTGGGATCCGGCGAACCTGCATGTCGAGCGCATCGTGCGGCTGCCGCTGCAGTGGATCGGCCCCGCCTCGCTGGCCACGCTCGACGCGTCCTGGTGGTCGCAGTACGCGCGGCGCGGCGCGCGGGCGGCGAAGGAGCCGCTGCCGCTGATCCTGCTGGACGCCCCCTGCCCGCTGCGCGGGATCGTCACCGCGACGCTGGAAAGCGCGGGCCTGCGCTGGCGCCGCGCGTTCAGCAGCGCGAGCCTGGGCGCGCTGTGGGCCGCGACGTCCGCCGGCCTGGGCCTGTCCGTGCGCACGGCGTTCGGACTGCCGGCGCACGTGCGCATCATCGACCGCGCGGGCACCGCCCTGCCGGCGCTGCCGCAGATCGACCTCGCGCTCGTCCGCCCGACGGCCGCGCCGGAGCCCGCCGCCGGTCGCCTGGCCGCGCTGCTGGTGGACGCGATCCGCCGCGCGAACGACGGCGCCGCGGCCTAGCGATCAGGCGCGATCAGGCGTACGGATCGTCGAACCCGAGCGCAGCCAGCACCGCCGCCTCGCGCGCCTCCATGGCCGCGGCCTCGGGGCCGTCGTCCTCGTGGTCGTAGCCTTGCGCGTGCAGCGTGCCGTGCACGAGCAGGTGCGCGTAGTGGGCCGCCAGCGCGATCTTCTGCTGCTTCGCCTCGCGCTCGACCACCGGCGCGCACAGCACGAGATCGGCTTCGATCTCGGGCTCCTGCACGTAGTCGAAGGTCAGCACGTTGGTGGCGTAGTCCTTGTGGCGGTACTCGCGATTGAGCGTGCGCCCCTCGTCCTCGCCGACGATGCGCACGGTGATCGCGGCGGGCGCCTCGAGGCCGGCGCGGATCCATCGCGCGACCTTGTGGCGCGGCAGCAGGTCGCGATGCGACGGGTCGGCGAACTGCAGGCTCAGGCGCAGCTCGAAGAGCGGGGGACGGGCCATCAGGAACGTCCTCCCCGGGTGCCGCGGCGGCCTTCCTGGAAGCTGGCCGGAACGACCGCCGGCGGCTCGGACGCGGCGGCATCGCGCACGGCGGCCGCCTCGTAGGCCTCGACGATGCGCGCCACCAGCGGATGGCGCACGACGTCGGCCGCGCCGAACTGCGTCACGGCGATTCCCTTGACGTCCCGCAGGATGGCGCTGGCGTCGGCCAGGCCGCTGCGCGCGCCGCGCGGCAGGTCGACCTGCGTGAGGTCGCCGGTGACCACCGCCTTGGTGCCGAAGCCGATGCGCGTCAGGAACATCTTCATCTGTTCGGGCGTGGCGTTCTGCGCCTCGTCCAGGATCACGAACGCGTGGTTGAGCGTGCGGCCGCGCATGAAGGCCAGCGGCGCGATCTCGATGGCGCCGCGTTCGAAGGCCTTGGTCACGCGCTCGTAGCCCATCAGGTCGTACAGCGCGTCGTAGAGCGGACGCAGGTAGGGGTCGACCTTCTGCGAGAGATCGCCCGGCAGGAAGCCGAGGCGCTCGCCGGCCTCCACCGCGGGGCGGGTCAGCACGATGCGCTGCACGCCCGCGCGTTCAAGCGCGTCGACCGCGCACGCCACGGCGAGGAAGGTCTTGCCGGTGCCGGCCGGGCCCAGGCCGAGCGTGATGTCGTGCGACAGGATCTGGCGCAGGTACTGCACCTGGTTGGGCGTGCGGCCGATCAGGTTGGCGCGCCGCGTGTGCAGCACGATCTCGCCGCCGGCCACGGCCTCGTCCTGGGGCACCGGCCTGGCGTGGCCCTGGATCACGTCGCGCTGCGCGTCGTGCAGCATCAGCTGCAGCTGCTCCTCGTCGATCGGACGGCCGCTGCGCTCGTACAGGGCCTCGACCAGCGCCATCGCGCGCGGCGCCTGCAGCTTGCCGCCCTCGACACGGAAGTGCTCCTGGCGCCGGCTGATGGCGACGTTGAGCCCCTGCTCGATCGCGCGCAGGTTCTCGTCGAGGACGCCGCACACGTGGGCGAGGCGTTCGTTGTCGGGAGGGGAGAAGGCGCGGCGGACGATCACGTACTTTGGCGGGGTTCGTTGGAGGTCAGGGAAGATTGTCCCCGCATTCTTCGATAATCGCCGCATGATCGGTCGTCTCACGGGCATCGTCGCGGAAAAGTCGCCCCCGCAGGTCCTGCTGGATGTCCAGGGCGTCGGCTACGAGGTGGACGTGCCGATGAGCACGTTCTGCAACCTTCCGGGCCTGGGCGAGCGCGTCACGCTGCTCACGCATTTCGTGGTGCGCGAGGACGCGCAGCAGCTGTTCGCGTTCCTCACCGACGAGGAGCGCGCCACCTTCCGCCTGCTGGTCAAGATCTCCGGCATCGGCCCGCGCACGGCGCTGGCCATCCTGTCGGGCCTGTCGGTGAGCGACCTCGCCGGCGCCGTCGCGCGCCAGGAGGGCGGACGCCTGCAGAAGGTGCCGGGCATCGGCAAGAAGACGGCCGAGCGCCTGCTGCTGGAACTCAAGGGCAAGCTGGGCCCCGACATCGCCTCGACCGGCGTCGCCATCCACAGCGACGCCCAGGGCGACATCGTGCAGGCGCTGATCGCGCTGGGCTACAACGAGAAGGAAGCGGCGATGGCGATCAAGGGCCTGCCGAAGGACGTCGGGGTGTCGGACGGCATCAAGCTGGCGATGAAGGCCTTGTCGTAGGCAGGTCGCGCGCGGCTCGATGCGTCGTGGACGACACCGCTTCGCGGCGTCATTGCTGACGCGCGACGGCCTTGACGTCCACCGTCCTGCGCTGGCCCTTCGCGTCCTCGATCACCAGCCTGATCGGCACCACGTCGCCGGCCTTGACCGGCGCCTTCAGGCCCATGAGCATCATGTGGTAGCCGCTAGGCTTGAGTTCGACGGCCTTGCCCATGGGCAGCGGCAGCGTGTCGACCGCGCGCATCTTCATGAGGTCGCCTTCCATCTTCATCTCGTGCACCTCCGCGGATGCGGCCACCGGCGAGCTGGCGTCGACCAGCTTGCCGCCTTGAAGCGAGGTGATGGTCATGTAGGCCGCCGTGGTCTTCTGCTGGGCGACGGTGCTGCGCACCCAGGGGTCGGTGACAGTGACCTGGGCGTGGGCGGCGGCGCTCGCGAAGACGGCGGCGGCGAGCAGGAAGGCAGGCTTGTTCATGGCGTCGGATCGTACGTGAGCCGCGTTCGAGGCACTTTCGGGCCGATTGTTCCCGCCATCGCTCCGGCGGCGGGCGAGGACGTCATAATCACTGCATGTCCATACAGACCGACGATTTCAGCGGCTCCGGCGCTCGCGATCCGCGTCCCGCGCGGGTCGTCGCGGCCAGCCCGGCGTCGCCGAACGAGGAGGCGCTCGAACGCGCCCTGCGCCCCAAGCGGCTGGACGACTACGTCGGCCAGGCCAAGGCGCGCGAGCAGCTGGACATCTTCATCGGCGCCGCCCGCAAGCGCGCCGAATCGCTCGACCACGTGCTGCTGTTCGGCCCGCCCGGCCTGGGCAAGACCACGCTGAGCCACATCATCGCCGCCGAGCTGGGCGTCAACCTGCGGCAGACCTCGGGTCCGGTGCTGGAAAAGCCGAAGGACCTCGCGGCCATCCTCACCGGCCTCGAGCGCAACGACGTCCTCTTCATCGACGAGATCCACCGCCTCTCGCCGGTCGTCGAGGAGATCCTGTACCCCGCGCTGGAGGATTTCCAGATCGACATCATGATCGGCGACGGCCCCGCCGCGCGCTCGATCAAGCTCGACCTGCAACCGTTCACGCTGGTGGGCGCCACCACTCGCGCCGGCATGCTCACCAACCCGCTGCGCGACCGCTTCGGCATCGTCGCCCGGCTGGAGTTCTACACCTCCGACGAGCTCGCCGCGATCGTCGCGCGCTCCGCCGGGCTGCTGGGCGTGCCGATCGACCCGGACGGCGCGCTGGAGCTCGCCCGGCGCTCGCGCGGCACCCCCCGCATCGCCAACCGCCTGCTGCGCCGGGTGCGCGACTACGCCGACGTCAAGGCGCAAGGCCGCATCACGGTGCCCGTGGCCAACGCCGCGCTCGCGATGCTGGACGTCGATCCGCTGGGTTTCGACGTGATGGACCGCAAGCTGCTCGAGGCCATCGTGCATCGCTTCGACGGCGGCCCGGTGGGCCTGGACAACGTCGCGGCCGCCATCGGCGAGGAGCCCGGCACGATCGAGGACGTCATCGAGCCGTACCTGATCCAGCAGGGCTACCTGCAACGCACGCCGCGCGGCCGCATCGCCACGGTGGCGGCCTATCGCCATCTCGGGCTCGCGCCGCCGGCGCGCGACGGGAGCGACCTGTTCGGGACGTCGCCATAGGGCACGCCGTTCGACCCGCGCATCGGCGATTGCCGGCGGCGTGATCGTGCCGTCTCGTTGCGCGTCGTGCCCGCGAAAACGCCGCCCGCCGCCCGCCGCCCGCCGCCCGCCGCCCGCCGCCCGCCGCCTGACGGAGCCGGGCCGTGCGCCCCGCCCGGAAAGACGTCGCGGAAACGAAAGGGACGAGACGAACGCGGGAGGACGCCGACGAACTCAGTCCGCGCGTGCCGCCAGCGCCGCCGCGGCGGGCATCCGATCGGCCGATTCGTCCAGCGTCGGCGCGTTCAGGTCGAGGTGTGTGCAGCAGGCGGTTGATGGCGGCGTTGTCCAGTTGCCAGATGCGCGGGGCGTCGAGCGGCACGCGGGCGGCGGCGCGGTACAGGCAGTCCATGACGCCGCCGTGGGCGACGAGCACCACCGTCTTGCCCGCGTGGCGCTCGGCGATGCGCAGCGTGGCGTCGATGCAGCGCGCGTAGAACAGCGTCAGCGATTCGCCGTCGCCCGGCGCGAATTCCGGATCGCGGCTCTTCCAGCGCTTGGACAGCTCGGGCCAACGTTCCGCCACCTCGACGTGCGTCATGCCCTGGAAGCTGCCGAAGCTGCGCTCGCGCAGGCCCGGATCGAGTTCGATCGGGATGCGGTTGAAGCTCGCGATCGCCTGGGCGGTGGCCTGGGCGCGCGCGAGGTCGCTGCTCACGACGACTTCCGGGCCGTCCTCGGCCAGCCAATGGGCGGTGCGGCGCGCCTGCTCGAGCCCGCGCTCGTTGAGCGGGATGTCCAGTTGGCCCTGCAGGCGAGCCTCGACGTTCCAGGCGGTCTCGCCGTGCCGTACCGCGATCAGTCGCGTCGCTTCCCCATGACTCATGCGCTGCTCATTCCTTCGCTTCAGGTGCCCCAGGTGATGGGCTCTTTCTCGGCCATGGCGCGCTTCATCATCTCCACCATCGGCCACACGCGCTGGCGCAGGCTGACGCGGTCGCCCTTGCCGGCGCCATCGTCGTCATCGCCGGCGGCGCGCGGCGATTCCGAGGCGACGGCCGATTCCAGCGCGCCGATCGCCGCCGCCATCTGCGCGACCTCGATGATGCCTTGCGGCGCGGCGTCCTTGCCGATCAGCCCCAGCACGCGCTCGCCCACGGGCTGCGTCATGATGAGGTCGCCCGTGGCCCGGCTCTTGAACCTGTAGATCATGTCGGCTTTCCGTCTGAAAAAAAAGCGGCCAAGGAAGTCCCTGGCCGCGATTGTCCGCGATCTGCCCGCCGGTTCGCGTGAAGCCCCGGGCAGGTCGGGGAGGTTCTTCAGCGATTGCGGCGGATGCGCACCACTTCGACGAGCGCGATGACGGCGGCGCCGACGGCCGCGGCGATCAGCAGCGACTTGATCGGCTCGTCCTTCACGTAGCCACGCGTCGATTCGACGGCTTGCGCGCCGCGGTCGCGCAGGAGGGCGGCGCGCTCGCGGGCGCCGTCGTAGCCGTCGTGCGCCAGCTCGCGCGCCCGCTGCGTCGCGCGCGAGAACAGCGGCTTGGCGTCGCCGTAGGCCGATTGCAGGCCGTCGACGGCGCTGTCGAGCGCGGTGCGCGTATCGCGCTCCGCGGCTTTCAAGGCGGCGGCGGCACGGTTGAAGTGCTCGGACGTGGTGGCCGAGGTGGCATTGGACAGCGAGGTTTCGGACATGTGTGCTCCTTGAAATGGTTGGATTCGTCGCCGTCCCGGGGCGTCCGGTCAGGCGCTGAAGAGTCGCTTTCAGTGTGCGCCGCCGCGGCGCGGTCACTGGTGGGGGCCGGTCGTGCCTGCATGTCGGGCGGCCACGGTCGGCGGCGTCGGACGCCAACGACGGGGCAATCAGCATGCGCGCATCGTGCGCCATCGGGGGCGATGACGACACTGGCGTCGCGGCCTTGCGCGCGCCTCAATGCGGCAGTTCGCCGGGCGAGCGCTCCGCGAGCGCGACGCAGTAGGCCACCAGTTGGTCGATGTCGCGCGACTTGTCGAAGACACGATCCGCCCCGCTGGCCAGGCAGCGCGAGCGCATCTCGTCGGTCGCGTAGTTGCTGAGCACGACCAGGGCCGCGCCGGGACGGCGGCGGCGCGCCGCGGCGATCACGCCCAGGCCCGAGCCGGTGCGCAGGAAGATGTCGACGATCACCAGGTCGCAGCGCGCGCCGCGCCCCGCGAGCCAGTCGACCGCCACGCTCTCGTCGGCCGCGCTGCCCACCACGTGCACCGGCGCGAGTTCCTCCAGCGCGGCGACCAGGCTTTCCAGCACGATCAGGTTGTCCTCGACGACGAACACGTCCAGCGCGCGGGCCGGCGCCGTGTCGTCATGCCTGCGGCCCCGCGGGGCGGCGCCCGCGGCATCGGCGATCGCGCCCCGGGCGTTCATGGGCGGATACCCCGACCGGCGGCGCCCTCGGCGCGCGCGAGCCAGGCGGCGCGCTCGACCAGCGCCTTGCCGTCCGCCTCGTCCAGGCACGCGTCGGCGTCGCGGCCGCCACCGACGCAGCGCGCCAGCTCGGCCTGCTCCGGCGACTCGGGCTGCGCGCAGGCCAGCGCCAGGTCGAGCTGGTGCGGCACGCCGGTGGCCAGGTACAGCGTGGCGGCCACGGTGGTGGCCACGGGCAGCAGGATGCGGGCGACGGCGGACATGCGGCAGACGTTTTCTCGGAGGGCATCAGGACACGCTCCGAGAATGCGCCCATTGCCCGGCGTTGGCTGCCGGCGGGCAGCGCGACGCCCTGTAGTGCCTGTCCTACGCATGGGGCCGTCCCAGGCATGCGAGGATCATGGCGGCGGGCCGGGATCGCGCCCGCCGCGAAAGGATCCGCCATGAGCACGCCGCCCGCCGAACCCCGCCCTTCGGACGTCCCCACGCCGCCCGGCGTGTCGCCCGCGCCGGCCAACGAGCCGCACGGCGAGGATCTCGATCTCGAGGAAGACGTCGCCCCCAACCTGGGCGGCGAGGACCAGATGCAGGACGCCTGAGCGGCGCCGGGCTGGTGTGCTAGAGGCGGCGCCGCGACGCCGGCAGGCTGAACCAGGACGCGAGCGCGCGCTCCTCCATCCACGGGCCCAGGCGGCGCCCCTGCAGGCCGTCGCAGCCGGCGGCGATCAGCGCGTCGCACTGCGCCTCGGTGTCGGCGCCGGTGGCGTGCACCTCGAGGTCCATCGCGTGCGCCAGCTGCACCAGCGCGGGCAGCCAGCGCGCCTCGGTGCCCGCCCGGGCGCCGGCCTGCGACAGCGCGGCGTCCAGCTTGACGCCGGCCAGCGGCAGGCGGCGCAGCACGGCCAGCGAGCTGGTGCCGTCGCCGTAGCCCTCGAGCAGCACGCGCACGCCCTGGCGCGCCAGCGAGCGCACCGCCGCGAGGGCGGCGTCGGGATCGGCGTGCAGCGCCGACTCCGTGACGTCGATCTCGAGCTCGGACGGCGTACAGCCGGCCACGTCGAGGGCCGCCGCGACGCGGCGCGCATAGCCGGGCTGCGTCAGTTGCCAGTCGGACACGTTGATGTTCAGGCGCATCGCGTGGCCCGCGGCACGCCATCCCCGCAGCTGCAGCAGCCCCTGTTCCAGCACCCAGTCGTCCAGCGCGCCGACGAGGCCGCGTTCCTCGGCGACGCCCATGAACTGGCTGGCCGGCAGCTCGCCCAGCTCGCGGTCGCGCCAGCGCAGGTGCACCTCGATGGCAACGGCCAGGCCGGTCCGGGTGTCGAAGCGCGGCTGCCCGGCGAGCCGGAAGCGCCCCTCGCCGGCCGCGTGCAGCAGGCCGGCCTCGATGCGGTCGCGCCGGCGGCGCCACGAGTCGAAGCCGAACTTGTGCACCGCGAACGCCGAGCGCGTCGCCTGCTGCGCGCGATGCATCGCGATCTCGACATGTCGCAGGATCTCGTCGGCCGACAAGCCGACGCCGGGCCAGCAGCCGATGCCGATCGCCGCCGGCACCCCGCCGGCGCGCTCCTGCGCCTCGATCAGCCGGCGCGCCGCGGCCTCGGCGGCGGCCTCGCTGGCGTAGTCGATCAGCACGCCGAAACGGCTGCCGCCCAGGCGCGCGCAGTAGTGCGGCTGGCGCATCGCGCCGCGCACCTGCCCGGCCAGCTCGGACAGCCGGCGGGCGCCGGCGGCGCTGTCGCCGCCCTCGCCGAACAACGCGTCGCGGTTGAACTCGACGACCAGCACGGCGAAGCCGGCGCTCGCGCGCCCGGCGCGCAGCGTCTCCTCCAGCGTCGCGATGAAGCCGCTGCGGTTGGGCAGGTTCGTGAGCTGGTCGACGCCGAGATTGCCCGGTTCGCGCGGCGCGCCCGTGCGGTACGGGTTGCGTTCGCGGAAGGAGAACACGCGCCCGATCGGCCGGCCCTGGCTCCATTGCGGTTGCGCGTGGCGCTCGATGACGGCGCCGTTGACCTGCGCGATCTCGTCGATCGCCTCGGACAGCGTGTGCGCGAACACCTCCTCCAGCCGGCGGTCGTACGCGTCGACGTCCATCACGTTCATGCGCACCCAGTCGTGCACGGCGCGGTCATCCCCGGCGTGCAGCACGGACTCGGGCAGCGACCACATGCGCGCGAAGCGGCGGTTGAACGCGCGGATGCGGCCGGCGAGATCGGTGACGAGGATGGCGTCGGCCGTCGCCTCGAGCGTCGCGCGCAGCTCGGCCAGCGCGGTCTCGCGCTCGAGCTCGATGCGGTGCTCGCGGCTTCGGTCGCGCACCGTCACGAGGAACAGCGCGCTGCCGTCGGCCAGCCACAGCGGCGCGATGCGGCGCGAGACGGCGCGGGTGGCGCCGCCGGACAGGTGCAGCTCGGTGTCGCTTTCCAGGACGCTGACGACGCCGCAGCGCGCGCCGTCCCAGTAGGCCAGGTCCTCGAGGTCGGTGATGGCGTCCTCGGCGTCCAGTCCTTCGAGGTCCTTGCGCCCGAGCAGTTCCCCGGCCTCGGGGTTGGCGGCGACGATGTGGCCGCGCGCGGCGTCCACCAGCCAGGCCGGATGGCCGAGCGCGGCGAGCGCCGCCAGCACGCCGGCGAGCGATTCGGTCGCCGGCGCCTGCGTCAGGCGCGGCATCGCGGGCGTCATGCCGCGGCCTCTTCCGCCACGTCTTCCCTCGGCGCGCTTTCGACGTCGAAGAAGTAGGAGATGCGCTGGCGCGGCTTCAGGTAATCGAGCGCCCGGCCAGGCAACTGCACCGGCTTGAGGCTGCGCCGGATGCCCAGCTGCGGCGTCTTCTCGAGGTCGAGGTGCACCGCCTCCTCGAGCGGCACGGACGGGTCGTAGACCAGCACGCGCGGCTTGAGCGGATGCGCGGCGTTGACCGTCATCACCATCGCGAAGCGCTCGTCGCTCAGTTGCACCACGGAGCCCGGCGGGTAGATGCCCATCATCTTGATGAATCCCGACAACAAGGTCTCGTCGAACTTCGAGCGGCACTGCGCGAACAGGCGCGACAAGGCCTCGTGCGGCGTGATGGAGTGCGCCGGCGAGGCCGCGTTGCACAGGTTGTCGTAGCGGTTGACCAGCGCCACGATGCGCGCCGGCAGCGACATGCGCGGCAGCATCAGGGCGCTCGGGAACCCGCTGCCGTCGGCGAGTTCGTGGTGCTGCGCGATCACCAGCTGCGCATCGGCCGACAGCCCCATGCGACGGCCCAGGATCAGGCCCTGGGCGACATGGTCGCGGTACAGGGCGGCCTCGCCGGCGTTGAAGTCCTCGCGCGGCAGGCGCACCCGGTCGGGCAGCGCGATCTTGCCGACATCGTGCATCAGCGCGCCGACGCCGAGCTCCATGAGCACGTCGACGGGAATGTTCAGCTGGCGGCCGAGCATCAGCGAGACGACCGTGACGTTGAGGGCATGCGACGCGTGGCGGTCGCTGGACATCTCGCCCAGCACGCGCAGGCAGGGCTCACCCTCGACCAGCATCTTGTCGAGCAGCGCGCGCGCCAGCAGCTGCGCCTCGGCGTTGGCGGCGGCGGGGTCGGTCAGCACCTTGTCGTTGGTGCGCCGCAGGTCGCGGCAGGCTTCGGTGAACTGGCGCTCGCAGCGCTGGGCGATCTCCAGCTGCGCCTGCAGCGCCATGCGGGCCAGCTGGCGAACGTCCAGCGGCTTGGGCGCCTCCTCCTCGTCGGCGGCCGCCGCGGCGACTCCGGTGGCACCGGCGGTCTCGACGGCGGGCTGCTCGACGTCGCTGCGCTCCGGACTCCACGTCAGCCGCGTCAGGCCGAGCGAGCGGATCGTCTCGATCTGCTCGCTGGAGGTCAGCTTGAAACTCGACAGCGGGAACGGATGCGACATCCAGCCGACGTTCAGGTGAACGAACATGCCGATGCGCAGGGCGCTCGCGTGGATGGGGGTGGTCATGCGACAGGTTCCTTGGCTGCCCGTGAGGGCCCGGGCAGCTTCTTCCTCCGTGAAATCGGCCGGATCACCGCCCGACTTGAGCGGAGGGATCACCTGATGAACCGGATGGCGCCACAAAGCGCGCAAAATCCGCCGGCAGGATCCGGATTTCGAATAATTGTTCTTCCTGCGAACAATGTTGCTGGACGAGACGCCTACCCACCATGACCGACGCCTTCATCTGCGATGCCTTGCGCACGCCCTTCGGCCGCTACGGCGGCACCCTCTCCGCGGTGCGTGCCGACGATCTAGGGGCCATTCCAATCCGGGCGCTGCTCGCACGCCATCCCGAACTCGATCCCGCGGCGATCGACGACGTCCTGTACGGCTGCGCCAACCAGGCGGGCGAGGACAACCGCAACGTCGCGCGA
The DNA here is from genome assembly GCA_019510465.1 of Burkholderiales bacterium. Lineage (GTDB taxonomy): Bacteria > Pseudomonadota > Gammaproteobacteria > Burkholderiales > Burkholderiaceae_C > Scleromatobacter. Next base: position 33,058 of record JAEKKH010000170.1, read on the forward strand.
ATGAGCGCCCTGCTGGCCGGACTGCCGGCGGACGTGCCCGGCGTCACGCTGAACCGCCTGTGCGGCTCCGGCCTGAACGCCGTGGGCAGCGCCGCCCGGGCGATCCGCGCCGGCGAAGCCGAACTGCTCGTTGCAGGGGGCGTGGAAAGCATGAGCCGCGCGCCGTTCGTCATGCCCAAGGCGACCTCGGCCTTCGCGCGCGAGAACGCGGTCTACGACACCACGATCGGCTGGCGCTTCGTCAACCCGCTGATGAAGTCGCGCTACGGCATCGATTCCATGCCCGAGACGGCCGAGAACGTGGCCGACGACTTCGGGATCAGCCGCGGCGACCAGGACGCGCTGGCGCTGCGCTCGCAGCTGCGCGCGGTCGATGCCCAGAAGCGCGGCTTCTTCGACGCCGAGATCACGCCGGTCACCGTGCCGCAGAAGAAGGGCGACGCGATCGTCGTCGCCAAGGACGAGCACCCGCGCGAGACCTCGCTGGACGCGCTCGCCAGGTTGAAGCCCATCGTGCGCCCGGACGGCACGATCACCGCGGGCAACGCCTCCGGCGTCAACGACGGCGCCTGCGCGCTGCTGCTGGCCAGCGCCTCCGGCGCCAAGGCGCACGGGCTGACGCCGCGCGCGCGCGTGCTGGGCATGGCGGTGGCCGGCGTCGCGCCGCGCATCATGGGCATCGGCCCGGCGCCGGCGTCCAAGAAGCTGCTGGCGCGCCTGGGCCTGACCATCGCGCAGATGGACGTCATCGAACTGAACGAGGCGTTCGCGGCGCAAGGCCTGGCGGTGCTGCGCCAGCTGGGCGTGGCGGACGACGACGCGCGCGTCAACCCGAACGGCGGCGCGATCGCGCTTGGCCACCCGCTGGGCGCCAGCGGCGCGCGCCTGGTGACGACCGCGGTCAACCAGCTTCACGCCACCGGGGGCCGCTATGCGTTGTGCACGATGTGCATCGGCGTTGGCCAGGGCATCGCGCTGGTCGTCGAGCGGGTGTGAGGCAGGCGGCGCTTTCCGAGGGCCCTCGAACAGGACGCCGCCGGCGACCCGAGGCGAGGGCGCGACCCGGAACGCCCGCCGATGGTCGCGATCAGCCGACGGACGGCGGCTGCCACAGCTCGATCCGGTTGCCCTCCGGATCGGTCACCCAGCCGAACTTGCCGTACTCGGAGACCTCGGTCTTGTCGTCGACGGCGCAGCCTTCGCGCTTGAGCAGCGCCAGCAGCGTCTCCAGGTCGGCCACGCGGTAGTTGATCATGAAGGGCGCGCCGCGCGTGCCGCCGAAGTAGTCGCTGTCGGCAGGAAAGACGCACCAGGTGGTGTGCGAGGCCAGCGGCGTCGGGCTGCCCGGCGGTTGGGTGGACGCGGGCGGCAGCGCGAGGCCGCCCCAGTCCTGGATGTCCAGCCCCAGGTGGCGCCTGTACCAGGCCCGCAGCCCTTCGGCGTCGCGCGCCTTGAAGAACACGCCGCCGATCCCGGTCACTCGTTGCATCGCTGCGCTCCTGTCGTCGATGCCGGGCGCTGCAGCAGGATCAGCGCCGGCGGTGGATCACCACGGTGCGCGCCATCTTGTCATGCCACGCCTGCTTGCGCGCGTCGAAGGCCACCCAGACGAAGCCCAGGAACAGCGGCGTGACCGACACGAAGAAGCCGACGTAGCGCGTCAGCGCCTGCCAGAAGTCGAGCGTCGCCCCGGTCTGCGCATCCACGACGACGGCCTTGATCGCCATCTTGCCCGGCGTCGCGCCCTTGAACACCCAGAAGGCGACGTAGGCCGCGCCCGGCACGACCCAGTTGACGAAGAAGGCGGCGCCGCCCTGCGCGTAGGCCCAGCCGTCGCCGATCAGGGCCACGGTCACGGGCACCACGATGAACATCACGCCGACCAGGTCGATCAGCGAAGCGGCCACGCGCGCCCAGAAGCCGACGTACTCGACGCCCTCCCGTGCCGTGCCGGTCATCGGCGCGCGGCGCGCCGCTCGCGCACGGCCTGCGCGAGGCGGCCCAGCAGCGGCTCGGTGTCGGCCCAGCCGATGCACGCGTCGGTGATGGACACGCCCCAGGCCGGCGTGACGCCGGGCTTCAGGTCCTGGCGGCCGTCGGCGAGGTGGCTCTCGACCATCACGCCGGTGATGCGCGCGTCGCCGCCGGCGATCTGGCCGGCGACGTCGGCGCCGACGTCGATCTGGCGCTGGTGCTTCTTCTCGGAATTGGCGTGCGAGAAGTCGATCATCACCTGTTCGCGCAGGCCGCGCTCGGCGAGCGCCGCGCAGGCGGCCGCGACGTCGGACGCCTTGTAGTTGGGGGCCTTGCCGCCGCGCAGGATCACGTGGCAGTCGCCGTTGCCACGCGTCTCGAAGATCGCGGCCTGCCCCATCTTGGTCATGCCCATGAAGGCGTGCGACGCGTTGGCCGCGAGGATGGCGTCGGCCGCCACCTTGATGCCGCCGTCGGTGCCGTTCTTGAAGCCCACCGGGCACGACAGGCCCGAGGCCAGCTGGCGGTGGCTCTGGCTCTCGGTGGTGCGCGCGCCGATCGCCCCCCAGGACACCAGGTCGGCGATGTACTGCGGGCTCAGCAGGTCGAGGAACTCGGTGCCCGCGGGCAGGCCGATCTCGGCGATGTCCAGCAGCAGCTGGCGGGCCTTGCGCAGGCCCTCGTTGATGCGGAAGCTGCCGTCCAGGCGCGGGTCGTTGATGTAGCCCTTCCAGCCGACGGTGGTGCGCGGCTTCTCGAAGTACACCCGCATCACGACGAGCAGGTCGTCCTTGAGCGCATCGGCCACGACCTTCAGGTGGCGCGCGTATTCCAGCGCCTGGTCATGGTCGTGGATCGAGCAGGGGCCCACGACGACCACCAGCCGGTCGTCCGTGCCATCGAGCACCCTGGCCAGCTCGACACGGGCCGCCTCGACCAGCGTCACCGCGCTGTCGGGTGCGGGCATGTCGTCCAGCAGCAGGGCCGGGGAGATGAGCGGGCGGACGGCGCCGATGCGCACGTCGTCGACGCGCGTGGTGTCCAGCGTCGTGCCGGGTTGCACGCCGATCTCGCGGTCGTGGCGCCAATCGTCGGGAAGGGTCATCACCAAGCTTTCAGGAATCCTCGCGCCGAGGCGGCGCGTGCCCGATTATCGGGCAGCCGTGTTGCGGCCGGGCATCAGGGGGCAATCGCCTCGACCTGGACGACCAGGTGCACGTCGTCGCCGACGAACGGCAGCCCCATCGTCGCGCCGAAGCGGCTGCGCTTCAACTCACCGTCGAAGTCGCCGCCGCAGACCTGGCGCCCGAGCATCGCGTCCTGCCGGCAGGCGAACGAACGCGCCACCAGCGACAACGGCTCGCCGACGCCGCGCAGCGTGAACTCGCCGCGCACCTCCTGGACGCCGCCGGCGGCGTCGAAGCGGAACCGGGTCGCGACGAAATACGCCTCGGGGTACTCGGTCGTCGCCAGCAGGTCGGGCTCGCGCAGGCGCGCGTCGAGCGCGCGCGAGCCCGTCGAGAGCGTGGTGACGGGGATGCGCAGGCGCAGGTCGCCCGTCTTCGCGCCGCGGTCGATCGTCACCTCGCCGCCGACCGGGCCGATGCGCCCCCGCAGCGTCGACGTGCCGAAGTGCATCACCTCGAAGGTGACGAACGTGTGGTTCGGGTCGAGCTGGTACGTCACCGGTCCTGCGACGGACTGCGCCAGCGCGGCGTTGGCGCCAAGGATTGCAATCGCCGACGAAACGATGGCGCATGCCGGCCAGGCGCGGGGCGCAAGCACCGGGCCGCCGCGCTGGGCCGCTCCGGAGCAAGGCCGAACAACCCCCGGGGCGGTTGTCAGCGGCTGCCAAGCGCAGGGCGCAAGCGCTCGGCCGCCGCGCTCGGCCGCTCCGGAGCAAGGCCGAGCGCCCCCTCGGGGGGCTGTCAGCGGTACTCCGCTGACTGGGGGCTCACTGCTTGACGGCTTCAACCTGGATCACCAGGTGCACGTTGTCGGGGAAGCCGTAGTTCAGGCCATACGACACCCCGTACTGGCTGCGCACGATCGTCGCGTCGAAGTCGCCGCCGCAGACCTCGCGCTTGACCATCGGGTTCATGTAGCAGTTGAAGTTCTGGGCCTTCAGCACGACCGGGTTGGTCTTGCCGTTCAGCGTCAGGTTGCCGTCGATCTCGGCGACCTTGTCCCCGTTGAAGACGAACTTGCTGGCCACGAGCTTGGCGGTCGGGTTCGCGGCGACGTTGAGGATCTCGTCGCTCGAGATGTGCGAGGTGAACTTGGGATAGCCGGTGTCCAGCGACGTGGTGTCGACGGTGACGTCCAGCGAGCCGGTCTTGGCGGCCTTGTCCAGCGTGACGGTGCCGGTCGTCTTGTTGAAGCGGCCGCGGTTGGTCGAGGTGCCGAAGTGGCCGATCTCGAACGTGGCGAAAGTATGGGTCGGGTCGATGGCGTAGGTGGCCGACTCGGCGTGGGCGGAGGCGGCGAAGCCGAGGGCGGCCGCGACGGCCAGCAGCGAGAACTTGGTCATGGGAGGGGCTCCAGGGGTCAGGAATCGTTGGATGAAAGCGTTCCGGCGCTGACCGCACCGCCGGCTGCCGCCCCGTGCGGGGCCGGGGGAAATCAGAGCGGCGCGATGCCGGTGAGGACGATCTTGAACTTCACGGCCACCTCGTCGGTCAGCTGCGAGGTGTCGGTCCACTCGCCTTCGCCGATGTGGAACTCGTTGCGCCTGATGGTGAACGCGCCGGTGGCGGTGGTGTTGGCGCCGGCCTGGGCCAGCGCGATCGGCACCACCACGTCCTTGCTGATGCCCTTGACCGTCAGCTTGCCGGCGACGTCGAACTTGCCGCCGCCCTTGGCCTTCAGCGAGGTCGACGCGAACGTGGCGTTGGGGAACTTGGCGACGTTGAACCACGTGGCCTTGGGCACCTCGGAATCCGTCTCCGGGTTGCCGAACGAGGCGCTGGCGGTGGCGATCGTGAACGCCACCTTGCCGGCCTCGGGCTTCTTCGGGTCGAACGCGATGTCGGCCGTCCACTGGCCGAACTTGCCCTCGACGGGAACGCCCATCTCCTTGATCGCGAACGTGATCTGGCTCTGCGCGGGGACCACCTTGGCCTGGGCGAAGGCGACGCCGGACAGCGCGAGCGAGGCAGCGAGGACGAAGGCAGTGCGGAACTTGGTCATGGCGTGGGTCTTTCGAGAGGAATCGGGGGAGTCAGGCGCGGCCGGGGAGCATGCGGCGGATCAGCCCGTCGCGGTCGATCACCATGTGCTTGCCGACGGCGGCCAGGTGCAGGCACACGAGGCCGAACAGCACCCAGGCGAGACCGCCGTGCCAGGGCTTGATGGCCTCGGCCAGCGCGTGATCCTTGGGAACGAAGTCGGGCAGCGGCAGCACGCCGAACAGGACGATCGGGAAGCCCGCGGCGGAGCTGTAGGCCCAGCCCACCAGCGGCACCGCGAAGAACAGCGCGTACAGCGCCCAGTGCGTGGTGGAGGCCGCCGTGTGCTGCCACTTCGGCGCCGGCAATTCGGCCGGCGGCCGGTGCGTCAGGCGCCACAGCAGGCGCAGCGCGGCCAGCGTGAGGATCGTGGCGCCCGTCCACTTGTGATAGTTGTAAAGCTTGAGGCGCGTCATCGACATCGGCAGGTCGGCCATGTACAGCCCCAGGCAGAAGTTGCCGAGGATCGCCAGGGCCATCACCCAGTGCAGGGCGATGGCGGTTCGGGTGTAGCGCGAGGCGGGCTGGTTCATGGCGTGGAGGTTCTCGAGAGGAATGCGGCGTCGCCGACGGGTCGGCGGCGTTGCATCGTGGATGCCAGTGTCCCGGCGATGGGCGGCGTTGGCATTGCGGACGATTGACGCCGCACTTCAGTTGCTTTGAATGGTAGTTCAGCCGAGATGTCCCTGCAGGATCGTGAAACGCCTGCGGCCGCCTGCCCCGACGCGCCGCTCGCCGGCGGGTCCGATTGCGGCGGCGCTCAGGGCCGCAAGCCCTCGAACGCCTCGAGCTGCGCCTGCGTCAGGGTGGATTCCGTCCGTGGCGAAGGGGGTTCAACGAGGCCGCGACGCAGCGCGAAATCCAGCGTCGCGAGCGCCGCGTCCGTGGTCAGTTCGCCCGCGGCCGCGCGCCCCAGCGCCTCGGCGATCGGCATCAGGCGGTGCTCGGCGACCTCGCCGTCGATGTTGCGCGGCACGAGCCCGGCGGGCAGTTCGAGATCGAACACGTGCAGCCGCTCGTGCTGGCGACCCTCCGGGATGTCGCATTCGAGGTCGACCAGCCCGCCCGTGACGAGCCCCGCCATCTGCGCCGGCGCCAGGCCGGCCTCCTCCCAGCCCTCGCGGATCACCGCATCGCGCGGCGTCTGCCCCAGCGCCACGCCGCAGCCCACCATGTTGTCGAGCCGCCCCGGATCGGTCGGCTTCGACACCGAGCGACGCGCGATCCACAGCTGCGACGGCCGCCCCGCCGCATCGGCGACCCACCCGTTGCAGTGCGCCCCCAGCGTCAGCGTGCCCCAGAACCGGCTCGCCGCCCGCTCGATCGTCCCATGCTCGCCGCCCGTGCGGTCGCGCAGCGGGTAGGGCTCGTCGCGCCACGCCACGATCAGCCCCCGCGCGCGCAGGCGCTCGTGCACCTGCGCGAGCCGCGCGTCACGCACGGGCGCGGGCAGGCGCAGCGCGAGCGCACGCGGCGCGCCGTCCGGGCCGTCGACGCGCTGGAAGGCATCGGGCCACTCGCGCAGCGCATCGAGGTGGTCGAGCGCCACCGAACCGAGCACGGGCCCCTGCGCGTCCATCAGCACGAACGGCACCCGCGCGGGCCCGTCGCACGCACGCGCCAGCGCGATCGCGGGCCAGGTCTGTTGCGTCATCGGCGCAGTCTACGGCCCCCGCATGACAGGCCCCGCGATGTCATCGGCTAAACTGGCGGTCTGCGCGCCCGTAGCTCAGCTGGATAGAGTACTGCCCTCCGAAGGCAGGGGTCGGACGTTCGAACCGTCTCGGGCGCGCCATCTTCTTCATGCATCGAGGCCACCCGCGGGTGGCTTTTGCGCTTCCTGGCGCTGCTCAGACCGCATCGCTCGCCTTGGCCGGCCGCTGCGGAATCAGCGCGACGCATGCGAGGATGAACGCGACGAGGATCAGCGACGCATAGAGGCGGCTCATGTTCAGGCCGCCGTCGGCCACGGGCTTGTCGAGGAGATCGCCGAGGGTCGCGCCCAGCGGCCGGGTCAGGATGAAGGCGGCCCAGAACAGCAGTGTTCGGGACACGCGCGACCACAGGGCCAGGCCGCAGACCGCCACCAGGCCCGCGCCGAAGACGAGCGCGCCGTTCTCGTAGCCCAGGCCCAGCCCGCCGCTGTCCTCCCCCGCCACCCAGTCGCCGAGCGCGGTGCCCAGCGTCTGCGAGAACAGGATCGTGATCCAGTAGAACCATTCGGTGCGCGGGCGCGTGACGCTGGCCACCGACACGTCGCCCTCGACGCGATGCCAGGTCAGCAGGCTGAGCGCCAGCAGCGCGGAGATGATCGCGACGCCGCCCGGGTAGCCGAGACCCAGCGAACGATCGGCGAAGTCGGCCATCGTCGTGCCGAGCGTCGTGGTCGCGATGATGGTGGGCCAGTACAGCCAGGCATTGAAGCGGCCCGACTTGATCTGGCCGGTGACGAAGGCGACGAACAGCACGGCGAAGATCGCGGAACCGACGAGGTAGCCCAGCTTCAGCGACATCGAGACCCAGTCGCCCGCCGTCTCGCCGAGCGTGGTGGCGGCGATCTTGATGAGCCAGAAGCCGAAGGTGACGGCCGGGACCTTGCTGAGCGCGTCGCGCGACGGAATGGTGTGATTCATGGGAAGCAGCCTCGCCGGATGGACGCGGCGAGTGTGGCATTGGCGCGCCGCGCACCGGGCGGGCACGGCAATCCGAAGGCCCGGCGCAGGCTCCCCTTCAGCTTGGACGGGCCCGGCGATTCAGGACGCCAGGCGCTCGCGCAGCCGCCGGTGCTCGACCAGCAGGTGCCACAACACCGCGCCCGCGACCACGATCGCGATGGCGACGACGCCCAGCAGCAGCAGCAGCGCCTCGAACCAGTGCCGCGTCTCGTCGACCTGGCGCGCCACCTCGGCGAGCAGCGCGCGTTGCTGCTGCCCTTCGGCCGCCTGCAGCTGCGCGATCGCGGCGGCGCGCTCCTTGCGCAGCATCTCGCCGAACGGACCGGCCATCGCGTCGTTGACGCCGTCCAGGGCCGCCGCGGTCACCGCCCGCGTGCTGCGCACCAGCGCGGGCGTGCTGTCCTCCAGCGCCTTGGCGATGGCCGGCCCCAGGTCGTGCAGCAGGATGCGCTCGACCGCGCTCGTGATGCCGCGCGAGATCGACGCCTCGAGCTGCGGCGCGACGCGCCGGACGGCCTGGCCGGCGACATCGGCCGTGAAGCCGCCGATGCGCCGACGGTTCCGCTCCTCCAGGAGCTGGTCGAGCGACGCGCGGACATTGGCGGCGATCGCGGCCTGCACGCGGGGCAGCACCACGTCGTCCAGCGTGCTGCCGAGGGCGGGGGCGATGTCGCGTGCGAAGTCGTTCGCGGCCTTCGCCAGGCGGGCGTCGGAGCCGGCATCGCCGCCGGACAGCGCCTCGTCGATCACGGCGCGCGTCAGGCCGCGCGTGGCGCGCGTGACCTCGTCGGAGCGCAGGATCTTCTCGATCTCCTGGCGGTTCTGCGGCTCGGCCAGCGTGCCCAGGCTGGTGTCGACGGCGGTGCGCGTGGTGGGCGCCACGACGCCCGCGCAGCCGCATGCGGCGGCCGCGACGAGTGTCGCCAGCGGCCAGGCCGCGAATTCGCATCGCCGGATCGATCGCATGCCGCGTCCCTTCTCGAAGGCCCGGAGCCCGGCCCCGACATTGCCGCCGCACCTCGCCGGCGTCAACGCGGCGCCGCGCATGGACGTGGGGGGTGGCGCGTCGCGCGGACGTCGCCGCCCTACACTCGGGCACGCCGCCACGCGGTGATCAGCGAGCGCATCGCGCGAGGGCCGCCATGGACAACACCCGCCTGCGTTGGACCGTCTTCTTCGTCCTGGCCGCCGCCTTCAACTTCAGCATGGGCGGCCCGATCTTCTTCGCCCCAGCGTGGAGCTACTCAGTGGCCTATGTCGGCCCGCCCGACCCCGCGGCCATCCGCTTCTGGGGCGACTTCGGCTACGCGGTGCTGCTGATCGGCCTGGGCTACGCCATCATCGCGCTCGACGTCGACCGCAACCGCGGCATCGTCTGGCTGGGCATCGTGGCCAAGCTGTTCGACATGATCGTGCTGCCGCTGCGCTGGCTGGAGGGCCTCGCGCATCCGCTCGTCGTCATCCCCGCGGCCATCGATGGCGCGTTCTGCCTCGGCTTCGTGTGGTTCCTGCTGCGGCGGCGGCCGCTGAAATGACCATGTCCGCGCTGAAGGTCCTGCACGATCTCCTCGTCGGCGCGATGCACGTCGAGCGTCGCGTCGATCCGTTTTTCCGCCCCGTCGTCGACGCCCTCACGCGCCAGCCGCTCACCCGCCTCGTGCAGGCGCTGATCCGCGCCCGGCTGCCCGACGACGGCCTCGCGCTGGCACAGGAGAAGCCCATCGCCGGCGAGGACGCGCTGGTGGCCAGCATCATCGCGGACATGTCGACCTACCTGCGCACGCACTACAGCGCCGGCCACGCGCAGCGCGGCGGCAACACGAAGACGCACGGCGTCGTGCGCGGCGAGCTCGTGATCCACGACGGCCTGCCCGCGCACGTGCGCCATGGCCTGTTCGCGCAGCCGGCGCGCTATCCGGCGTGGGTGCGCTTCGGCGGCCCCGGCCCGGCGCTGCCGCCGGACATCGAGGACGTCGGCGTGCTGAGCATCGGCGTCAAGGTGATGGGCGTGCCCGGCCCGAAGCTGCTGGACGACGAGCGCCTGACGCAGGATTTCACCGCCATCAGCACCCCCGTGTTCACCACGCCCGACCTGATCGCCAACGCGAAGCTGCAGGCCGCGATCGGCCGCGGGCTGCCGCTGTTCTACTTCATCGGCCCCGGCGGCCACTTGCTCGATGCGCTGATGCAGGGCCTGTGGTCGCGCACGCAGACCAGCCCGCTGGAAACGCCGTACTGGAGCTGCGTCCCCTACCTGCTGGGCGAGGGGCAGGCCATGCAGTACGCGTTCCGGCCCGTGGCCGCCACGCGCAGCCGCATCCCGGGCCTGCCCGGACGGCCGCCGGACAACTACCTGCGCGAGGCGATGGCGCGCACGCTCACGCAGGACGCCGTGCGCTTCGAGATGCTGCTGCAGGTGCAGACGGACCCGCGCCGGATGCCCATCGAGCACGCCTCGGTACGCTGGTTCGACTCGGGCGGCACGCCCGTGGTCGCCGCGACGCTGGAACTGCCGCGCCAGTGCTTCGACACCGAGGCGCAGCTCGCGTTCGCCAGCCGCCTGTCGATCAACCCGTGGCATTGCCTGCCGGCGCACCGCCCGCTCGGCAACCAGAACCGGGGTCGCCTGAAGATCTACCAGTCGCTGTCGCAGCTGCGCCAGCAGATGAACGCGACGCCGCATGTCGAGCCCGACGGCAGCGAGCGTTTCGATTCGCCGATCGCGCCGTAGCACAGCCCGCGTCAGACCGTCGCCAGCCAGCGCAGCGCGCGCACGCCGGGCAGGAAGAAGTAGGCGCCGCCGGTCACCTCGATGAACGGCGGCAGGCCGTCCAGCACGCGGTTCGGGCAACCCGCGCGCGGCATCGTGAAGCGCGCCGTGGCCGGCTCGTCGGACGCCGCGAGGCGGTTGCCCAGCAGCGGGTCGCTCTCGTGCGGCAGCGCCGCGAACTTGCTGCCGGCGATCCAGGCGCCTTGCACGAACTCGAACTGGCGCGCCAGGTCGGCGCACAGGCAGATGAAGTGCAGGCCCGTCTCGACCTGCGGCGCGCGGCCCGAGAGCGCCTCGCTCACCGACATCCGCACCCCGTATTCGCGTCCGCGCCGCAGCATGCGGTGGAAGCGCACCGAGGCGACGGCGTCGGCATGCAGGACGTCCGCGTCGAAGCCCAGCATGCGGATCGCCCGTGAGACCAGCCCGGACGTGCCTGCAGGCAGGTCGGCGTTGCGCGGGTTGGCGCGCCGGATGTGCGCGCCCACGGGGCAGTGCACGCCCGCCGGGTCACCGTCGAACGTGAAGCCGTTCTTCGCGCGCGATGCAGGGTCCGTGCCGACGCCCGCGATGGGCTCGTCGGTCGGCGGCAGCAGCGGCTGGCCGTCCACCCGGCGGCCGACCATCGCCTCGGCCAGCTGCCTGCGCTGCGTCGCATCGGCGCCAGACTGCGCGTCGACATACCGCCAGAAGCCCGGCACGTCCTGCTTCAACGTGCGCAGCACCAGGTAGCTGCCGTTGCGCCCGAGGTCGGCGCGGTCGGGCGCGTCCTCGGCGCGTGGCAGGTGCGCCGCGGCGCCCGCGGGCTCGAGCAGCGGCCGCGCCGTGTAGCGGCCGTACTCATTGGGGTATCCGAGCAGGAACTCGCCCAGGCAGGACAGGTTGCCGTACGCGAGCCGGTCGTGGTCCTCGGGCGGGATCTCGCGCGCCCAGTCGATCTGGGGCTGGCTCAGGCCGTCGGCGAAACCGAAGGGCTCGACACCGCCCATGTCGGTCGTCGACAGCCAGCGCATCAGCTCGAACGCGATGCTCCAGTGACTCTCGAGCTCGCGGCAACAGGGCTCGAGCCGCCCGGGCAGCGCGTAGACCATCACCAGCACGTGCGGCACCTGCTCGGGCCCGGGGCCGCCCCACTGCCAGCGCGCAGGATCGTTGACGCCGAGGTCGCCGAGCCGCCTGGCGCGATTCGCATCGGTGCCGAGGCCGGCGAGGAATTCGGGCGCGAAGGCGGAGCGCACCGCGTCCGGCACGCCCAGCTCGCGCAGGCCCTCGGCGCCGAAGGCGACCTGCAGCACGACCGGCGGCGGCGCGCCCGTCTCGGCCGAGCCCACCGGCGCGCTGGCGAGCCACGCGCGGGCGGCCGCGCGATTGCGCACGCGCAGCAGCGCGAAGGCGCTTTCGACGTGGTGCTTGTAGCCGAAGCGCAGCAGGCCCTGCACGTCGGCGAAGTCGGCGAAGGCAGTGGTGGCGCTCACATCAACCTCAGCCAGTCCTGGATCTCGCGATCGCTCATGGACGTGCGCTCGAGACCCTGGCGGATGCGCGTGTGGCGCGCGAGGTCCATCGCGCTCAACCCGGCATCGGCCTTGTACCAGACGGAGTTGGCCACCTGGTGGCGGCGCAGGTAGTTCTTGAACGCCTGTGAATCGCGAGCACCGCCCTGCACCAGCCAGTGCGTGCGCGGATACCCCACCCCGTTGCTGAACACCAGGTTCAGGCCCCAGGCGACCTTGTTGATGAAGTCGTCCATGTAGCTCTCCAGGATGCCGTCGTAGTTGCTGGCGAAGAGCAGGCGCTTCCTGTCGTCGATGAACACCCAGCGCGCGAAGTGGATCGTCTGCACGCGCGTCAGGTGGCCGCGGCCGTAGACGTGGCGGGCGGCGTAGTCCAGCAGTGCCACCAGCAGCACCACCAGGTTGCGCCGGAATGCGCCCGGCTTGACGCTGCCGATCGCCGTGAACGCGTTGGTGACGCCGCGATCCTCGAACGTGGCCAGCTCCGCGACGTGCGCGGGATCGGGCGGCGGCACGATCTCGGCGTCGCTTCGCTCCCGCACACGCAGCTGCCACAGGAAGATCGGCGCATACAGCAGCAGGAACGGCAGCGCGACCAGGCCCAGGACGGGAATCGCGATCGCGTGCAGCAGGTTGCCCAGCCACCAGCCGAACGGCGTCGGCGGATCGGCGGTGACGATCAGCCGGCCCTGGCGGCGTTCGTCGACGACGTGGTCGACCAGTTGCTGGCGCACGGACTGCAGCTGTCCCGGCGGCGCCGCGGGCATCTGCCGCAGCCGCGCCGCCAGCGCCTCGGCGAGCGCGCGTTCCTCGCGGATGCGCTGCCGGCTGCGCCCGATCCAGTTGACGTAGGCCGCGGCCACCGGCAGGTCGCGCGCGCGCAGCCAGGCCGCCATCGCCGCGGCATCGGCCGGGCAGCCGACGCAATGCCCGAACACCTCGCGCAGGCCGGTGGGCGCGGCGCGCACGAACTCGTCGAGTTGCCGGCCGCCGGGGCCGTCGCAGTCGCCCAGGAACGCGAGGTAGGTCGGCATCGGCTCGGGCTCGACGCCATGCACGGACAGGTCGGCGTGCGTCGAGTCGGCCAGGATCGCGAAGCGCGCGAAGTGCAGCGTGTCGAAGCGGGCGAACGGCAGCAGCCGGTTGTCCGGATCGGCCTGGCCGGGGCCGGAATTCAGCCGATCCAGCACCTCGCGCAGCGCCGGCTCGTGGCCGGGCCGCACCTCGGCGACGACCATGAAGTGGCCCTGCGGGGTCATGCCGTCGGCTCGCGCCAGGATCTCAGAACTGCAGGCAGAAGTCGATCAGGCGATCCTTGCCCCAGTAGACCTTGCCGAGGTAGAAGTTCGGCGACACGAGGCGGATCTCGTCGCGGATCCAGTGCGCGACGATCGAGGTCTTCGAGTAGTCGAGCACGATGCACTCCTTGCCGTCCAGCCAGCTCGCCCCCGTGTAGACCTCGGCGATGATGGCCTCGAAGCCGAGCGCGCTGATGCGGTTCTTCAGCGTCTTCGTCTTCGGGTCGAACACCTTGCCCTGCCACGCGAAGTGGTTGACGAACTGCGCGATCGGCGCCGAGTACCGCGTGTCGGGCGCGATGATGGCCGTTCCTTGCGCCTCGCCGGTGGGGATGGGCCCCGGCGGGCTGGCGCGGAACAGGTCGTCGAGCTGCGACTGGGTCATCTCGAGCAGTTGCGTCGCGGTGTAGGCCATCGTGTCTCTCCCGTGCGGTGGTGAAGCGGTCGACTGGCAGTGTGGGCACGGCCCTGTCCAGCGTCAATGCGCGCGGGCGGCCGTTCTAGGGAGTCAGGGCGCGGGCCCGAGCAGCACGTCGGCCGCCTTCTCCGCCACGATGTAGACGGCGCTCGCCAGGAAGATGCCGGGGATGCGCGGGAACACGGAGGCGTCGACCACGCGCAGCCCGGTCGTGCCGTGCACGCGGAAGCGGCTGTCGACGACGCCTCCTTGCTCGCGCGGGCCGATCGGGCACGAGCAGGACGCGTGGTGGCCCCACGCGTTGTCACGCACGTGGCGCGCCAGCGCCTCGTCGGAGTCGACCGCGGGACCGGGCGAGTGCTCGGCCCCGACCGCCCCGGAGCGCACCATGGGCCCCATCACGCGCCGCACGAACTTGACGGCGCCGACGACGGCGCGCAGGTCGTCGCCCGCCGGATCGTCGGCGGCATCGAAGTAATGGAAGTCGACCTCGGGCGTGTCACGCGGGTCGCTGCTGCGCAGTCGCACGGTGCCGGCGCGATTGCGCGTGTGGGCCTTGAGCACGGCCCAGCTGAGGAACTGCGGGTGTTCCTGCAGCCACGTCGAATACCCGGGGAAGTAGCCTTCGAAGCGCGTCGGCAGCGCCATCGCGAAGATGTCGGGGTCGCCCTTCGGCGGGCCGAAGCGCTGCACCAGGCCGATGGTGGCGCCGCTGGAGATGTACATGCCGCCGCGCGGGTTCGCCTCCCATTCGCGGAACGCGCCGTCGCCGCGCCGGAAATGCGCGCCGCGCAGGCCGATCCAGCGCGCGGGCATCGGATACGTCACCGCCACCTCGTAGCGATCCTGCAGGTTGCGCCCGACGCCGGGCAGCTCCACGCGCACGTCGATGCCGTGGCGCCGCAGCTCCTCGGCCGGGCCGACACCCGACAGCATCAGCAGCTGCGGCGTGTTGAATGCGCCGCCGCACAGCACCACTTCGCGCTTCGCGCGCACCTGGCGCAGCTCGCTCGCGTCCTGCGGCTGGACATGCGCGCGATAGAGGTGGCGGCCCTTGCGGTACTCGACGCCCACCGCGCGTTGCTGCTCGTCGAACAGCACGCGCGTGGCCAGGGCATCGAGCTCGACGTGCAGCCGGTCGGGATGGCGCTCGCGCACCGCCAGCACGCGCTCGCGGGCGCCCATGCGCCGATGGCCGGTGGTGGACAGCGGCGTGTAGCACGCCCCCTCGAACGGCTTGCCGCCCAGGCGCCGCGCGTTCGGGTCGCCGCGCCCGCGCAGCGCGCGCCACAGGCTGGACAGCGGCCGGCGGACGCCGAGGGTGACGACGGCGGTGGTGGCGACGATCAGCCGCAGCATCGCGAAGTCGAAGAACGCCTCGAGCGGCATCGCGCGCTCGACGTGCAGCCAGCCGTGCCAGCCGTGGCCCAGCGGATCGATGCCCAGCGCCGCCAGGGCGCGCCAGAACGGGCGATGGCGGCAATCCTCGACGCGCTTCGCATAGCGCCGCATCGCCTTGGCGCGCCAGCTGTCGTCGCCGGTGAGCGCGGCGATGGCGTCCCAGTCGGCGTCGTGCGGCAGCATGAAGATCATCGCGTTGTGCGCGGTGCAGCCGCCCAGCGTGGCGGCGCGCGGGTACAGCACGGTGCCGTCGGCGCTCTTCCAGTCGCGCGCCTGCTGCCTGGCGTCGGCGTAATGACGCACCCGGAAGTCCCAGCGCATCGCCGCATTCTCGGAGGCGAACGGATGGAAGGCGGGGATGTCGTGATCCTCGGGCATGCCCGGCACGGCCTCGGCGGGCGCGTCGCCGCCGGCCTCCAGCAGGAACACACGCAGGCCCCGCTCGGCCAGCCGCGCGGCGAGCGTGCCGCCACCGGCGCCCGAGCCGACGACGACGACGTCCCAGTCCTGCTCGTGCGCTGCGACTGTCATGCCCCGATTGCAACGCGTCAGAACGTCTTCAGGAAGGCGATCAGCGCGCGGCGGTCGTCGTCGGTCAGCTCCGGCTCATGTCCGAAGGCCTTCTCGTCGGCGCTCAGGCCGTCCTGCCGGTTGAACTGCGTGCTGCCGAAGTAGTGGCCGCGATTGACGACCAGGTCGGGGCACTTGCTGAGCTTGAGCAGGCGCGGGCCGAGGTTGCGGAAGGTCTGCATCAGCTGGTCGTCGGTGGCGTCGTCCGGCGCCTTGAGCAGGTCGGCCTGCAGCTCGAGCGCCAGCGCGCCGATGTTCGCCAGCCGCTGGCCCTCGTCGAGCGTGGTGTCGGTCTCCGATGGCAGGATGATGTTGGACAGCAAGCCCACCGGCACGCCCCTGGGGATCTTGTCCAGCGTGACGTCGCCGCCCGTGTCGACCCACGAGGGGATGAAGCGGTGCAGGCCCTGCAGCGGCTGCAGGGCCTTGGGCAGGTAGCCGGCGGGGATGAAGATGCGGCTGCGCTGCGTGGTGCGGTCGATGGTGCCCAGCACCTTGTCGCCGAACACGGCGTCGTGCTGGCGCTTCTCGGGCCACAGCATCTGCTCGATCGATGCGTCGAACATCTTCATGCGCCCGGCGACCGAGGGATCGGGCGTGAACGTGCCGACGCTGTTGTTCAACAGGTAGGGCGCGGTCGACCACACGCTGATCAGCGACGGCACGCGCGTGTAGCCGCGGCCGCCCGCGGGCATCGCGTAGGGCATGGGCTCGCCGGTGAGCGGGTTGGTGATCGTGATGCTGCCCACCGAGGGCAGCTGCTTGTAGCTCTGCGACGAGAAGTTGTCCCAGATGTTGCCGGCGATCGCATTGGTGGCGAGCGGACTGCAGGCGTTGGTGCGCAGCAGCGTCGCGGGGATGCGCGCGTCGGTGGACAGGTAGTTGCCCTGCAGGAAGTCCGGCGCCTGGACGACGGCACGCATCGCCGCCTTGTAGCCGTCGGTCTGCGTGTACGACCAGTAGCGCTTGAAGCAGCCGAGGTAGTTCGCGCCGGCACAGGCCTTGGCGTTCAGGTCGAGCGAGGCGGGCAATGGCGGCGCCTTGCTGGAGTGGCAGCGGGCGCAGGTGTTGGCGAACACATCCTTGCCGTGCGACAGGCGCACCGCGTCGTCCTTGAGGAAATCGGCGCCGCCCGGCGCATCCTTCAGGCGGTCGGGCTGCGCCGTCTTCAGGAAGAACAGGGCCGTGTCGTACGTGCCGGCCTCGGTGGCGCGCCAGTACGCGGAATTCTTCTCCGCGGTGGCGATCGTGATCGGCGTGATGGGCTTGCCACCGACGACCGCGTTGAAGTGCAGCAGCCATTCCTCGCTGAACAGCCCGATGTTGAGGTAGACCCGGTTGAGCGCGCCCAGCAGGCCGACGGAATCGGCGCCGTCCTTGAGCACGTGCGGCGTCTTGACCGCATCGGGCGCCGTGAAGAAACCCTTGAGCGCGTCGGGCGCGCCGGGAAACTGGTTGAACTGCTTGTTGTCGAGGCCGCCGCCGGCGAGCTTCTCGTCGCCGATGCGCGCGGCCATGCCCATGCGCGAGGGGAAGTCGTAGACCGCGTTCATGGTGCGCGGGTTGTTGATGCCGTCGGTGGAGATCAGCGACGTGTCCATGCTGCCCGGGCGGAAGGTGTGCGCCAGCTGGTACATGAAATTGCGCTGGCCCTCGGGCTTGTTGGCGTTGAAGATGAACAGCCGGTCGACCCACATGTACTGGGCGCCCACCGACGAACTGAGGTTGGCCCATTGCGGCGCGGCCGGATCGGCCGGCGGATGCGTCGGGCTGGGGCCGACGTGGCAGAAGCCGCAGGACATGCCCACGCGGTACGGGCGCACGAGATCCTTGTCGTTGTAGTACGCGGGATCGGTGTAGTAGCGCTTCGGATCCCAGCGCGCGGCGGCGGCCTCGTCGAACTTCGGGTTCGGGAACAGGCGCAGGCCGGCGACGCCCGTGGCGTAGCCGTAGAACGAGCCGACCGGGAAGGTGCTGCCGTCAGGCATCTTCGCGCTGCCGCGCGCGCCGATCTTCACGCCGGGATACTTCGTCTCGTTCTCGAAGGGATCGGCCGGGCAGCTGGTGCTGCGCTGGTCCAGCCACAGCCCGAAGCGCTTCGGGTCGGGGGCCGTGGCGGCCTGGAAGCAGGGCTCGTTGACCAGCCCGAGATTGTTCCAGCGGTTGGCGCGCGTGAAGCCCAGATCGGGATGCGAGGACACGATCTTGAGCAGGTCGAACGCGCCGAACGTGGTGGTGGTCAGGCCGTCCCAGAAGCGGTCGTTGCCGCCGCTCCAGACGATCCACATGTTGCGGCCCTTGATCTCCTCGGGCGTCAGCGCGACGCCGTTGTCCATGTCGTGGAACCAGTCCTCGTCGGCCTGCGCGAACGACTCGGCGCTGCGGCCTGCCTGCATCGCCTCGTCCAGCACCTCGCCGGCGCGCGGGCCGGAGCTGCAGGCCGTGACGACCACGATCGTCGCCATGATCGCGAGCCCGCAGGCGGCCAGGGTCCAACGGATGCGCGGAAGCTTGGGCATGCTGTCTCTCTCCAGACCGGAAACCTCGGGCGGCGCGTGCCCTCCCGGCCCGCGCGGACGTGGAAATCGACTATAGGCGCGATGCCCGCGAGCGGCATCCCCCTACGTTGCGGGTGCGTTCCAGAGGGAGAACCGCCCATTGCGCAAGCGGGCGGATGTCCGCTGCAATGGCTGGTCAGGTCAAGCCGTGCGATCGGGCGCCAGCAGGCAGGCCACCGACGTCTCGCCATCGAGCGCGCGCAGTGCCGGCAGTTCCTGCGCGCAGCGCGGGATGGCCTTCGGGCAGCGTGTCCTGAACACGCAGCCCGAGGGCGGCGCGATCGGCGAGGGCATGTCGCCCGAGAGCAGCTGCAGCACCTTGCCGCGCTCGATGCGCGGATCGGGGACGGGAACCGCCGACAGAAGGGCCTCGGTGTACGGATGCCCCGGCCGCGCATACAGCGCGTCGCCTTGCGCGATCTCCATCGGCTTGCCCAGGTACAGCACCAGCACCCGGTCGCTGATGTGCTTGACCACGGCGAGATCGTGCGCGATGAAGATCAGCGCCAGGCCCTTGCGGCGCTGCAGCTCCTGCAGCAGGTTGACGATCTGCGCGCGGATCGACACGTCGAGCGCGGACACCGGCTCGTCGCAGATGATCACCTTGGGCTCGAGGATCAGCGCCCGCGCGATGCCGATGCGCTGGCACTGGCCGCCGGAGAACTCGTGCGGGTAGCGGTTGATCTGCTGCGGCGTCAGGCCGACCTCCGCCATCACGGCGCGCACCTTCGCCTGCACCTCCTCGCCGCTCATTCCG
>JAEKKH010000320.1 GCA_019510465.1 Burkholderiales bacterium
AAAAAAAAGCTCCTGGCAGTGCAGGAGCTTTCTTCGTCATGTTCGGGTGGGGTGGCTAATGGGACTCGAACCCACGACAACCAGAATCACAATCTGGGACTCTACCAACTGAGCTATAGCCACCACCGGAGCCAACGATTATAGCGCGCTTTTTCAGTTCGGGGCGGATGCCGCTTGCGACGTGACCTTGGCGATGCGCTCGTCGTTGTACTTGGTCTTGTAGCGCAGCTTCAGCGAATCGTAGACGGCCTGCGTCACGGCTTCCTCGTAGGCCTCGGTGGCCACGTTCTTCCATTGCGCGGATTCGGCGGTGTTGGGCACGTGCGGCGTGGACTTCATGACCCGGATCGCGGCGTAGCCGCCGTCGGGCAACGCGACGCCGACAGCGACCGGGCCCTTGGACACGTCGGCCTTCAACGCGGCCTGCATCACCTGCGCCGGCACGCCGCCGCTGCGGTCCATGCGGCTGACGGTGGCCGTCTGCGGCAGCGCCAGCGAAGCGTCCTTCTTCGCCTCGGCGACGCGCGCCTCGCCATCCTTCTTCGCGGCCGCGGCCGCCTCGGCCTTGCGCACCGCGTCCACGACCTGGTCGTGCACCTCGGCCAGCGGACGCGTGCGCTGCGGCAGGTACTCGACCACGTGCGCGGACACCAGCTGGCTGGGGCCGGCCTCGATGGCCTCGGTGTTGTGCTTGGCCTTGATGGCGTCGGATGCGAACACCGCCGACAGCAGCTTGGGCGAAGCCAGCGGGCCCTGCGCGTCCGGCGCGGGCGTGCGCTGCACCGTCGCGGTCTGCTTGGTCAGCTGGAACGCCTTGGCGGCCGGGTCGAGGCTGTCGGGCTGTTCGTAGACCGTGTTGCTGAACTTCTCGGCGTCGCTCGTGAACAGCTTCTGCGCTTCCTGCTGCTTGAGCAGGTCCGCGATTTCGCCCTTGACCTCGTCGAAGGTCTTGGCGGTGCCGCCGCGCACGCCGGTGACCTTGATGATCTGGAAGCCGCTGTCGATGCGGATGATGTCGCTGATCTCGTCCTTCTTCATCTTGAAGAGGGCGTCGTCGAGCGCCGGCATGCCGAGCGCGCCCTTGCGCATGAAGTCGAGGTCGCCGCCTTCGAGCGGGCCGCCGTCCTGCGGGATCTTCCTGGCGATGTCGGAGAAGGCCGCGGGGTTCTTGCGGACCTCGGCCAGCTCGCTTTCGGCCAGGGCCTTGGCCTTGGCGACGTCGGCGGGCGATGCATCGGGCGCCACCTTGGCCAGGATGTAGCTGGCGCTGCGCTCCTCGGGCGTCGTGTAGCGGGCCGCATTGTTCTTGTAGTACTCCTGCACCAGCGTCGGGTCGGCCTTGACCTGGCCGACCAGCGCGGCGGGCTCGAGCACCACGTACTCGATCTTCGCCTGCTCCGGCGCGAAGAACTCGGCCGAGTGCGCCTTGTAGTAGGCGTCGACCTGCGCGTCGGTGGGCTGGATCTTGCCGGCGTAGTCCTTCGGGTCGAAGTGCTGCCACTGGATCTCGCGCTGGTCGAACCAGGCGTCGGTGCTGGCCTTGAGCGTGACGGCGGGCAGGAAGCCGCTGTCCGCAGGGCCGCGCGTCGCTTCCTGGCGCTGCATGGACTGGGCGATGTTGGCCAGGAACTGGTTGCCGGTGAGGCCGCGATCCTTCAGCCAGGCGTCGCGCTGTTCCTTGGTCATGGCGCGCTGCGGCGCGAACTCCGGATTGGTCTGGTACTCGCGCAGCGCGCGGTCCTCGCTCACGGCCAGGTGCTCGTGGTCGATCGCGGCCGTCGTCACGCGCTCGCGCACGAGGGTGTCGAGCGAACGACGCTGTGCCTCGGGTGTGTCCAGCAGCTTGAGGTCGACCTGCGGCGCGCGCTGGCGGATCAGTTCGACATCCTTGCGATGCTGGTTGTCCCACTCGGCGCGTGAGATGTCGCGGCCGTCGACGGAGGCCACGGCCTGCGACTGCTCGCTGTTGCTCGACGTGTAGCTCGACACGCCGAAGATCGCGAACGACGGGATGATCAGGAGGCCGAGGGCGACCTGCAGGAGTCGGTTGTGCGACCGGACGAAATCAAACATGGAAAGCCTCTTGGAACGGAACGAGGATCGCTATCGCAAAAAACGACAAAGGCGAACTCGGTTGCCGGAGTTCGCCTGGTTCGACCGGAACAGGGAATCGATCGAGGGGTGGTGGGTGCTGACGGGCTCGAACCGCCGACCTACGCCGTGTAAGGGCGCTGCTCTACCAACTGAGCTAAGCACCCGCTGGAGTCGGGGTGCCGCGCGCCGCCGCGGTGCGGGCGGCTCGGCACCCGGCTGTCAGTTGACCGCGTCCTTCAGGCCCTTGCCCGGACGGAACTTCGGCACCTTGGCCGACTTGATCTTGATGGGTTCCTTGGTGCGCGGATTGCGGCCCACGCGCGCGGCGCGCTTGGTCACGGCGAAGGTGCCGAACCCGACGATCGACACGCTGCCACCCTTCTTCAAGGTGGTCTTCACGCCACCGATGACCGCCTCCAGCGCGCGGGTCGCCGCGGCCTTGGAGATGTCGGCCTGGCGGGCGATGTGTTCGATCAATTCAGACTTGTTCACGAAGGAACCCCCTCTCGGAAATACGCTGGCGATTGTTTGATGGAGCGGTCGCTTCGGACCGCGGCGGACCGCCATCTGCACGGCGTCCCGCCTTGAAAAAATCGAGGCCTCGGCGGCCACGGATGATTACAGACCTTGTGGCCTGACAGTGTCAAGCGAGAGGCGGATTGTATGGCGATTCGTTACACAAGCTTGCGCTGGCGCCGGGAGCGCGATCAGCGCAAACCCTGATCGCCAGGGCCTGCTCACTTTGCCTTTGCTCGGATCTCCGGGATCGCCTTCTGCAGGTAGTAGACCATCGACCAGATCGTCAGCACCGCGGCAATGACGAGCAGCCAGGTTCCCCACAGGTGCGTGTAGATGAACCCGAACAGGCGGCCGTCGAACAGCAGGAACGGGATGGCGACCATCTGCATCGTCGTCTTCCACTTGCCGAGCATGTGCACCGCCACGCTCTTGGACGCACCGATCTGGGCCATCCATTCGCGCAGCGACGAGATCGCGATCTCGCGCCCGATGATGACCAGCGCCAGCAGCGCGTTGCAGCGCTGCAGGTGCACCAGCACCAGCAGCGACGCGCAGACGAGGAACTTGTCGGCCACCGGATCGAGGAAGGCACCGAAGGCCGACGTCTGGTTCAGCCTGCGCGCGAGGTAGCCGTCGAGCCAGTCGGTCAGCGCGGTCACCACGAACAGCACCGTGGCGATCAGGTTGCGCATGGGATCGGCGAGCGGCAGGTAGAACACGCCCACGATCAGCGGGATCGCGACGATGCGCGCCCAGGTCAGCAGAGTCGGGATCGTGAAGAACATCGCAGCATTCTGCCTTGCAACGCGTGACGCGCGGATGTGGGTGTCCGCAGCCGGTCGCGCGGCGCGCTCAATCGAGATCCTTGGGCTTGAAGTGACGGTCGTCGTTGAACAGGAACACCTGCATGAACTTCCACGGCCGGGGCACCTGCGACGCGTCGCCGAACGGGGCCGAGCGCCGGACGGCGTCGATCGCGAGCTGCACGGTGTCGGTGGCCTGCGTGGGCGTGCGCACGACACTGATGTGGCGCACGCTGCCGTCGGCGTTGACCTCGACCTCCAGGATCGGGATCGCCAGCAGGATGTCGGGCGCCCGCGTGAGGTAGGTGGTCTTGGGGTTGGCCGCGACCAGGCGCAGCGCGATCTGGCGCTTGTACTCCTCGGCCGTGCGTGCCGGGCGCGCGTACGGCGCGGGCGCCGGGACGGGCGCGGGCGTCACGCGCGGCGCGGGCGCGGGCGACGGCGCGCGCGGCGCCGGTTGCGGGGCCGGCGTCTGGCAGGCGGACAAGGCACAAAAGCCCAGCCAGGCGGCGACGCGGCGCAGCCGTCCGGGCGCGTGCGGCGCGCCGTCTCGTTGGTCAGTGCAGGGCACGGTAGATCTCCTCGGCCAGGGTTCGCGAGATGCCATCGACGGCCATCAATTCTTCAACGCTGGCGGCCACGACGCCGCGGACGCCGCCAAAACGTTGTAACAACTTTGCGCGCTTCTTCGCGCCGATGCCAGGGATTTCCTCCAGCTTGCTGCCCCCCGTTCGCACGCTCGCGCGCCGGGCGCGCATGCCCGTGATCGCGAAGCGATGCGCCTCGTCGCGAATCTGCGCCACCAGCATCAGCGCGGCGGAATCGGGCGGCAGCGCGAGCTTGTCGCGGCCGTCGGCGAAGACGAGCTCCTCGAGGCCGACCTTGCGGCCCTCGCCCTTCTCCACGCCGACGATGCGCGAGATGTCCAGGCCCAGCGAGCGGAAGACCTCGCGCGCCATCGCGACCTGGCCACGGCCACCATCCACCAGCACCAGGTCGGGCAGGCGCGCGCTGGACGATTTCTTCTCCGGCCTGGCGCCCGCCCCGGCGGGCGTTCCGCCAGCGGGTTCGGCGAGCGCGGCGTCGACCAACGGCTCCTCGCTGCCGGTCGATTCGGCCGCCAGCGGCGCGCCGGTCAGCGGGTCGGACTGCGCGTCGGCCGCGACATCCTGCGACACCTGTTGCGCCGCATCGACCGTCGCCTCGTCCGCGGACGCCGGCTGCAAGCCCGCCGACGCCACCGCCGGCGCGACGCCGAAGCGCGAATAGCGGCGCGTGAGCACCTGCCGCATCGCGGCGTAGTCGTCGCCGCCGACGATGCCGGTGATGTTGAAGCGCCGGTACTGCGCGCTCTGCATCTTGTGGCCTTCGTAGACCACGCACGACGCCTGCGTCGCCTCGCCGGCGGTGTGGCTGATGTCGAAGCACTCGATGCGCAGCGTGTCGAGGTCGTCGGGCGCCAGGTCGATCGCGTCGGCGAGCGCGCGCGTGCGCTCGCGCTGCGAGCCTTCCTCGGCCAGCAGGCGGCCGAGCGCGAGGTCGGCGCCCTTCTCGCACATCTCGAGCCAGATGCGGCGCTGTTCGCGCGGGTTGTGCTGCACGGCGATCTTCATCCCCGTCTGCTGCGACAGCGCCTCGACCAGCGACTTGCTCACCGGATGGCTCGTGACCCATTGCGGTGGCGGCGCGCTGCCCAGATAGTGCTGCGCGATGAAGGCCTCCAGCACCTGCACAGCGGGTTCAGCGGCCTCGACCGGCGCGTCGTCGTCCTCGCCGAGGTCGGCCTCCAGGCCTCCGCCGATCGCCGTGGCGTCCTCCACGTGCGTCGGGAAGTACGCGCGGTCGCCGAGGTGGCGGCCGCCGCGCACCATCGCGAGGTTGACGCAGGCGCGGCCGCCCTGCACCTTCACGGCGAGGATGTCGACGTCCTTGTCGCGCGCCGACAGGCTGCTCTCGTCCATGGCCTGCTGGTGCAGCACGCGCGACAGCGCCGAGATGCGGTTGCGGAATTCCGCGGCGCGCTCGAACTCGAGCACCGCGGCGTGGCGCAGCATCTGCGACTGCAGCTCCGCCATCACCGTCTCGTGGTCGCCGAGCAGGAAGCGCTCGGCGTCGTTGACGTCACGCGCGTAGTCGGCCGCAGAGACCAGCCCCACGCACGGCCCCGAGCAGCGCTGGATCTGGTACAGCAGGCAGGGCCGCGAACGGTTGGCGAACACGGTGTCCTCGCAGGTGCGCAGGCGGAACACCTTCTGGATCAACTGGATCGTCTCCTTGACGGCCCACGCCCCCGGATACGGCCCGAAGTACTTGTGCTTGCGGTCGACCGCGCCGCGGTAGTAGGCCACGCGCGGGAACGCGTGCGTGACCAGGCGCAGGTACGGATAGCTCTTGTCGTCGCGGAACAGGATGTTGAATTTCGGGTTCAACGTCTTGATCAGGTTGTTCTCGAGCAGCAGCGCCTCGGCCTCCGTGCGCACCACCGTCGTCTCCATGCGCGCGATGCGGCCGATCATGTGGCCGATGCGCGTGCCGCCGTGGTCCTTCTGGAAGTAGCTGGCGACGCGGCGCTTGAGGTTGCGCGCCTTGCCGACGTACAGCACGTTGCCCGCGACGTCGAAGTAGCGGTAGACGCCGGGCATCGCCGGCAACGCGGCCACTTCGGCAAGCACGCGCTCGCGCGCCGCACGCGCGGCGTCGACGGCCGCCCGGTCGGCCGCTTCGGCCTTGCTGGCGCGGCTGTCCTCGTGCGCCGGATCCTCGATCCAGGCCTCGACGTCCTCGACGCTGCCGAGCTGCGACGACGACACGGGGAACGCCGTCGGTCCGCCCTTCTTGGCGACGGCGGCCGGGATCGGCGCACCGGCGTCGGCCGGCGCGGAATTCGGGGACTTGGGACGAGGCATGGACTCGTCATTGTGCCGCGCCGCCGCCACCCGGCCGGGGTCAGGTCTTGAATCTTGCGGGGTCAGGTCTTGATTGTCGCGGGGTCAGGTCTCCATTCCTCATGTAGCGGGACGCCCTGCCTCAAAGTCCGCCGGCGTAGTGCAAGATTCAAGACCCTGCAAGATTCAAGACCTGACCCCGACTCCTGACCCCTCATGGCCCTCGCGACGCTCCCACCCTCCCCGACCCTGTCGTGGGACATCTTCTGCCGCGTGATCGACAACTTCGGCGACATCGGCGTGTGCTGGCGCCTGGCCTGCAACCTGGCCGAGCGCGGGCAGCGGGTGCGGCTGTGGGTCGACGACCCGAGCGCCCTGCGCTGGATGGCCCCTGACGGCCACGATGGCGTCGATGTCTCGGCCTG
Source organism: Burkholderiales bacterium (assembly GCA_019510465.1). Classification (GTDB taxonomy): domain Bacteria; phylum Pseudomonadota; class Gammaproteobacteria; order Burkholderiales; family Burkholderiaceae_C; genus Scleromatobacter. The sequence continues at coordinate 6,727 of JAEKKH010000320.1, forward strand.
GCTGACGTCGACCGATTTCCCGCCCCCTGGCGATGTCGTCGTCGAGGCCTTCGGCTGCGACCCCGCGCCCGCCTTCCTGGCCGCGATGGCCGTGCACGGCGACCAGGCCCGGCCACCGGTCTGGATCAACCTGGAATACCTCAGCGCCGAGGACTACGTCGAGCGCAGCCACGCGCTCGCCTCGCCGCAGATGAGCGGGCCGGCCCGCGGGCTGGTGAAGTGGTTCTTCTATCCCGGCTTCACGGCGCGCACAGGCGGCCTGCTGCGCGAGCCGGCGCTGGCGTCCGAGCAGGCGCTGTTCGACCGCGCCGGCTGGCTGGCGTCGCAGGGCCTGGCGCTCGCGCCGGACGAGCGCCTCGTCAGCGTGTTCTGCTACCCCGGCGCGCCGCTCGATCGTCTCGTCGCGTCCCTCGCCGCCGACGGCCGGCCCACCGCGATCGCGACCACGCCGGGCGCGGCCACCGGAGCCGCGCGGGCCGCGCTCGCGATGGCGGGCGGCGACGCCGCCACGCTCCGCCAGGTCGCGCTGCCCTGGCTCACGCAAGGCGGCTATGACCGCCTGCTGTGGGCGTCCGACCTGAACTTCGTGCGTGGCGAGGACTCGTGGGTGCGCGCCCAGTGGGCCGGACGGCCGTTCATCTGGCAGGCCTACCCACAGGAGGACGGGGCGCACGGCGCCAAGATCGGGGCCTTCCTCGAGCGCTCGCTCGCGCGCGCCGCGCCCGCTGCCGCCGAGGCGATCCGCGACTGGACCGCCGCCTGGAACGCCCTCGACGACCCCGCCGCACCGCTTCCCGCGTGGACGCCGCCGGCGCTGGACGCCGCCGCCGCAGCCGCGCAGGCCTGGCGGGCGCAATTGCTCGGAGCGCCGGACCTGGCCACCCGCCTCCTCGCCTTCGTGGCCGAAAAGCGATAGAATAAAGGGCTTTGCGTTACGTGAGCGGCAGGATGTCCGGCTGCGCGAGCGAACGCCACGCGGCCGCGCCCTCAGGTGCCCGCGTCCGGCGCCCCCTCCTCGACCCAACCGTAACGCGCTCCCTAGTCTCGACTAGTTTCTGGAATCGACCCATGAAAATCGCTCAGGAAATCCGCGCCGGCAACGTCATCATGCAGGGCAAGGACCCGATGGTCGTGCTGAAGACCGAATACAGCCGCGGTGGCCGCAATGCCGCCACCGTGCGCATGAAGATGAAGAACC
>JAEKKH010000321.1 GCA_019510465.1 Burkholderiales bacterium
CGCTGGTCGACAGCGAGCGCTGCACCGGCTGCGGCCGCTGCGTCGCCGCCTGCGACCCGCGCGTCCTCAGCCTGGAGACGATGCCCGACTGGCGCAAGTCCGCCGTGCTGCACCAGGCCGACGGCTGCACCGGCTGCAGCCTGTGCGCCCTGCGCTGCCCGTTCGACGCCATCACGATGCGGCGGCCGTCGGACGGGGTCAGGTCTTGAATGTCGCAGTGACCTGTCGTGCGGGCGCGTGGGCTGAGCGGGCGCGTCGGCGCCATCCTCGGTTGGGGTCAGGTCTTGAACGTTGCAGGGTCAGGTCTTGAATGTCGCAGCGACCTGTCGCGTGGGCGCGTGGGCGCGTCGACGCCATTGGTTCCGGAGAGCCGGGAGGCTGGCGAGAACTGCACGAATCAAGACCTGACCCCGCAACGTTCAAGACCTGACCCCAACCCCCTAGGTTCGCGACGAGGCATCGTGTAGCGTCGCCGGCCATCATCCCTGCCGAGCGAATCCTCGATGCCCACCTATTCCCATACCTGCGACCACTGCAACGAAGAGATCATCGCCACCGGCGCGGTGCCACCGACCAGCGCCCAGTGCGCGGGCTGCGGCAAGCTCTGGACTGGCCTGGGCAAGAAGGACTGGGACGTCGAGATGGAGGTCGAGGAGCCCGAGTACGACGACGCCACCGACCGCTACAAGACCACCAAGGAACTCTGGGGCGACAACGTCACCCGGGTCTTCAACGTCGCCATGCGACTGGACGGCGCGCGCGTGGGGCCGTCGTTGATCGGCAGCGTCGTGCAGAGCCGGGCCACGGTCGGCAAGCATGGCAAGAGCACCAGCGGCGCCAAGGTCCTGACCGTCAAGGGCGGGCGCAAGGGCGGCGGCAGCGTGATGGGCGCTTCGGCGGCGGCGGCCAGTGGCCGGGGCGGGGCCGGTGGGCGCCAGGGCGAGGAATGGCTGCACCTGTGGGGCGACAACCTGGGCGGTCCGTCGTCGTCGGCCAACTTCGTGGCGGGCAGCTACGCCGCCAACACGGAGATGCTGGCGATCGAGCACGCACTGGCCGTCAACATCCTGTGCACCGCGGGGCTGCCGATCAGCGTGACGGCCACCTGCAGCAGCGCGCACGTCGGCGAGTACGTCACCTACGAGTTGATGTCGCCCACGGGCAGCGGCAATTTCACGCACGCCATCGACCTCGACAACCGCTACTTCACCAAGGCCGAATACGTCGCGCTCGAGGGCGCCGTCGTCGCGTGGCTGAAGACGCACTCGCTGTTCGACACCTCGAAGTGAGCCCGCTCAGGCGCGCCCGCGCGACTTCGTCCACACGGCCTTGGCCTCGGTCAGCAGGCTGTCGGTGATCAGCGGGGCGTTGAACGGGTGCTCGTCGTGGCGGGCGAGCCGTGCGAGCGACTGCGACCAGTCGGCGAGCCGGGGCCAGGCGGCCACGGGCGGCAGGCTGTCGGCCGGGAAGTAGCGCGGCTCGGCGCCGGCGGCCAGCGCCATCGCGTCGTGGCAAAGCTTCTGCAGCACCTCGCGCAGGCGCGGGATCGTCGCGCCTGCGGGCGGTTCCCAACGCCCTTCGGCGACACGCCGGGGCAGCGCGATCCAGGCCGCGGCGTCGAAGCCCTCGGCGGCGAGACGGCGCGCCGCGAGCGGCTGCCCGCCGGCCGCGGCCAGCAGCACCGGCGCGTTGGCGGCGCCCTGCCCCTCCAGCCACGCGAGCGCCTGTTCCGGCGTCGGGCCCTCGAACAGCAGGCGCTGGCAGCGGCTGCGCAGCGTGGGCAGCAGGCGTTCGGCGTCCTCGGCGACCAGCAGCAGGCGCACGCCCTCGGGCGGCTCCTCCAGCGTCTTGAGCAGCGCGTTCGACGCCACGAGGTTCATCGCGTCCGCCGGAAACAGCAGCAGCACCTTGGCTCGGCCGCGCGACGAGCTCTTCTGCGTCCAGCCGATCGCGTCGCGCACGGCCTCGATGCGGATCTCCTTGCTGGGCTTGCGCTTGGCCCTGCCCTCGCCGTCGCCCGCTTCCGGCGCGTCGTTGCCGCCCACGCTCCAGCCGAGCTCGACCTGTGTCAGCTCGGGCAGCAGCGCCAGCAGATCGGGGTGGCTGTTGGTGGCCAGCAGGTGGCACGCCGTGCAGCGGCCGCAGGGCGCGTCGGCGGCCGCCGTTTCGCACAACCAGGTGCGCGCGACGCGCAGCGCGAGCTCGAACACGCCCGCCCCGGCATTGCCCTGCAACAGCAGCGCGTGGCCGCGCTGGCGCGTCGCGATGTCGCGCGCCGGGCCGGCGAGCCAGGGCAGCGTGGAGTCGTCGGGGGTCATGCTCACACCCGGTACCAGCCACGCGACGCCAGCGCGTCGATCGCGTCGGCGCGCACCGCGTCCAGCGGCTGCGACGAATCGATGCGCGCGAAGCGCGCGGGCGCCGCCTGCGCGCGTGACGCGTACCCGCCGCGCACGCGGGCGAAGAAGGCCTCGTCCTCGCGCTCGAGCCGGTCGGCGTCGCGAGCCGCGGCGCGGCGTTGCGCGGCGATGGCCGGGTCGACGTCGAACCACAGCGTGAGATCGGGCTGGCGGCCTTGCTGCACCCAGCCTTCGAGCTGCGCCAGCACCGCGCCGTCGAAGCCGCGGCCGGCGCCCTGGTAGGCGAAGGTGGAATCGGTGAAGCGGTCGCACAGCACCAGTGCGCCGCGCGCCAGCGCCGGCTCGATGACGCTGCGCAGGTGGTCGCGCCGTGCCGCGAACACGAGCAGCGCCTCGGTCAGCGCGTCCATCGGCTCGTGCAGGAACAACCCGCGCAGCTTCTCGGCCAACGGCGTGCCGCCCGGCTCGCGCGCCAGCACGACCTCGACGCCGCGCGCGCGCGCCCAGTCGGCCAGCGCCGCGATGTGCGACGACTTGCCGGCCCCGTCGATGCCTTCGACGGTGACGAAGCGGCCGGCCGCGCCGGCGGCCAGGGGGTTCACCGGCGTCATTTGTGGCCGCCGCGGATGTACTGGTTCACCGCGGCATTATGGGCGTTGAGCGTCTCGCTGAAGACGCTCGTCCCGTCGCCGCGCGAGACGAAATACAAGGCCTTGATCGGCTCCGGCCGCACGGCCGCGCGCAAGGCCTCGCGCCCCGGCAGCGCGATCGGCGTGGGGGGCAGGCCGGCGCGGGTGTACGAGTTGTAGGGCGTGTCCGTCTGCAGGTCGATCTTGTGCAGGCTGCCGTCGTAGCCCGCGCCCAGGCCGTAGATCACCGTCGGGTCCGACTGCAGCGGCATGCCGATGCGCAGGCGGTTGGTGAACACCGCGCCCACCTTGCCGCGGTCGGACACCGCGCCCGTCTCCTTCTCGATGACGGACGCCAGCGTCAGCGCCTCGGCGGGCGATTTCAGCGGGCTGTCGGCCGCGCGCAGCGCCCAGGCGGCCTGCAGCTGGCGCTCGAGCGCGTCGTGCGCGCGCTTGAGCACGAGGAGGTCCTTGACGCCCTTGCTGTAGACATAGGTGTCGGGGAAGAAGCGCCCTTCGGCCTTCTCGCCGGCGGGCGCGCCGATCGCGGCCATCAGCGCGTCGTCGCTCATGCCCGCCGTCGTCGGCTTCAGGCCCGGCGCGGCGGCGAGCGCGGCGCGCATCTGCCGGACCGTCCAGCCCTCGATGATGTGCACCGACTCGAGTTCCTCGTCGCCGCGCACCATCTTCTCGAGCAGCGAGCGCGGCGTCGCGCCCTGCGACACCAGGTAGCTGCCCGCGCGGATGCGCTTCGCGTCGCCCGACCAGCGGAACCACTGGTAGAGCAGTTCGGGCGGCACATCGACCCCCGCGTCGCGCCACAGCCGCACGATCTCGCGCACCGGCGTGCCGGGCTCGATGGAGACCTCGACGTCGTCGTGCGCGAGCTTCAGCGGATGTTGCAGCCACCAGTAGGCGGCGCCGGCAGCCGCCGCGGCGAGCACGAGCAGCAACAGGAACAGGCGTTTGAGCATGGAAACCGGGCGTCCCCAGCGGAGGCCCTGCTGGCGATGGGAAAGATGGGCCGCCATGATAATCGTGCCCATGAGTCCGACTGCTACCGCCTCTTCCGACCTCGCCCTCGGCGCCGCCGTGGCCGTCCGCCTGTCCGACTGGGGCGTCATCCGCGCCAAGGGCGACGACGCCGCCACCTTCCTCAACGGCCAGCTGACGCAGGAGACGGTCAAGCTCGACCTGGGGCAGGCGCGGCTGGCCGGCTACTGCTCGCCCAAGGGCCGGCTGCTGGCCAGCTTCGTGATGTGGCGCACGGCGCCCGACGAGATCCTGCTCGCGTGCAGCGCCGACCTGCTCGCGCCCACGCTCAAGCGCCTGTCGATGTTCGTGCTGCGCGCCAGGTGCAAGCTGACCGACGCCTCCGCCGAGATCGCGCTGTGGGGCGTCGCCCTGCCCGGGCTGCTGCACGACGACGCCGAGCATCCGATCCCGGCCGCGCCGTATGCGACGTCGTCCGTCGGCGGCGGCACCGCCATCCGCCTGGCCGACGCCGCGGGCGCCACGCGCATGCTGTGGGCAGCGGCGCCCGACGCCATCCCGCCGTGGGCCAGCACGTCCAGCCCCGACGTCTGGAACTGGCTCGAGGTGCAGTCGGGCGTGCCGCGCATCGTGGCCAGCACCGTCGAGGCCTTCGTGCCGCAGATGGTCAACCTCGAGCTGGTGGGCGGGGTGAACTTCCAGAAGGGCTGCTACCCGGGCCAGGAGATCGTCGCGCGCAGCCAGTACCGCGGCACGCTCAAGCGCCGCATGGTGCTGGCCGAGGGCGCGGCGGCCGCTGCCGCGGGCGCCGAGGTGTTCGCCGCCGCCGACCCCGAGCAGCCGGCGGGACAGATCGTGCTGTCGGCCAGCCTGCCGCACCCCGAGGGCGGCGCGCGGCATGCGGTGCTGATCGAGGTCAAGCGCGCGCTCGCCGAGGCCGGCGAACTGCACGTCGGCGCGGCCGACGGCCCCGTCGTGCGGCTGCGGGCCCTGCCCTACGAGATCCCGGCCGACAACGCCGGATAGTGCGTTGGTGGAGCGCGCTCAGCAGGGTGAAAGCGTGACGGACCGCACGGCCGGACGGCTGGTCTGCGTCTACTATCGTGTCGCGCGTGCCGATGCGCCGCGAGTCATTTCGGAAGTGCGTGAATTCCAGCGCACATTGGGCGCGGCCGGCGGCCTCAACTCGACGGAAGTGCTCTTACGATTCGACCTGCCCTCCCCGGCTTCCATCGCCTCGTTGCCTGATGCCCGTGCGCCGTCCCTCCATCCCGCAGAACCGCCCGTCGCCGACCCCGGCGCGGACGCGACGTTGATGGAGACCTACCGCCTGTCGCCGCCGCTCCCCGGCGCCGACCCGGACGCCGCGCTGCGGGCCTTCCTGGCCCGTCTGGAGACGGCCTCGCTGCCGCACGCCAGCCTGCTGCGCGGCGCCCGCCACGTCGAACTGTTTGCCCCATGTGCCTCGTAGCCCTCGCGATCGACGAGAACCGCCGTTTCCCCCTGGTGATCGCCACCAACCGTGACGAGTTCTTCGAGCGCCCCGCCGCCCGCATGGCCTGGTGGACGCCGGCCGAGGGCGGCCCCGAAATCCTCGCCGGCCGCGACCTGCACGCCGGCGGCACCTGGCTGGGCCTGTCGGCCGCCGGCCGCCTGGCGCTCGTCACCAACGTGCGCCGCCCGCAGGACGCCGACCCCGAGGCCCCCAGCCGCGGCGGCATCGTGCCGCACTGGCTGCGCACCGAGCTGCGCCCCGACCAGTTCTGGATGCAGACCTCGCTGTCCGGCTACGCCCCGTTCAACCTGATCGCCGCCGACTTCCGCCGCGGCGACTGCTTCTTCGCCAGCAACGACCTGCCGATCCCGCGCCGCATCGAGCGCGGCATCTTCGGGCTGTCCAACGCGTCGCTCGACACGCCCTGGCCGAAGGTGACGAAGCTCAAGCAACGCCTGGGCGAGGCGCTGAAGACGGCCGAGTCCGTCGACGGATTGTCCAGCCAGCTGTTCACCGCGCTCGCCGACCGCGACGCCTTCCCCGACGACCAGCTGCCCAGCACCGGCATCGGGCGCGAGCGCGAGCGCGCGCTGAGCGCCGCCTTCATCCGCACGCCCGACGGCGCGTACGGCACGCGCTGCTCCACCATCATCATCACCGAGAAGATCAAGCGCCAACTGGTGACGCACGTCTTCGAACGCACCTTCACCGCCGGCCCGGGCCTGGCGCTGCTACGCCGCACGGTGCTCAAGGACTGGCCGCCCCGCTACGCCGACCGCGCGCCGCAGACGGTGGAGACGACGGTGGTCGCCGAGACCGAGGACGACGGTCAGAACGTTCCGACGCTGGCGATGCCGATGCCGGCGAAGAAGACGCGTGTGCGGAGCTTGCTGAAGCCGATCAGTCGCTGAGACGGCGCGCGGCGCTGCCCTGCGCGCCATACCCGAAGCCGCATCAACGGGCTTGTCAATAGCCCGACGGGTCATTGACGCCCCGGTCGCGTCGGCCAAGATCGTCCCGGCATGAACAGGCGCCCTCGCACCTGATGCCCGAAGAGGAGACGACCATGGCCCTGGTGTTCTACAAGCCGGAGAACAAGACGCAGGTCAGCGACTTCAAGAACTACATGAGTCCCGCGCAGGCGTGGAACGACGTGAACGCGGTCGGCGTCGACAACGACGTCTCGCGCTATGCCACGCTGCGCAACAACGAGGCCGACATCAAGGCGATGCTGGAATCGTCGGCCTCGCGGTTCGCGATGTCCGAGATCGTCTACGACAACCCCGGCATGAAGACCAAGGTCACTCTGGGCCAGGCGGTCGCCAATTCGGGCGATACGGTCATCGTGCTCAAGGGCATCCACCAGAAGTCCAAGCCGCACGTGACGGTGGCGTACGGGATGCACATCTTCCATCTGTATGTGCAGGAATTGGGCTCCGACCAGACGAAGTTCGGCATCAAGAGCATGTCCAAGGGCGAGGCGTACGACCAACTGGGCTGGAAGACCGTCTAGTCGCGGGGCGGTTTGACCGCAGCGTCAACCGCAGTTCGCTTCGCGCCCAGTGCCGTGCCGACGAAGGCAGCGCGCGGCTCAGTGGAACCGCAGCGCCACACCGACCGCGAACACCGCGTACAGCCCCGCCATTGCGAACAGCCGCTTCGCCGTCAACGCGTGGCGCTTCAGCAGCACCAGCATCGCGACGATCGCCGCCATCGTGATCGCCGCCCCCCACAGCAGCGGCGCGCCCAGCAGCCACGGCGTGAAGAACAGGCCGAGCGCGCTCGGCACGGTCGCCTGGATCATCATCGCGCCGCTGATGTTGCCCAGCGCCAGCTCGGTCTTGCCCTGGCGCACCCAGATCACCGCGTTGAGGATCTCCGGCAGCTCGGTCGCGACCGGGCTCAGCAGCAGCGCCACCAGCTGCGGCGACATGCCCAGCCACGGTCCGACTGCTTCCAGCTGGTGCACGAACAGCTGGGATGCGAAGAAGATGACGACCAGCGCCGCGACCGTCTGCAGCACGGCCCAGATCGTGGCCGGATGCTCGGTGTGCGGCCGCAGCTTCAGCGGCTCGAACTCGAAGCCGGCCTCGTCGTCGTCCCCACCGCCCTCGCCTCGCAGCTCGCGCCACACATAGAGCGCATACGCCGCCAGGAACAGCCAGCCCAGCCACGGCTTCCACGCGAACGCCACGAGGCCCAGCGCCACCTTGAACACGAACACACCCAGGAACCATGCCTGGTCATGCGCGAGCCGCACGGTGCTGAACTCCTGCGCGATCTTCTTGCGGTGATGCGCACGATCCAGCAGGAACATCGCCCCGACCACCGCATACGCCAGCGTCGACAAGGCCAGCGGCCCACCCAGCGCCGCCCCGACGCCGATGTCCTTCGCATCCGGCGTCTTGCCGAACACGACGGCCACCAGCGTGACCACGC
>JAEKKH010000356.1 GCA_019510465.1 Burkholderiales bacterium
CGAGCGAGTTCCAGCCGCTGGGCGGCGTGGCCGTCATCGCCAAGGACACCTGGGCCGCGATCAAGGGCCGCGAGGCGCTGAAGCTCGTCTGGGACGACGGCGAGCACGCCAGCTATGACTCGGTCGCCTTCCGCAAGGAGCTGGAGGCCGCGGTGAAGAAGCCCGGCGGCAAGGTCGTGCGCAACGACGGCGATGCCGAGGCCGCGCTGGGCAAGGCGGCCAAGCGCGTGGCGGCGGACTACTACGTGCCCCACCTGGCCCACGCGACGATGGAGCCGCCGGCCGCTACCGCCCGCATCGTCGACGGCCGCTGCGAGGTGTGGACTTCGGTGCAGTCGCCCCAGGCCGCGCGCGAGCGCGTCGCCAAGCGGCTCGGGCTGGATCCCGACAAGGTCACCGTCCACGTGACGCTGCTGGGCGGCGGCTTCGGGCGCAAGTCCAAGCCCGACTTCGCCGTCGAGGCCGCGCTGCTGGCGCAGCAGATGCAGGGCCAGCCGGTCAAGGTCACGTGGACGCGCGAGGACGACCTGCACCACGACTACCTGCACACCGTCACGGCTCAGCACCTGGAGGCCGGGCTGGATGCCCGGGGTCGCGTGACGGCCTGGCTGCAGCGCGCGGCGGAGCCGACCATCCTGTCCATCTTCGCGCCCGACCCCAGGCAGTTGGCGCCCTTCGAGCTGGGACTGGGACTGGTCAACCTGCCTTATGCCATTCCCAACGTCCGCATCGAGAACCCCGCAGCGACGGCGCACGCGCGCATCGGCTGGCTGCGCTCGGTCAACAACATCCAGCACCAGTTCGCGGCCCAGTCCTTCGTGGCCGAACTGGCCCACGCGGCCAAGCGCGACCACCGCGACTTCCTGTTCGAGCTGCTCGGCCCGGCGGCGCAGATCCCGCCGCCGCAACTGGGCGACGACTGGAACCACGGCGAGTCACCCCAGCTCTACCCCGTCGACACGGACCGGCTGCGTGGCGTCATCGAGCGTGTGACGAAAGAGGCGCGCTGGGGCCGCAAGACGCCGCACGGCCAGGGCCTGGGCCTGGCGGCCAGCTACAGCTTCGTGACCTACATGGCCGTCGTCGTGGAGGTGAACGTCAGTCCCAAGGGTGAGCTCAGCATCCCGCGCATCGACGTCGCGCTGGACTGTGGCCCGGCCATCAACCCCGACCGCATCCGCTCCCAGGTCGAAGGCGCCTGCATCATGGGCCTGAGCCAGGCGCTGTACAGCGAGATCACGTTCAAGGACGGCAAGGTCGAGCAGAGCAACTACCACGACTACGAGATCGCCCGGCTCAGCATCGCGCCCAAGAAGATTGCCGTGCACATCATGCCGAGCGCGGGCTACGACAAGCCGCTGGGCGGCGTCGGCGAGCCGGCCATCGGGCCTATTGCGCCCGCGCTGATGAACGCGATCTTTGCGGCCACGGGCAAGCGCATCCGGCAACTGCCGTTGAAGGATCAGCTGACGGCGAAGAAGAAGGCCTGAGGCGTCAGCCGTCCAGCAGCCCGGCGTCCTGCAACACCGCGTTGAAGGTCGCCGGCTCTTCCAGCGACGGCAGGTGGGCCACACCGGCCAGCGGCCAGCACTGCACGCCGGGGATGCGTGCAGCCATCCGCCGGCAGCGGTCCACGAGATGGGGCAGATCGAGGTCGCCCCAGACCAGCCGCACCGGGCCGGCCAGCGCCTCCAGCCGCGCCCAGGCCGGCGGTGCATCGACCGCGTCGCCGGCCGGCGGCGACTGCAGCGCCATGCGGTTCATCGCGAGGAGGAGCTCGCGCGCCGCACCGCTCACGCGGCCCTCAGGCTGGGCCGGACCGTCCAGCCACAGATGCGCTTCGAGGCGGTTCCGCTGCTCGACATCCTTCGCAGCTTCGGCCGCGTCGATGGCGTCGGCCAGCGACTGCACGAGGGCATCGAGCCGGGGCGCCGGCACGCCGGTCACCGAGGGTGCCACCAGCGTCAGACCCGCGACGCGTTCCGGATGAGCCAGCGCGAAATCAATGGCGATGCGGCCGCCCTGTGAGCAGCCGATCAACTCCACCCGTGCCAGGCCCAGCCCATCCAGCACGGCGAGCAGGTCGCCCACCCAGGC
>JAEKKH010000322.1 GCA_019510465.1 Burkholderiales bacterium
GAGGTCGAATACCGTCACCGCGTCGGCGCGGCCGTCGCTCGCGAAGCCGAGGCCCAGGTCCGCGGCGACGGCCACGCCGTGCACGCCGGCGGTCTCGAGCACCGCGCCCAGGACCTGGCCGGTGCGCGTGTCCACCACCTCGACCTGCGCGGCGTGCGCCAGGTACAACCGGTGCGAGGCGCTGTCGACGGTCGGATAGTCCCAGCGCGCCTCGCCGCCGATGGCGACGGGCTCGAGCGTCTTGAGAGAGTGCGGCGCGGCGTGGGCGAGCAGCGGCAGCGCGAGCAGCCAGGAGGCGAGGTGGCGTGCGGTCATGGGCGGATTCTGGCTCGAACGAGCCGCGCGCCGGTCGCGACAGGCCGGCGCGGCCGACGTCTTGCGGGGTCAGGTCTTGAATGTTGCGGGGTCAGGTCTTGAATCATGCACTCAAGACCTGACCCCGCAACGTTCAAGACCTGACCCCAAGGTTGCATTCCGCCGCGCAAGGCTCCGCGTCGCTCGACGCTGACGTGACCATCTTGCGGGGTCAGGTCTTGAATCGTGCACTCAAGACCTGACCCCGCAACGTTCAAGACCTGACCCTCAAGGTTGCTCAAGGTTGACGCGACGAGAGACAGCCCGATCCGCGCAGGTCGTGCGGCGTCCAGCCATTCCCGTCCACAAGACGCGGGACTGCAAGACCCCACATCGAAGGCGGCGTCGGCGTGGCGGCACACTGTCGCGCATGACCACCGCCCATCCCCTGGACAACGTCATGTGGAGCGCGCTGACCACCGTGCACGCGGATCTGTCGCGCGGTGGGCCGCTCGCGCGCCGCTACCCGCCTGAGTTCGCGCCCTTCGCGGGCCTGCCGGCCGCGACGCCGCAGGCCTTTGCGGCGCTGGCGGACGACCTGGCGCGGGACGAGGTCGTCGCGCTGTCGGTGCCGGGCGACGCGGACCCCGGCGCGGCGTTCGAGGTGCTCGATCGCAAGGACCTGGTGCAGATGATCGGCGCGGTCGCCGGCGAGGTCGCGCAGCCCGGGCGCTTTCGCGCGCTGGAACCGGCGGACGTGCCGCAGATGACGGCGCTGGTGCAGCTGACGGCGCCCGGCCCGTGGTACGCGCGCACCGCGGAACTGGGGCGGTTCGTGGGCGTCGAAGTCGATGGTCGCCTCGTCGCGATGGCCGGCGAGCGCATGCGGGTGCCGGGGCACACCGAGATCAGCGCCGTCTGTTGCCACCCCGACTTCCGCGGCCGCGGCTGGCCCGGCGACCTGATGCGCCTGGTGTCGCGCGCGATCGTCGCGCGCGGCGAGACGCCGTTCCTTCACGTGCTCGCCGACAACGCGCCGGCGATCGCGCTGTACGAGAAGCTGGGCCTGCGCGAGCGGCGGCGCTCGCGGCTGCTGATCCTGCGCCGCGTCTAGGGCGTGCCGTCCCGGACATGCGCCCGCGCGATACGGCGACAAGCGAGCCGGAGCGTCGTCGAGACGGCGCACCGGGCCGAGGCGTCAAAGCGCCTTGCCGTCCGGCTTGGGCGCCGTGGGCGTGCGCGGCGCCGCCGACTGCCCCTGCGGCAGCGTCTTGGTCAGGTCGACGAATGCGCGACCGTGCTGGGCGTCGACCGGCTCGGCGCCCTCGTCGGCGCCCTCGACCGGCGCGATGACGGACTTGCCGATCGATTCGAGCACGTTGTCGTCGTTCTCGCCGACGATGCGGCCGTTGCGGCCGTCGGGCAGGTCGTCGCGGGGGCGGTCGTCCTGGCGCGGGGAGGAGGTGTTGGCGGTCATGGTCATGTCCCTCGATGGATGAACGTCGTCGGGCAATCGCCATGCCCCGGCTCACGGCCGGTCGAACAGGCACGAGGACTGCCGCAACGGCGCCGCAAGGACTTCCAGGAACATGACATGCAGATCCAGGTCAACGCCGACAACCACATCGAGGCCAGCGAGGCACGCAACGCCTGGGCCCGCGGCGTCGTCGAGAGCGCCATGGCGCACCTGGCCGACAGCGTGACGCGCGTGGAGCTGCACTTGAGCGACGAGAGTGCCGGCAAGGGCGGGGCACCTGCCCTGCGCTGCACGATGGAGGCGCGCGTCAACGGCCTGGCGCCGGTCGCCGTGAGCAACGACGCCGCGGGCATGGACGCCGCCGTCAACGGCGCCGCGCACAAGCTCGCGCGCGCGACGGCGCACGCGCTCGGCCGCGCGGACAAGCACGTGCACGACGAGCGCGCGCTGCCTGCGGACGACGCCGATCCCGACACCCGCAACGGCGAGTTCGTGCCGTCGCGCGCGCCGTTCTGATGTGCCGCTCCCGCCGGCAGGCGCGCCGGCGAGACGCGCCGGCAACAGCGACCTAGCGTCGCGGATCGCCCGCGGCGACGCCGCCCTGGCCCGCCGGCAAAGTGGCCAGCGCGGCTTCGGCGGCCTGCAGCAGCGGCACCAGCTGGTTGCCGTGCTCGGGTGACCAGACGACGCCCACGCGCGCCGCCAGCGCGAGCCGCGCGACCCCGACGTTGACCGGCGCGGCCAACGCCTGCGCCACCTTCTCGGCGACGCGGTGCGCCTCGTCCGCATGGTGCAGGTCGACCAGCATCGCGGCGAACTGGCCGCGATCCAGGCGCACGGCGGTGTCGGTCTTGCGCAGCTCGAAGTGCAGGCGACCGGCGGTGGCGCGCAGCACGTCGTCGCCGACCGTGCGGCCGTACTTCTCGCAAAGCGCATCGAAGCCATCGATCTCGATGAGCATGAAGGCCAGGACCGTCTTCTGGCGCGCGGCGCGCAGCAGCGCCATCTCGGCGCGATCCTGCAGCACGGCGCGCGTGGGCAGGCCCGTGAGGCTGTCGTGGTGCGTGAGGCGCAGCGGCGCGCCTTCGCCCTGGTGCAGCGGCTCGACGGCGATCAGGCCGACCACCTGGCCGCGATGGTCGCGCAACGCGCCCACGTTCAGGCGCGTGGCGTGCGACGAGCCGTCCTTGTGGCGCAACACCCAGTCGTGCTCGCTGGGCACGCCGTCGCGCGTGAGCGCCGTGCCGAGCACCCCGGCGTCGGCCACCACGTGCTCGCCGAGGATGGCCGACAGCTCGCCCGCGCGCGCCTCGAGTTCCTCCTGCGAGATCAGGCTGCCCGCGATGGGCCGCCCGGCGAGTTCGTCGCGGCCGTAGCCCAGCCGCTGGGCGGCCACCGGGTTGATCCAGCGTATTCGGCTGTGCCCGTCGACCCCCAGCACGACTCCGGGGTAGGCGTCCAGCAGCAGCTGCTGCACTTCTCCGAGTTCCAGCCAGGTGTGGGACTGCGGATCCAGGGTGGCGTGTTGGCTGTCCATCGGGCCAGTCTCTCACCGACGGGGCGTCGACGACAAGTCCCCGCGCCTGCGTGTCAACCCGGTGGCTGACGGCGGCAATGTCGCGTACCGTGCGCGCTGTTCAAATACGCGTCATGACCCTCGCCCACGCCACGATCGTCCGCACCCGGACACCGAAGCGCTCCCACGCCGGCCACGCGGCGGCGTGATGGAAGCCTTCGCACTCGGCGCCCTGGTGGGACTGCTGCTCGCGCTCACCGGCGCGGGCGGCGGCATCCTCGCCGTGCCCCTGCTTGTCTTCGCCTTGCACCTCGGCTTGGCCGAGGCCGCGCCCATCGGCCTGCTGGCGGTCGGCCTGGCCGCTGCCATGTCGGCCGTCCTGGGCCTGCGCGACGGCATCGTGCGCTATCGCGCTGCCGCGCTGATGGGCGGACTCGCACTGGCGTTCGCCCCGCTGGGCGTCGCCGCCGCGCAGCGCGTGCCCAACGCGCCGCTCACGTTCGCGTTCGCCGCGGTGCTGGGCCTGTCGGCCTGGCGCATGTGGCAGCGCGCGCGCCGCGCGCTGCGCGCCAACGCCGGCGACGCGCCCGCGCGCGCGGCGCTCCCCTGCGTGCTCGACGCGCGCGACGGGCGCCTGGTCTGGACGCGCCCATGTGCCCAGGCACTCGCCGTCACCGGCGTGACCGCGGGCCTGCTCAGTGGCCTGCTGGGCGTGGGCGGCGGCTTCGTCATCGTGCCCGCGCTCACGCGCTTCACGGAACTGTCGGCGCGCAGCATCGTCGCCACGTCGCTGGCCGTCATCGCGCTCGCGTCCATCGGCGGCGTCGGCGCCGCGGCGTGGCGCGGCGCGATCGCCTGGGACATCGCGCTGCCGTTCGCGATCGGCTCGGTGTTCGCGACGCTCGCGGCGCGCGTGATCGCGGCGCGCGTGGCCGGGCCGCGGCTGCAGCAGGGCTTCGCGATCGTGAGCCTGGTCGTGGCGCTGCTGCTGATCGCCCGTGTGGCCGGCGCGGTCGGTCTGCGCTAGTCCGCGTAGCGCAAGGGCAGGGCGGTGGTGAACTTCAGCTGCTCCATGGCGAAGCTGGAGCTGACGTCGAACAGCTGCGTGCCCGCGATGAGCCGCTTGTAGACGCCGTCGTAGGCCGCGATGTCGGGCACGACGATGCGCAGCAGGTAGTCGACATCGCCGCTCATGCGATAGAACTCGACGACCTCCGGGATCGATTCGACGGTGGCATGGAAGCGGTCGAACCACGCCTGGCTGTGCTGGTTGGTCCGGATGTTGACGAACACCGTCACGCCCACGTTGACGCTCCTGGGCTCGACCAGCGCCACGTTGCCGGTGATCACGCCGCCTTCCTTCATGCGCTGGACGCGGCGCCAGCAGGGTGTCGTCGAGAGCTGCACCGCGGCGGCGAGCTCGGCGATCGGGGTGTCGCAATCGAGCTGCAGCATCTCCAGCAGCCGGCGATCGATGGCATCCAGTTTCATTCGAAGCCCTTTGGGAAGAAGGAAATTCTATTTCGCGGACGACCGCCATGGGGCGCGAATTCAACCCCGGGCCGGCCTCGGCAGGGCGGATATGGGACGATGCCGGCCTGATGACCGTGCCCTTCCTGCTCGCTTCCTACCCCTCCTTTCTCCGTTTCTGGGCAGGCCGCGTGGCCGGCACGATGGCCAACCAGATGGTCATGCTGGCCGTCGGCTGGCAGATGTACGACCTGACGCACAGCGCCTGGAACCTGGGCCTCGTGGGCCTGTTCCAGTTCGTGCCGGCGCTGGCGCTCGCGCTCGTGTCGGGACACGTGGCCGACCACCACGACCGCCGCCACATCGTCTCGATGGCGATGGCCCTGCAGCTGGCCGCGGCGCTGCTGCTCCTGCTGGCCACGCACGAACACTGGATCTCGCGCGACCTGATCCTGGGCGTGTCGCTGCTGCTGGGCGTGGCGCGCTCGTTCCAGATGACCGCGCAACAGGCGCTGACGCCACTGCTGGTGCCCGCGTCCCTCCTGTCGCGCGCGATGGCCTTCAGCTCCTCGGGCATGCAGGCCGCGATCATCGGCGGCCCGGCGCTGGGCGGCGTGCTGTATGCGACCGGCGCGAGCGTGGTCTACGTCGCCTGCGCGGTGCTGTTCGTGCTGGGCGCCGGTCTCGTGTGGAGCGCGCGCTACGACCACAGGCCCGCAACGCGCGCGCCGGTGACGATGGACACGCTGCTGGCGGGCGTGCGCTTCATCCGCGCCAGGCCGGTGGTGCTGGGCGCCATCTCGCTGGACCTGTTCGCCGTGCTGCTGGGCGGCGCCACGGCGCTGCTGCCGATCTACGCGCGCGACATCCTGCTCGTCGGCCCGCAAGGCCTGGGCCTGCTGCGCGGCGCGCCGGCGGTGGGCGCGCTGGTGATGTCGCTGGTGCTGGCGCGCTGGACGATCCGCACGCGTGCCGGCGCCCTCCTGTTCTCGTGCGTGGCGCTGTTCGGCCTGACGACGATCGTGTTCGGCATCTCGACGTCGTTCTGGCTGTCGATGGCGATGCTGTTCATCAACGGCGCGGTCGACATGGTCAGCGTGGTCGTGCGCCAGACGCTCGTGCAGCTCGACACGCCCGACGAGATGCGCGGCCGCGTCAGCGCGGTCAACGCGATCTTCATCGGGGCGAGCAACCAGCTGGGCGAGTTCGAATCCGGGGCGACGGCGGCGTTGTGGGGGCCGGTGGGGTCGGTGATGGTCGGCGGGGCGGGGACGCTGGTGGTCGTCGGGCTGTGGATGCGCTGGTTCCCCGAGCTGCTGCGGCGGCGCAGCCTCACCGAGGCCTGACGAACCCGGGCCCGCTGGCCGCGGCATCGGGCAGCGGCGCGAGCGGTTCCACCGCGCGGCAGAAATGGCGCGACGAGGCGGGCCGCGTCGGCCGACGCGGCATCAGCCGTGGATGTGCAGCGGCGAAAACGACTTCACCAGGTCGTCGATCGCCTTCATCTGCGTGAGGAAGGGTTCGAGCTGGTCGAGCGGCAGGGCGCTCGGGCCGTCGCACAGCGCCTGGTCCGGCTGCGGGTGCGCTTCGAGGAACAGGCCGGCCAGGCCGAGCGCCAGGCCCGCGCGCGCGAGCTCGGCCACCTGCTCGCGGCGGCCGCCCGACGCGGCGGCGCCGGCGGCGCGCTGCTGCAGCGAGTGGGTGACGTCGAAGATCACCGGCGCGTCGCCCGTCGTCTTCTTCATGACGGAAAAGCCCAGCATGTCCACGACCAGGTTGTCGTAGCCGAAGCAGCTGCCGCGGTCGCACAGGATCAGCTGGTCGTTGCCGGCCTCGCGGAACTTCTCGCAGATGTTGGCCACCTGCGAGGGGCTCAGGAACTGCGGCTTCTTGATGTTGATCACGCGGCCCGTCCTGGCCAGGGCCACGACCAGGTCGGTCTGGCGTGCGAGGAAGGCGGGCAGCTGCAGCACGTCGACCACCTGCGCGACGGCGGCGGCCTGGTGCGGCTCGTGCACGTCGGTGATGACAGGCACGCCGAAGGCGGACTTGACCGCCTCGAAGATCCTCAGGCCCTCCTCCAGTCCGGGGCCGCGGTACGAGTGGATCGACGAGCGGTTGGCCTTGTCGTAGCTGGCCTTGAACACGTAGGGAATGCCCAGCTTGCTCGTGACACGCACGTATTCCTCGGCAGCGCGCAGGGCGAGGTCCTTCGACTCCAGCACGTTGATGCCGCCGAACAGCACGAACGGCGCGCTGTTGCCGCACTCGACGGTGGGGGTGATCTTGACGGTGGACATGGCGTCTCCTTGGTTCGCAGCCGGCATTTTGCAACGACGCGCGCCCGCGGCTCGCCGGGCCGGCATTCGGCGGCCGCTTGCGCCGGTGTACGCCGTTCACGATCGGTCACATCCTGGCGTTGCCCCTGCGACCAGCCGCGTCAACCGGCGCCCGGATGTGACTCGTTTGGTCACCCCCGGAAGTGACAAATTTGGTCCGCGATGGCGTCTGCGGCGGGTGCCGCCGGCGCGAGCGGAACCGGTTCCAGAGGGGAGGCGCCCGCGGCCTTTCATTTGGATACGACCAGCGGCCGCGGGCATGGGATTTGCGAACCCTGCGATCGGCAACTCACGACGTCGTTGGGACGTCTTGGGCCGGGGAGCGATCCCCGGCCCCTTTCAAACAAGAAGCACCGCGGGGAGAGAGACCATGGAACGGATCCACGCATCGATCGCGCGGGGCGCCCCGCGATGAGCGCCGAGCTGCTCTCCGCCGACGACAGGCGCCGCCGCCTGCTGATGCTGGGGGCGACGTTCGCGCTGGTGTCCTGCGGTGGCGGCAGCGGAGGTTCGCCCGCCTCGACACCCGCGCCCACCGCGGCCCCCACGCCGCCACCGGCCCCGACGCCGGTGCCGGCTCCCGCGCCCGGCCCGTCGCCGTCACCGTCACCGTCACCGTCACCCACCCCCGCCGCCAGGAGCGCCAAGCGCGGCGTCGCCTACGACCTGGCGACGATGGCCGACCTGCAGGCGCTGTCCGCCGGCGTGAGCTGGTGGTACGACTGGGGCTCGCGTCCCGACACCGCGCGCGCTGTCCGCCGGCGTGAGCTGGTGGTACGACTGGGGCTCGCGTCCCGACACCGCGCTGCCCGCCAACGCGGCGGCGCAGGCGGGCATGGACTTCGTGCCGATGCTGTGGAACGCGAGCTACGACGCCACCTCGATCGTGAACACGATCAAGGCCAACGGCATCAAGTACCTGCTGGTGCTCAACGAGCCAAACCTCGTCGACCAGGCCGACATGACGCCGGCGCAGGCCGCCGCCGCGTGGCCCGGCTACGAGGCCGTGGCCGCGGCCACCGGCGTGAAGATCGTCGGCCCGGCCATCACCTGGGGCACGATGCCGGGCTACAGCGACCCGGTGGTGTGGCTGGACGCGTTCATCGCGGCCTACCAGGCGGCCAACGGCGGCCGCAGCCCACAGATCGACTACCTCGCCTTCCACTGGTACGACTACGGTCTGGCCAGCCAGCTCGATCGCCTGGCGAAGTACGGCAAGAAGTTCTGGGTCACCGAGATGGCCAACTGGCACCTGGGCGACGGCACGGCACAGATCGACTCGTCGGCCAAGCAGCAGGCGCAGATGACCGACATGGTCCACACCTGCGAGACCCGCGCCGACGTGTTCCGCTACGCATGGTTCACCGGCCGCATGAACAGCGGCGACCCGCACTTCACGAGCCTGTTCGCGACCGACCCGGGCCAGCTCACCGACCTCGGCAAGCTCTACCTGACGCTGCCTTTCAGCGGAAGCTGACCCGCCGCACTCGCGCACTCGCGCCTTCGCGCCCTCGCGCGTGACGCGCGGCAGCACGCCCGCGCGCGCGTTCAACCGCGCTGCGCGGCGAGGACGCACAGCATCTCCGCGGCCACGTGGGCGGCGGCGATGGCGGTGATCTCGGCGTGGTCGTACGAGGGCGCGACCTCGACGACGTCCATGCCGACGATCTTCACCGGCACCAGGCCGCGCAGGATCGCGAACGCCTGCGCGCTGCTCAGGCCGCCGGCCACCGGGGTGCCGGTGCCCGGTGCGAAGGCGGGGTCGAGGCAGTCGATGTCGAAGGTGAGGTAGGCCGGGTTCGTGCCGACGATCGCGAGGATGCGGTCGACCACGGCCCGGGTGCCATGCTCGTGCACCCAGTCGGCGCCCAGCACGTTCACGCCCATGAAGTCGTCGTTCCAGGTGCGGATGCCGACCTGGACGGAACGCTTCGGGTCGACCAGGCCTTCCTTGATCGCCTTGTAGAACATCGAGCCGTGGTTCAGCGAATCGGGCGCGTCGTCCTGCCAGGTGTCGCAGTGCGCGTCGAAGTGGATCAGCGACAGCGGGGCGCCGTGCTTCTCCACCATCGCCTTCAGGATCGGGTAGGTGACGAAATGGTCGCCGCCGAGCGCCAGCATCGTGCTGCCGCCCGCGATGATCTGGCGCGTGTGCGCGACGATCGAGGGCACGATGGTGTGCGGACGGTGGCTGTCCAGCGGGCAGTCGCCGTAGTCGACGATGGCCAGGCGCTCGCACGGGCCGAAGCCCCAGGGGTGAAGCTTCTCGTTGAGCTGCACGGTGGCGGCGCGGATCGCGGCGGGGCCGAGGCGCGCGCCGGTGCGGAACGTCGTGGCGAGATCGAACGGGAAGCCGGTGACGGCGACGTCCACGCCGGCCAGGTCGCGGGTGTAGCGGCGGCGCATGAAGGACAAGACGCCGGAATACGTGTTCTCCATCTCGTAGCCCAGGTGGGACTGGCGATGGATGGCATGATCGGTGTCGCGGAGGGCTTCGTCCATGGGGAAATCTCGTTGAATCCAGCTCTGGATGATCCCAGGACGGCACGTCGGCGGCCATTACCTTCTTCCGAAGTGATATGAAAGTTTCTGATACCTCGACCCGCCCCGAGCCGCCGTTCCCCGGCCTCGTCGCGTTCGAGGCGACGGCGCGCCTGGGCAGCATGTCGGCGGCGGCCAACGAGCTCGATCTCACGCAGTCGGCCGTCAGCCAGCGCGTGCTCAAGCTGGAGGCGCACGTCGGCCAGCGGCTGTTCGTGCGCCAGGGCCACGGCGTGCGCCTGACGGGCGCCGGCGAGCTGCTGATGGAGACGGCCACGGACACGCTGCAGCGATTGCGCGCCGGCCTCGCGCGCATCGAGCCGTATCGCAACAAGCAGTCGCTGCTGCTCGCCTGTCCGTCCGACTTCGCGCACGGCTGGCTGATGCCGCGGCTGGAGGCGCTGCGCGCTGCGCACGGCGGCCTGGAGGTGTGGCTGATGTCCGAGCGCGACGTCACGGCGATCGACCGCATCGACGTCGACCTGGTCGTGTCGCGCCGGCCGCTGCAGGACGCCGACATCGAGTGCGTGCCGCTGCTGCAGGATCGTGCCGTGGCGGTGTGCACCGCAGCGCTGGCGGCCCGGCTGCAGGGTCTGGGCTTTCCCAGGCTGCTGGACAAGGCGCCGCTGTTGTTCCTCGAGAGCGCGCCGGAATGGGCCGGCGTGATTCCGCCGGCGACCGGCCGGTCCGTGCGCCGGCGCGCCGCGACGATCCAGGACGAGCGCCTGCTGCTGGAGGCCGCCGAGCGCGGCGCGGGCATCGCCTACGTGTCGCAGATCCTCGCCGCCGACGCGCTGGCCAGCGGCCGCTGCGTGCGGCTCGCGCAGGTGCCCGCCAGCGCGCGCCCGCCGCTCTGGGCGATGCGCAGCCGGCTGACGCCACGAACGCCGATGGCCGACCGCGTGTTCGAGTGGCTGCTCGCGCAGGCATGAGCGCCGCACGGCCGCCCGAAGGCGCTCGCTCCGCAGCCGACAGGCGGAGGATCGTCCAGTGATGCGCCGCACGGCCGCCCGAAGGCGCTCGCTCCGCAGCCGACAGGCGGAGGATCATCCAGTGATGCGCCGCACGGCCGCCCGAAGGCGCTCGCACCGCAGCCTACAGGCGGAGGATCGTCCAGTGATGCGCCGCACGGCCGCCCGAAGGCGCTCGCACCGCAGCCGACAGGCGGAGGATCGTCCAGTGATGCGCCGCACGGGTGGCGGCTTCGCGGACGCGGCGGATGCGGTTCGCACGGCCCGCCGCGCGCCTGGCGCCTCGCGCCGCGGGATGACGGGAACGTGTCCTGGCGCTGCAATGCACCGTTAGACCGCATTTCGCGCGCTCCCCCGTGGCGGAATTGGCAGGACGTCCCCGCCGGACTTGGCCATTTCAACGCGGCAGCGGTGGAAAATGCATGAAATGAAGCTTTACGCGGCGCAAGCCGAGATCTCGACGCTCGAAACGGTGTTGACGCAGCCCTGGTCCGAGCAGGTGCT
>JAEKKH010000171.1 GCA_019510465.1 Burkholderiales bacterium
TGGGCCAGCAACAGGTGGTCGTGAAGAACCTGGAGGCGAACTACCGCAAGGTGCAGGACGTCTCGGGCGCCACGATCATGGGCGACGGCCGCGTCGCGCTGATCCTGGACACCGGCTCGCTGGTGCGCCGCTCGCGCCACTGAGGCCGAGCCGCACGCCGCGCCGCGACGACCCCCCGCAAGCATTCAGAACGGACACCCCATGTTGGCATCCCTTTCCATCCAGGCACGCGCCATCCTCTTCTTCTCGCTGCTGTTCGGCAGCCAGGCCGTCGTGATCGCCGGCCTCGCGCTCGGCTGGTCGCCGGCCGCGTTCGTCGGCACCGGCCTCGTCATGTGCGTGGCCACGGCCTACGTGTTCGTGACCGGCATGGTCCTCGTGCGCCGCATGATCAAGGAGTTCACCGGCCACGCCATCTCGATGGGCCAGGGCGACCTGTCGACCCACATCCGCGCCGACGGCCCGGCCGCGACGACGGCCTCGCTGCGGGCGCTCAAGACGCTGCAGGACGAGCTGCGCAAGACGATCGGCTCGGTCCGCTCGGGCTCGCACGAGGTGTCCACCGCCTCGACCGAGATCGCCACCGGCAACCAGGACCTGAGCCAGCGCACGGAGCAGACCGCCAGCAACCTGCAGCAGACCGCCAGCTCGCTGTCGCAGCTGACCGCCAACGTGCGCCAGAGCGCCGACGCCGCCGCCCAGGCCAACCAGCTCGCCAGCTCGGCCACCTCGGTCGCGCGCCGCGGCGGCGCGGTGGTCTCGCAGGTCGTCTCCACGATGGAGGAGATCAACTCGTCGTCCAAGAAGATCGCCGACATCATCGGCGTGATCGACGGCATCGCGTTCCAGACCAACATCCTGGCGCTGAACGCCGCGGTGGAAGCCGCGCGCGCCGGCGAGCAGGGCCGCGGCTTCGCCGTTGTGGCGGGCGAGGTGCGTTCGCTGGCCCAGCGCTCGGCCGAGGCCGCCAAGGAGATCAAGAGCCTGATCGGGACCTCGGTCGACAAGGTCGAGACCGGCTCGAAGCTGGTGCAGGACGCCGGCTCCACGATGGACGAGATCGTCGCCAGCGTGCAGCGCGTGACCGACATCATCGGCGAGATCAGCGCCGCCGCCCTCGAGCAGTCGCAGGGCATCGGCCAGGTCAACGAGGCCGTCACGCGCCTCGACCAGATGACGCAGCAGAACGCCGCGCTGGTGGAGGAATCCGCCGCCGCCGCCGAGAGCCTGAAGGAACAGGCGCAGCGCATGACCACGGTCGTGGCCGGCTACCGCGTCGAGGCCGGCATGGACATCGGCTTCGCGGCCCCGGCGAAGCACCAGGCCGCCGCCACGAAGGCGATCGCCAGGGCTGCCACCCCGGCCGCCAGGCCGGTGGCGACCGCCAGGCCGGTGGCGACCGCCAGGCCGGTGGCGGCTGCCAAGCCGGTCGCAGCGAAGGCCGCGGCGCCGAAGCGCGCCGCGCCCGTGCCCGCCCCGGTCGCCGCACCGGCGGCCGTCCCTGTCTCCGCTGCCCCGGCCGCCTCGGCCGGCGCGAGCGACGACTGGGAATCGTTCTGATCCCCGTGCGGACCGGGAGGGCGCGTCACGGCGCGCTTTTTTTCGGTTCGTCGCCGAATTCCGGGGCGCCCGGGGGCGCCGGGCTGCGTTTGCCTGCGGCGGCTTGCCCGGCGCTGCGCGCCGGGCGTTCCTTTCGCGCAGGGTCTCTACGGCAGGCCGGGCAGGGGCTCGGCTCTCCGGCGCTAGGAGCGACGCGGGGAGGTTTCGCTCGGGTACTGTGCTCCGATTTGTCCGCGCGGCGCTGGCGGACCACGCCCGGGGCAGCCACGGGCGAGCCGTCGTCGGTACCCTCGAACGGAGGCGCGCCTGCGATCCAAGCCCCTGTCCGCCCTGCCGGTCGACGCCTCCGCTTTTGGAGGGAAGCGTGCCTCGGCCCATCGAGGGCCTCGGCAGCCTGCGCGCCGTCCGAACGCTTCGAACGAGGCGCTGGCGCGCGACGAGGTGCTGGCGCGCCGACGTGCTTGTGCCACTGCAAGTCTCGCAGGGCGGGTCGTTAACGCTTCGAACGAGGCGCTGGCGCGCGACGAGGTGCTGGCGCGCCGACGTGCTTGTGCCACTGCAAGTCTCGCAGGGCGGGTCGTTTTCGCCAGCGCGTGCCATGACGAGTAGCTGGACGAGCGCGTGACCCAAGCTCGCGTTCCCCGGAAATCGGCGATGAACCTTTTTCCCCGGTCCCGCCGGCGGGCGCCGGAAACGGCGCAAAAAGTCACTTCATTCCGCCCGGCAGCGGCCGATAACGGAACAAGAAGCCCGCCGTCTCCCTACCGACATCAAGACACCCGCAAGGATCCGCCATGGACATGACCAAGGAAGCCACCCACATCGCGC
The DNA here is from genome assembly GCA_019510465.1 of Burkholderiales bacterium. Classification (GTDB taxonomy): domain Bacteria; phylum Pseudomonadota; class Gammaproteobacteria; order Burkholderiales; family Burkholderiaceae_C; genus Scleromatobacter. The sequence continues at coordinate 2,389 of JAEKKH010000171.1, forward strand.
GCCACGACGCCGCGCGCCACGGCCAAGTCGCCGGCACCAAGGGCGAGTTCCTGACCTTCCGCCTGGGCGGCGAGGAATACGGCATCGACATCCTGCGCGTGCAGGAGATCCGCTCCTACGAGCAGCCGACCCGCATCGCCAATACGCCCGAGTTCCTGCGCGGCGTCGTCAACCTGCGCGGCGTGATCGTGCCGATCGTCGACCTGCGCCTGAAGCTGGGCTGTACCGCAGAATTCAACGCGTTCACGGTCGTGATCGTCCTGAACGTCAAGGGCCGCGTGATCGGCGCCGTCGTCGACTCGGTGTCCGACGTCTGCGAACTGGGCGGCGACGTGATCAAGCCGGCCCCGCTGATGAACTCCGGCGTCGACATCTCCTTCATCACGGGCATCGCCAACGTCGGCGAGCGCATGCTGATCCTGATGGACATCGAAGGCCTCATGAGTGCCTCCGACATGGGGCTGATCGAAGCCGTGAATTGACGGCCCCACGGTCGCTGTCCCCCGGAGGGGAGGCTTCGCGCGCGCTCCCTGCCCCCGAGGGGCCGGCCGCGAGCGGCCCGGCGAAGCCGGTTCCACCGCTCCCTTGAACTTCGTTCGGGGCGCATGAGCGGCAGCGCCGGCACTGTGGAATCCGTTGCGCCAAGCCGCCTCCGGGCGGCTTTGTCGTTTCAGGCGCCGAACAGGCGCGCCGAAGGCGCGGCCGCGCCTGTCGCGACGCCGGCGATCGCGCGGGCGATCTTGGCGCCGCCGATGGACGAGGGCTCGATCGGGTTGGCGTAGTCCTGCGGCAGGTCGCAGACGGCGCGCAGGTCGATCACGTCCAGGCCGTGCGCGCAGGCGGTGCGCACGATCGCGTCGTTGATCGCGGTCAGGGCGACGATGGCGCGCTCGCGGTAGTCGGGGTCCGGGAAGTTGCCGTGGTAGATCGTGCAGACCGCGAGCGGCAGGCGGCGAGCGAGGCAGGTGGCGACGGCCTCGCGATAGTGCGCCTCGAACTCGCGCACCGTCGCGCCGATCAGGCGCAGCGCGTCGGCGCTCGAATAGACCGGCTCGTCGAGCAGGCCCGAGGCCAGCAGCGCGTCATTGCCGCCCACGCTCAGCACGAGGTGCGTGGCGGACGCGTCGAGGCCGGCCAACTGGGCGGCGACGTCCGCGGCCTGGGCGCCGTCGACCGCCGCCAGGCTCGCCCGCCAGCCGTCGGGGAGCTGGCCGCGCAGCTGGGTGACGACGTCGGGGCCGCCATCGGTGTAGGCGGCGTTGTCGAAGGTGGAGTCGCCGAGGAGGACGATGTGCGGCATGGCAACGGCTGATCGGGGCGAGGCGGTCATTGTCGGCGATCCCATGGCTTGTCCCGGGGCGCGCGTGCACCCCGATTGCCCCGCGGCCGGGGAGCGCCTTCGCGTGCCGCGCGGAAGAAAGTCTCACGCCGCGGCGAGCCGCCAGGCCCTACGATGGCACCACGTTTCCAACGAGCCTCAAGAAAGTTCACGTGCCCGACCTCATCGTCCATGGCGGCCGCCCCCTGAGCGGCCGCATCACCCCCTCGGCGAACAAGAACGCGGTGCTGCCGATCCTGTCGGCGACGCTGTTGACCCGCGAGCCGGTGACGCTGCGCGGCGTGCCCGACATCACCGACGTCCGCAAGATCCTGGCCGTGTTCCGCGAGCTGGGCAGCCAGGTCGAGGGCGAACTGAAGGACGGCGTGCTGCGCATCCACCATGAGCGCACGAACTTCGATGCGGCGGTGCACAAGCTGCCCGAGGAGATGCGCTCGTCCGTCATGCTCGTGCCGCCGCTGCTGGCGCGCTTCGGCAGCGCGCGCATCGAGAACGACGTCCAGGGCTGCACGCTGGGCGTGCGCGAGATCGACCCGCACGTCGAGGTGTTCGAGGGCTTCGGCGCGCAGGTCGAGCGCGGTTCAGGCGCGCTGATCGTGCATGCCCGCCGGCCGCTGCACGCACATCGCCGCTGGCTGGACTACGCCTCGGTCACCACCACCGAGAACTTCGTGCTGTGCGCCGCGCTGGCCGACGGCGTGTCCGAGCTCACCAATGCCGCCTCCGAGCCGCACGTGCAGGAGTTCTGCGACTTCATGCAGCGCATGGGCGCCAAGGTCGAGGGCATCGGCACTTCGCGGCTGACCGTCACGGGCGTCGACGCGCTGCACGGCGTCGACTTCAGCTTCGTCGAGGACTTCCACGAAGTCGTCACCTTCCTCGCGCTCGGCGCGATCACGGGCGGCAACGTCGAGGTCAGGAACAGCGCGCCGCAGTATTTCCCGCTGCTCGATCGCAGCTTCGCCAAGCTGGGCGTGGAGGTCACGCACGAAGGCGGCTGGTCGCGCGCCTACGTGCCCGCCGGCCTCAAGGTGCGCGAGCCCTTCACGCGCAACATGCTGCAGAAGATCGAGGCCGCGCCGTGGCCCTACTTCCCGGTCGACCTGCTGCCCATCTTCATCGCGCTGGGCGTGCGCGCCGAGGGCCAGATGATGTTCTGGAACAAGGTCTACGACGGTGCGCTGGGCTGGACGTCGGAACTGTCGAAGTTCGGCGCCCACGCGTTCCAGTCCGACCCGCACCGCGTCATCACCTTCGGCGGCAAGCCGCTGGTGGGCGCCGAGGTCGACAGCCCCTACATCATCCGCGTGGCCATCGCCCTGCTGATGCTGGCCTCCAGCATCGAGGGCAAGTCGACGATCTACAACGGCACGCCGATCCGCCGGGCGCATCCGCGGTTCGTGGAGAACCTCGTGTCGCTGGGCGCGAACATCGAGTGGGTCGGACCGGACGCGTAAGGCGGGTCGGCGCCTCGTGTCCATCCACCCTCGATGAATCCTGCGGAAGGATCACGCATGCGCCACTCGACCCTTGCCCTGTTGCCGTTGTTCCTGGCCGCGGCTCCAGGCTGCGCGCACGCGGACTGGATCGATCCAGGCCTCGCCTATCGCTGCGACGCCGCCGCCGGCGAGTTCGGCCTGGCGGCCACCATGGCGACCAGCGCACCGGAAATGCCCGGGGAAGTCGGCGTGCCGGCCGGCTATGCACCGCTTTCCAAGGAGCACGACGAACTCGCTGTGTCGTGCGGGCTGGGCCATGCGCAGGCGAGTGCCGCGATCCACATCATCCGGGCGCAGCGACACGGGCAGTGCTCGTCGTTCGAGTTCGTGGACCTCGTCCGGCTGCAGGTCGATGGGAAGCCGCTGCTGGAACACACGCTGTTCAATGGCGGCTGCCATTCAGACCCGGTGCTCCACCGGATCGAGATCCGCGCGACCGGGACCGCCCTGTGGCTGAGGACCTGTCGGGCGCCGTGGGATTGGGCGACGGGCTACTCGCCCGACGTCTGCGAGGAGCGCGAGATCTCGAGCGACGGCAAAGCGGCGTCGAATTGAGCTCTCGGCCGGGCGCGCCGGCCAGCTGCAGCAGCAGGCGGTCGGGCGCCACGATCACTCCCCCAGACGCGCGCCCGCATCCTTGAGCAGTTCGCGCAGGATCGAGCGATGGCATCGCGCCTCGTTCTCGCAGTAGCAGCCCAGCGAGAAGTCGGCGTGCTGCGACAGCGCGGCCAGCAACTCGATCGTGCGGGCGTTCTGCGGCTGCTTCATCTCGGCCCGGTAGCCGCGCGTGAACGCGGCCCATTCCTTCTCGCCGGTGGCGCTGAGGTCGGCCTGCGAGGCCAGTGCGCGCTTGACGAGCTCGGGCGTGGGCGACAGGTTCGGGTACCAGACGTCGTACCAGTCGCCCGAGGCGAACGCCGACTTCGGCACGCCCCGCGGCGGACGGCGCACGGTGCCGATGCGCGTGCCCTCGTGCGGATGGCGCGGCGTGCCCAGGCGGACGATGCGGACAGTCATGCGGCCGATCTCCTGGCGGACGGGCTTGCCGCGCTGCCCAAGGATTCCAGCTCCACGATGCGCACCTCGACATCGCGGCCCGTGACCTGCATCAGCGCCACCGACACCGGCAGGCTGAAGCGCACCGGTCCGGCGCTGCCGGGATTGACGTAGAGCACGCCGCTGCGCCGCTCGATCTTCGGACGGTGCGAGTGCCCGGAGACGACCACGTCGACGCCCGCGGCGTTCGGATCGATTGCGAGTTGGGCCAGGTCGTGCAGCACGTGCAGCGTGATCTCGCCGAAGCGCAGCTGCTCCGTCTCGCTCAGCCGCTCGGCCCAGGCCGCGCGGTCGTTGTTGCCGCGCACGGCGGTCACCGGCGCGATGGTGGACAGCGGCTCGAGCACGTTCTCGCCGATGTCGCCGGCGTGGACGATGAAGTCGCTGCCGCGCAGCACATCGACGGCCTCGGATCGCAGCAGGCCGTGGGTGTCGGAGATGAGGCCGATGCGGATCATGGGGCCGACGCATCAATCGGCGTGCCGGCGCCCGGGCGCGCGACGACGGGCCCGCGCCCCGGGCACATGCCCGCACGCGCGTGACGCTTGTGCGCGCGTGCCCGCGCCCGGCCGCGCCAGCGCCGCACGCGCGCCCGAACGCCCGCCGGGCGTCCGTTCGACACGATGAAGCTTGCCGCCGACATCGGCTCACTCCTGGGCCGCACGCCGCAGGGTCTCCATCACGGGCCGCGCGAGCACCTCGTGCAGGCTCCACCAGCCGGCGCCGAGCGCCAGCACACCGCCGCTCAGGGCGCCGGCCACCGGCACCCACCACGGCGGGTTCCAGTGGAATTCGAACACCCAGGTCGCGAGGCTCCAGCCGACGGCCACCGCCGCGCTGGCGGCGAGCAGGCCGGCCAGCGCGCCGATGCCGGCGAGTTCGACCTGCTGCACACGGCCCAGCAGCGCGCTCGACGCGCCCACCGCGCGCATCACCGCGAACTCGCGCGCCCGGGCCTCCCGGGTGGCCGACACCGTCGCCACCAGCACCACCAAGCCCGCCACGAGCGCGAACGCGAACAGGAGCTCCACCGCGTGGATGACCTGGTCGAGCACGCCCTGCACCTGCGCGATGGTGGCCGACACGTCGATCGCCGTGACGTTGGGGAATTGCGCCGCGAGCCGGTTGTCGAAGCCGGGCCCGGGCGGCGCCTTGAACGCGCTGATGTAGCTCAGCGGCAGGTCGCCCATGCTGGCGCGCGGGAACATCACGAAGAAGTTCACCCGCATCGAGCCCCAGTCGACCTTGCGCAGCGTGGTGACGCGGCCCGACACCATCTGCCCGCCGACGTCGAACACCATCCGGTCGCCGAGCTGGAGGCCCAGCGTCTTGGCCAGGCCCTCCTCGACGCTCAGGCCATCCGGGTCGTTCGGCACCCAGGTGCCGGCCACGATCTTGACCTTGTCCTGCACCTGCGCGGCGTGGCTCAGGTTGAGCTCGCGCTGGATCATGTTGGACGCGTCGGAGTCGGGCTTGTAGCGCTTGCCCACGGGCTCGTCGTTGATGCTGACGAGACGGCCGCGGATCATCGGGAACCAGTCGTCGCCTTGCACGCCGGCCGACTTGAGCATGTCGCGGTAGGCCTCGGCCTGGTCGGGCTGGATGTTGACGACGAAGCGGTTGGGCGCGTCCGGCGGCGTGGCCGCGCGCCAGCTGTCGATCAGGTCGGTGCGCAGCAGCACGAGCACCCACAGCGCCATCAGGCCGATGGCCATCGAGGCCACCTGCAGCACCGCGAACGCCGGGCGGGCCGCGATCGCGCGGGTGGCCAGCACCAGCCAGCGCGGTGCGCGCGCCTCGGGCACGAAGCGTCGCAGCGCGCGCACGGCGAGCCAGCCCACCAGGGCGAACACGAGCGACGCCGCCGCGAAGCCGCCCACGCTGATCAGCCCCAGCTTGACGTCGCGCGCCGCGATCACCATCAGCGCCGCGAAGCCCAGGAACGCACCGGCCAGCACGCCCAGGCTGGCTGCCTTGGGGGTGCCCACGTCGCGCCGCAGCACGCGCAGCGGCGGCACGCGTGCCAGTTGCAGCACGGGCGGCAGGCCGAAGCCCAGCAGCAGGATCAGGCCCACGCCCAGGCCCAGCAGCGCCGGCAGCGGGCCCGGCCAGGGCAGGCCGTTGGGCAACCAGCCGGCGAGCAGCGCGACGAAGCCCAGGTGCAGCGCGAAGCCGAGCGCCAGGCCCAGCAGGCTGGCGACGACGCCGAGCGCGACGAATTCGATCGCGTGCACGGTGGCGATGCGGCGCTGCGTCTCGCCGAGCACCCGCAGCATCGCGCAGTCGTCGAGGTGGCGCTGCGCGAAGTCGCGCGCGGCCACGGCCACGGCCACCGCGGACAGCAGCGCGGTCAACAGCGCGACCAGGCTGAGGAACTGCTGGGCGCGGTCGACCGTCTGCGTCATCTCGGGACGTCCGGACGCGAGGGTCTCGACGCGCATGCCGCGCAGGCCCTCGGACTTGATGCGGGCCTTGGCCCAGGCGGCGTAGTCGTCGGCCCGCGCCTCGTCGCCGTCGGGCGCGCCCACGGCGAGCCGCCAGGTGATGCGGCTGGACGGTTGCACGAGGCCGGTGGCGGGGAGGTCGGCCTGGTTCAGCAGCACGCGTGGCGCCAGCGCGGCGAAGCCGGTCCCGCGATCGGGCTCGATCGCGATCAGCGCCGCGATGCGCAGCGTGGCGTCGCCCAGCTCCAGCGTGTCGCCCACCTTGAGCGACAGCGCGCCGGCCAGCGCCGGGTCGATCCAGGTAGTGCCCGCCGCCGGCGCCTGGCGCAGCGAGCGCACCGGCGCCGCCTCGCCGAAGCGCACGTCGATCTTGCCGCGCAGCGGATAGGCCGCATCGACCGCCTTGACCGCCGCCAGCTTGGCCGCGCCGCCCTGCGCCGCGCCGGCCCGCGCCATGCTCGGGAACGTGGCCGCCTGCCCGACGATGAAGCGGCGCCGCAGCGCCTCCTGGGCGAACGCCGGCGCCAGCGGCTTGTCGCCCAGCACGATGGCGTCGCCGCCCAGCAGCTGCGCGGCGTCGCGCACCAGGCCCGCGCGCATGCGGTCGGCGAAGAAGCCCACGGCCGTCAGGGCGCCCACGGCCAGCACCACCGCCCACAGCAGCAGTTTCAGCTCGCCGGCGATCAGGTCGCGCCAGACCTGGCGGCCGGCGAGCCGCCAGACGGAGGCCTGCGGCCGGTTCACGGGAGTCCTGGCTTCACGCTCGTTCGTCATGGCCGCAACGGTACACCGAAGCCGTGAAGGTCGCCGCGCGCGGATCGGTCGATTCGAGCGTTCCGATGCCGTTGGCGATCCGTCAACGCGGTTGAACGCCATCGGCAATCGCTTCGAACGGCGCGGCGCGGAGCCGGTGCTTCAATGAGCGCATGGACACCCGCTACGCCCCCGTCTTCCTCTCGCACGGCTCGCCGATGACGGCGCTGGAGTCCGGCCCCGCCGGCGCGTTCTGGCGCGATCTGGGCCGCGCGATCGACGCCCGCGCCGCCGCCGGCGGCACGGCGCCCGCCGCCATCGTCGCCCTGTCTGCGCACACCCTCGCACGGCGCGCCGTCACGCTGGCCGCCGCCCGCCACGAGGCGGTGCACGACTTCGGCGGCTTCCCGCGCGCCCTCTACGAGCTGCGCTACGACGTCGCCGGCGCGCCCTGCCTCGCGCCGCACGTCGAGCAGCTGCTGCAATGGGAAGGCATCGACGTCGAGCACGCCGAGGCCGGCGGACTCGACCACGGCATCTGGGTGCCGCTGCGCGACATCCGCCCGCGCGCCGACGTCCCCGTGCTGCCCGTGGCGTTCCCGCCGGACTGGACGCCCGCGCGGCTGTTCGCGCTCGGCGCCGCCCTGCGCCCGCTCATCGACGAAGGCGTGTGGATCGTGGGCACCGGCTCCATCACGCACAACCTGCGACTGGGCCTGCCGCGCCCCGGGCCGGTGCCCGAGATCCCGGCCAGCGCCGCCTTCCGCGCCTGGTTCGCCGAGCGCTCGGCCGCGCGCGACTGGGCGGCGCTGCTGCAGTACCGCACGCTGGCCCCCGGTGCCGCCACCATGCATCCGACGGACGAGCACCTGCTGCCCTGGTTCATCGCCGCAGGCGCCGGCGGCGAGGCGGACGCCCCCCTGCGGCTGCACGCGAGCGTGGCGGGCGGCCACCTGGGCATGGACGCGTACGCGTTCGGACCCGATGCGCGCGCACTGGCCGACGACCTCGCCGCCGCGGCGGCGACCCCGGCCTGAGGCCGCGGTCGCCGCCTGGCTGGCCGGGTACGATGCGGGTCCGTTCCGCACCGCCGCCGCTTCGCCCATGCCGGGTATCGCTCCCCTCGCACGCTACGAGATCTCCACCGCGCGACTGCGCCTGCTCGCCGGCGACCCCGGCATCGCGCCGGCCGTCCACCAGTTCCACCTGCGCAACCGCCAGCATTTCGCGCGCTGGGATCCACCGACAGGCGACGCCTTCTACACGCTCGAGGCCCAGGCCGCGCGCGTGGCCAACGGCATCACGGCTTTCGACAACGACACCGCCTACCGCTGGTGGCTCGTCGACGCCACGCGTTGCGGCGGCGCGCGCCTGCCGTCGTCGGACGTCGAGGTGATCGGCAGCCTGCACTTCAGCCAGGTCGCGCGCGGCGCGTTCCATAGCGCGATGCTGGGCTATGCGCTCGACGAGGCGCATGTGGGCCGGGGCCTGATGGCCGAGGCGATCGCGGCCGGCCTCGACGAGATGTTCTCGCCGCGCGTGAACCTGCACCGGGTGCAGGCGAACTACCGGCCCGAGAACCTGCGCAGCGCGCGCGTGCTCGAACGCGCGGGCTTCCACAAGGAAGGCCTCGCGCCGCAGTACCTGTACATCGACGGTGCCTGGCGCGACCACATCGTCACGTCCATCCGCAATCCGGCGTTCGTGCGGCCGGAGGGCTGGTAGGGTCGGCGGTGTCCGTCGCCGCCCTCGACACGAACGATCAGGGCTCGTTCGCGGCGAACACGGAGTCCAGTTCCTCCGTCCAGAGGGCCTTGTCCTCGTCGTCGACGAAGGCCGCGTCGAAGCTGTTGCGCATCAGGACATAGGCGTCGCGCGCCGTGAGCTGCGGCAGCGATTCGAACAATTGGACGAAGTTGTCGTTGACATAGCCACCGAAGTAGGCCGGATCGTCAGAGTTGATGGTGACGCAGAGGTCTGCGGCCAGCAGCGCCGGGATGTTGTGCTGGTCGAGCCCGTCGAACACGCACAGCTTGACGTTGGACAGCGGGCAGACCGTCAGCGGCACGCGCTCGCTCGCCAGGCGCGCCACCAGCGCCGGGTCCTCGAGGCAGCGCACGCCGTGGTCGATGCGCTCGACGTGCAGCACGTCGAGCGCCGAGCGGATGTAGGCCGGCGGCCCCTCCTCGCCCGCGTGCGCCACCAGACGCAGCCCCGCCTCGCGGGCGCGCGCGAAGACGCGCTCGAACTTCTCCGGCGGGTGGCCCATCTCGCTGGAATCGAGGCCGACGCCGATGAACTTGTCGCGGTACGGCAGCGCCGCCTCCAGCGTCGCGAGCGCATCGGACTCGCTGAGATGGCGCAGGAAGCACAGGATCAGCCGGACGCTCAGGCCCAGCTCGGCCTCGGCGCGCCTGGCCGCGCGATCGAGGCCGCGGATGACGACGCCCACGTCGATGCCGCGGGCGGTGTGGGTCTGCGGGTCGAAGAAGACCTCCGCGTGGACGACGTTGTCGTGCGCCGCGCGGCGGAAGTAGGCCCAGGCCATCGCGTCGAAGTCGTCCTCGGTGATCAGCACGCTGGCGCCGGCGTAGTAGACGTCCAGGAAGCTCTGCAGGTTCGTGAACGCATACGCCTTGCGCAGCGCATCGACGCTGGCGTACGGCAGCGCCACGCCGTTGCGCCTGGCCAGCTCGAAGATCAGCTCGGGCTCGAGCGAGCCCTCGATGTGGATGTGCAGCTCGGCCTTGGGCGCGGCGCGCAGCAGGTGCAGCAGGTGCGGGCGGGAGATGTGGGGGAAGTCGATGGGCAGGGTCATGGCCGTTTCGGAAGGCAGGTCTGGGCCGACTTTAAGCCGTCGTCCGGCCGGGCGGGAAACGAAAATGCGCACGGCCGGCTATCGATCCTCGGTATTTGCATAACGCCGGCCGCCGTCCAACCGGAAAATGCGGGCTGGACCTGCCTTCCCGCGTGCCGTCACACGCCGCAGTTTCCTTCCCGCTTCCCGCGCGGCGCGCGGCGCCCCGTCCATCCCCGTTCCCTGCAGGCCCTGTCTTGACCTTCGACCTGATGCATGCCGTCGCCGGCCTGCTGGTGGGCGCCATCGTCGGCGTCACCGGCGTGGGGGGCGGCGCGTTGATGACGCCGCTGCTGGTGATGATGTTCGGCGTCGCCCCGACCACCGCGGTCGGCACCGACCTGCTGTACGCCTCCATCACCAAGAGCTTCGGCACCGCCGTCCACCACAAGGCGGGCACCGTCGACTGGCAGGTGGTGCGCCGGCTCGCGCTCGGCAGCCTGCCGGCCGCGGCGCTGACGCTGGCCTGGATGCACCTCGCGCACATCGCGCAGATGCGCAGCGGCGTCATCACGGTCACGCTCGGCGCGGCGCTGGTCATCACCGCGCTGGGCATCCTGTTCAAGGAGCGCATCCACTCGCTGGGCACGCGCCTGCGCCTGGGCGACAGCGCGCGCTTCAAGGCGATGCAGCCGGGGCTGACGGTGGCCTGCGGCGTGCTGCTGGGCGTGATGGTGACGCTGACCTCGGTCGGCGCCGGCGCGCTGGGCACCGCGATGCTGGTCTATCTGTACCCGCTGCGGCTGTCGGCCGGCAGGCTGGTGGGCACCGACCTCGCGCACGCGATCCCGCTGACGCTGATCGCCGGCCTGGGCCACCTGGCCCTCGGCAGCGTCGACCTCGTGCTGATGGTCAACCTGCTGGCCGGCTCGATCCCCGGCGTGCTCGCGGGCTCGTGGATCAGCACGCGTGCGCCGGTGGGCCCTCTGCGCACGGTGATCGCCGTCGTGCTGCTGTTCGTCGCCTGGAAGATGATCACGCGCTGAACGACGGCGCCGCCAGTCCGGCCAGGGCCCTGGTCCATGGGCATCCTGCGACTGCGCGCAGGATGCCCCGCGGGAGCCATCGCGCGCGGACGCGCGCGATGGCTCCCGCGGTCACTTGCCGCGCTCGCGCCGCGACATGCGGCTCAGCTTGTTGGCCAGCTTGTCCTGCACCTTGCGTTCCGCCATGCCGTCGCGCGAGTCGTAGAACGGCGTCCACTTCTTCCCCTCGGGCATGCGGTCGTCCCAGAACAGCAGGTAGCCGCCGGCGGCGACCGAGAACGGGCGCAGCGACGTGCCGGAACGCGGACGGCCGAGGAAATCGTTGCGCGCGCCCTTGACCGCCTTGCGCGAGAACCACCCGGGCAGGACGAAGTTCTGCACCTTCACGCCCTCGATCTCGTAGTACTCGCCGGACACGGCGTCGCACAGCTCGTACTGGTGGAACACGAGATGGCGGCGGTCCTGCGGGTGCGGGCCCTGCACCAGCAGGTTGCTCAGCGGATCGCCCACCAGCTCGATCGCCTCGTGCGACAAGGCGACCGTCCAGCAGTCCGCGTCCTCGCCGCAGGCGTCGAGGAACACGAAGCCGAACGGCACGTCCAGGTTGCTGCTGTCGTGGTAGCCCTCGGTCTGCGCCATCGTCGGGTGGTCGACGAGGTAGATGACGGCGTCGCCGCGCCGGCCCGGCAGCTGCGGCAGGTCGACCTTGCGCTCGCGCGAACGCGGCACGCGGCCCGCGCTGTCGACGCGCAGGCGCGCACCGAACTGCCAGTGCGGGTAGAAATCCTCCTCCAGCTGGCGATTGATGGCGCGCACCGCCGCCTGCAATTCCGCGTCCGCCACCTTCGTGCTTCGATTGACCACCGAGATCAGCATCGCTCCCCCTGCTTGAACGGCTTCGAGGCGGCGATTGTGCGGGTTCCGACCCGCGCTCGCCAGCGGATTCGGCGCGGGACCGCCTGCCGGTCACCCGCCGTCCGCGGGGATCAGAAGAAAGTGGCGATCGCGTCGACCACGCCGTAGTCCTCGTCGACGATCGGCATCCAGCGCCACTTGTCGAAGGTGGTGCACGGGTGCGAGATGCCGAGGCAGACGCGGTCGCCCACCTGCAGGCCGCCCGGGGCGGCGCCGAGCTTGAGGTAGGCGTGCTGGTCGTTGAGTTGCGTGACGGCCCACTCGGCCGGCGCCGGCACGCGCTCGCGGCTGGCGCGCGCGACCACGGCCAGCGGCAGCGGCAGCCCCAGGTCGAACGAGATGTCGCGCTTGCCCACGGCGAGGATGGCGAGGCCCGGCTCGGGCAGCGACTGCACCAGCGTCCACACCTCCAGCGCGGCGCGCAGGCCCTGCGCGTCGTCGCAGCCCAGGCGGCGATTGACCGCGTGCACGAGACGCGTGTAGTGGCCCTGGTCGTGCGTGACGTAGCAGCCGGAGCGCAGCAGGCCGCGCACGGGGTGCGACAGGCCCACGCGCAAGCGCGGCACCACGAGATCGAACACCGCGGAGCCGCCCGCCGAGACGATCGCCTCGTCGACGTCGAACAGGCCCTCGGCGTCGCACGCATGCGCCAGGCGCTCGACGCGGTCCATCAGGTCGTCGACGGCGGGCCGGTCGGCCTCGGTGCGGCCGGTGTTGCCCAGGCCCTCGTAGCATTCGATGCCCGCCAGCGCCACCGCGGCGCTCGCGTGTGCGCGGCGCGCCAGCGCGAGCGCGTCCGCGTGCGAGCGCACGCCCGTGCGTCCACCCGCGACGCCCACCTCCACCAGCACTTCGAACGGCCGGTCGCTGGAGACCGCCTCGATCAGCTCGAGCTGCGCCACGGAGTCCAGCAGGAAGACGACGCGGACACCCGGGTGGGTATCCGCCAGGGCGGCGATGGCGCCGAGGTCGGCGGCGTCCAGCACCTGGTTGGCGATCAGCAGGTTGCGCGCGCCGGCGGCGAGTCCCGCCTGCATCTGCGTGGCGGTGGCCAGCGTCAGGCCCCACGCGCCGGCATCGAGCTGGCGCTGGAACAGCTGCGGCGACATCGACGTCTTGCCGTGCGGGGCGAAGCCCACGCCGGCGGCGTCGGCGAAGCGCTGCATCCAGCCGATGTTGTGCGCCAGCGCATCGCGCCGGATCACCGCCAGCGGCAACGGCAGGTCGCCCTCGAGGACGTTCCAGCGCTGCGCGCCGACCTGCGAGCGCCGCAGCGGCGCGACCCCGTGCGGAAAGCCCTTGAACGTGGCGTCGAGCAGCGGGTCGAGCAGGTCGGTCATGCGCCGATTATGGGTGGCGGGCCGCCATTCCGTCGTGAAACGTGAATTCGTTCACGCTCTGGCGCGGAATGTTGGCCGCCGGGAGCCGATGGGGCGGTATCCATGCGCATCCGCCGCAGGCGCTCGTCCGTAGATCGATCCATGACACGCCACTTCCTGTCCTTCGTCGTCGCCGGCAGCCTGCTGCTGGCGCTCGCCCTGCCCGCCCGCGCCGCCAGCGTCACCGTCACCGTGCACGGCGCCGACGGACAGCCGGCCCCCAACGTCGTGGTGCAGCTCACGCCCGCGCATCCCGGCCCGCCGCGACCGCCCTGGACGCCGGTGGTGATCGTGCAGCACGACATCCACTTCGTGCCCGCCCTCACCGCGGTGCCGGCCGGCACGACCGTGCGCTTCTCCAACCAGGATCCGTACGACCACCACATCCGGTCGGAGCCCGCGGGCCCGCTGGGCAACATCCCCCCGGCCAAGGCCTTCGAGATGCGCCTGGCCGGCGCCAGCGGCGACAAGGTGGCCAGTGCCGACGTCACCTTCGACAAGCCCGGCATCCTCGTGCTCGGCTGCCACCTGCACGGCTCGATGCGCGGCCACGTGTACGTCAGCAGCACGCCGTGGGTCGCCGTCACCGACGCCAGCGGCGCCGCGACGATCGCCGACGTGCCGGACGGCGCCGTCGAACTGCTCGCCTGGAGCCCGGAGCAGCTGGTCGACCAGGCCGTGCTGCAGAAACAGGTCAGCGGAAGCAGCGTGATCCTGGACGCGACGCTGAACTTCACGCCGACCCGGCGCCGCCGCCATTCCTGAGCGCACGAAAGACCGCATGCCCCGAGCCGACACCCGGCGCGACCCCGATCACCGCCTGCGCGCGAGCGGCACGCTGCTGGTCGCGGCCGTCCTCGCGCTGGCGCTCCCGCGCGCCCACGCGGACGCCGACAAGCTGCCGCTGACCGGCGGCGTCACCAGCATCGACGGCGCGGCCGGTGGCGGCCTGACGCCGTGGGCCGTGACTGGCAGCAACGCCACCGAAGGGCAATGGGGCGCGACGGCGACGGCCTCCGTCGTGTCCACGCGCGACTACTCGATGCGGGTGCTGGGCGCGCTCGTGGCCTGGGACGACCGCGCCGAACTGTCGTTCGCGCACCAGGACTTCACCACCGGCGCGACCGGCCGCGCGCTCGGGCTGCCGGGCCTGCACCTGAGGATGGACGTGGCCGGCGCGAAGCTGCGCCTGCTGGGCGACGCGATCCTCGACAGCGACACCTGGGTGCCGCAGGTCGCCGCGGGCATCGAGGTCAAGCGCACCGACGCCGGCGCGCTGAGGTCCACGCTGCAGGCCCTCGGCGCGCACACCGACGGCGTCGACGTCTACGTGAGCGCGACCAAGCTGTTCCTTGCGCAGGGCGTGCTCGTGAGCGGCACGCTGCGCACGACCCGGGCCAACCAGAACGGCCTGCTGGGCTTCGGCGGCAGCGCGCAGGATCACTACCGCCTCGAGCCCGAGGTCTCCGTCGCCTGGCTCGCCAGCCGCCGGCTCGCGTTCGGCGCCGAATATCGCCGCAAGCCCGACAACCTGAACCCGTCCGCGCTGGGCGCCGGCCTGAAGGAGGACGACTGGTGGGACGTGTTCGCGGCCTGGGCACCGTGCCGCAGCGTCTCGCTGGCCGCGGCCTACCTGCAGCTGGGCCGCATCGTGCCGGCCGTCGCGACGAAGCGGCAGGACGGCGGCTACCTGTCCGCGCAGCTCGCCTTCTGAGGCCAAGGAATCGCCATGACCAAGCTTCTCGTGGCCGCGCTCGTCGCGACCTGCGCGCTGAACGCCGCGCAGGCCCAGCCGAACGCCCCCGCCAACGCCACGATCCCGGCGCCCGCCGACGACGTGCTGTTCCGCGACCTCGGCGGCCAGGCCGGCATCGACCGCATCGTCCGCGACTTCGTGCCGCGGCTGGCCGCCGACGCGCGGCTGGGCGAGTTCTTCAAGCGCGCCAACCAGGATCATCTCGAGCAGATGCTCGGCGAGCTGTTCTGCCGCCTCTCCGGCGGCGGCTGCACCTACACGGGCCTGTCGATGAAGCTCGCGCACCAGGACATCGAGGTCGGCAAGGGCGACTTCAATGCCTTGGTCGAAGTCCTGCAGTCGGCGATGGAGGCGCAGGGCGTGCCCTTCGCCACGCAGAACCGGCTGCTCGCGCGGCTGGCGCCGCTGCACCGCGACATCGTCAACGTGCATTGACGGGTGGTCCCGCCCGCCCTGCGGCACACTCGGCGTCATGGACGCCATCGAATCGACCCTGTTCAGGAACGCCAAGGCCTTCGAGGCATGGCTGAGGAAGAACCACGCGAAGTCCGACGGCCTGTGGCTGAGGATCGCCAAGCGCGGCGCCGACGAGCCCAGCGTCACCTATCCCGAGGCGGTGGAGATCGCGCTGTGCTGGGGCTGGATCGACGGCCAGAAGAAGGGCCTGGACGACCAGCACTTCCTGCAGCGCTTCACGCCGCGGCGCGCGCGCAGCATCTGGTCGAAGATCAACGTCGACAAGGTGGCCGCGCTGATCGAGGCGGGACGCATGCAGCCGCCGGGCCACGCGCAGGTCGAGGCGGCCAAGGCCGACGGCCGCTGGGCGCAGGCCTACGACGGCGCGAAGACGTCCACCGTCCCCGACGACCTCGTCGCGGCGCTGGAGGCCAACCCGCCCGCCAAGGCCTTCTTCGCCACGATCAACGCGAGCAACCGCTACGCCGTGCTCTGGCGCATCCAGACCGCCGTCAAGCCGGAGACGCGCGCCAGGCGCATCGCCCAGCTGGCGGACATGCTGGCACGCGGCGAGACGGTGCACATCTTCAAGCCCAAGGCGAAGCCGGGGCCCCAGGCCGGCGCATAGGGCCGGTCGGCACGCGGTGCGCGCCCGCGCATGGCGGCCGCGCGCGCCGGCCCGCGGCGTTATCGCCCGTGATGGATCGCGGCCGAGCTGCGAGGCAACATGCGTTCCATCCCGGCCTCGGTCGCAACCCCTCCAGAGAACCCATGCTCGAAAAGCTCCTGCGCGTCGGCGCGCCGTCTCCGCTGCTCGTCACCCCGTCGTCCATCGGAGGCGCCGGCGGCCTGTGCACCCGCGACGTGCAGACGGCCACGCTCGGCACCGTCACGTACAAGCACCTGCCCTTCGTGGTCAACGGCATCAATTCCGTCGACGCGGCGGGCTGCGACGTCGTCAGCTACAACTTCTCGGGCTGCATCATGGCCGCCTACAAGGTGGGCGGGTCGTTCCATGTCTGCCATGTGTCGACGGGCGACGGCCAGGACTGCAAGGACGCCTGGAACCGCCTCAAGGCGACGTCGAACGCGGTGTTCGAGTTCAAGCCGTCCGACTTCGTGGAGACGGGCGGCGCCGCGCTGCTGGGCGTCTACGGACTGATCACCGCCGACCTGCAGACCTATGCGATCACGGTCGTCCAGAACGCGGCACAGGGCGGCGGGCCGAAGATCGCGGCGATCACCAAGGCGCGGCTGCTTCGATAGCCACAGGGCGTGCAGGGCCCTCGCGACATCGCGAGGCCGCCCTGCGTCGACTCGCCGCCCGAGACACCGCCCGGCCCTCAGGCGTAGTCGTATTTCCCGCCGCGCTCGAGCGCGCGCTGGTACGCGGGACGCGCATGCGCGCGCGCCAGCCAGTCCTTCAGGCGCGGGGCGTTCGCGCCGAGCGCGCCGCGCGCGTTGGCGGCTTCGACGGGGAAGCTCATCTGGATGTCGGCCGCGCTGAACTGCGCGCCGGCGAACCACGGGCCGCCGGCGAGCTCGGCCTCCATGAAGGCCATCTGGCGTTGCAGGTTCGGGTCGACGAACGCGGCCAGCACCTTGTCGGCGATGCCGCGCGCGATCGGCTTCGCGAAGAACGGCATCGGCGCGGACTTGATCTTCTGGAACACCAGCTTCATCACCAGCGGCGGCATCGCGCTGCCCTCGGCGAAGTGCAGCCAGTAGACGTAGCGGCGGTACTCGGGCGTGCCCTTGTCCGGACGCAGGCCGGACCGCTCGCCATGGGCATCGAGCAGGCTTTCGACGATCGCGCCCGACTCGGCGAGGGTGGCGTCGCCGTCGGTGACCACGGGCGACTTGCCCAGCGGGTGGACCTTCAGCAGCTCGGGCGGCGCGAGCGAGGTCTTCGCGTCGCGCTCGTAGCGCTGGATCTCGTAGGGCAGTCCGAGCTCCTCGAGCAGCCAGAGGATGCGCTGCGAGCGCGAATTGTTCAGGTGATGGACGGTGATCATGGCGGCCTCGCGTTCAGCGGCGTCGCGGAGACGACGCCCCCGCTGTCCGGGCGCGATTGTGACCGCGCGCCGTGCCCGGCGCGAGGGCCGGGTCAAGCGTCGCCCAGGCGACAGCCGTCAGGCCGCGACGGCCAGGCGCGGCGCCGGGCGCGTGGCCGGCAGGTACAGCGCGCCGAACAGGTTCTTCGGATCCGCCATCTCGGGCACGAGGTCGATCGAGCGGCCCAGGCCCAGTTCGACGGCGAAGTCGCGCAGCAGGCGCAGGGCGGAGAAATCCTCCAGCGCGAAGCCCACCGAGTCGAACACCGTCACCTGCTCGCGCGAACTGCGGCCCGGGGCCTGGCCGGCCAGCACGCGCCAGAACTCGGTGACCGCGAAGTCGGCCGGCATCTGCTGCAGGTCGCCCTCGATGCGGCTCTGCGGCTCGTACTCGACGAACACCGCGCCGGCGCGCAGCACGTCGGCATGCAGCTCGGTCTTGCCGGGGCAGTCGCCGCCGACGCCGTTGACGTGCATGCCCGGCTCGATCATCTCCGGCGTGATGATGGTGGCGTTGGCCTTGTCGGCGGTGATCGTGGTGACGATGTCCGCGCCGCGCACCGCATCGGCCGTGTTCGCGCAGACCGTCGCCTTCAGCGCCGGCGCCGCGGCGCGCAGGTTGGCGATCAGCTTGGCGGTGGCGCCGGCGTCGATGTCGAACAGGCGCACTTCCTCGATGCCCATCAGCAGGTGGAACGCCAGGCACTGGAACTCGCTCTGCGCGCCGTTGCCGATCACGGCCATCACGCGGCTGTCGGGGCGCGCGAGCTGGCGTGCGACCATCACCGAGGTCGCGGCGGTGCGCATCGCGGTGGTCAGCGTCAGCTCGCTGAGCAGCTCGGGCCGGCCGGTGTCGACGTCGGCGAGCACCCCGAAGGCCATCACGGTGGGCAGGCCGGCGCGGGTGTTCTTCGGATGGCCGTTGACGTACTTGAAGGTGTAGAGGCTGTCGTCGGAGATCGGCATCAGCTCGATCACGCCGTCGGCCGAATGGTTCGCGACGCGCGCGGACTTGTCGAAGTCGCCCCAGCGGGAGAAGTCGGCCTCGAGGTATGACACCAGCGTGCCCAGGCAGGCGGCCAGGCCCTTCGCGCCGACGATCGCGCCGATGTCGCGGGGGGTGAGCAAGGTCGTCATGGATGTCTCCGTTATCTCTGTGAGAAGAGTGTGTCGGGACGTCGCGGCAAGCGAAATCATCAAAAGTGATTCGATTCGATCAATAATTTGACATATCGGCAGCTTGTACTGCCGTATTGATCAATTCTTGTTGACGAGATTTCTACGGCCATGGACACCCTCGACCAGCAACTCATCGCCCTGCTGCGCACCGACGCGCGCGCGTCCGTCGCGACGCTGGCGCATCGGCTCGGCGTGTCGCGCGGCACCGTCAACAACCGCATCACCAAGCTCGAGGACAACGGCACCATCGTCGGCTACACGGTGCGGCTGCGGCCGGACATCGAGCACAACGAGATCACCGCCTGGATGAGCATCGCCGTCGAAGGCAACCAGACGCGCGAGGTGATCGCCATCCTGCTGGGCGAGCCGGGCATCGGCGAGCTGCACGACACCAACGGCCGCTGGGACCTGCTCGCGGAGATTCGATCCGCCAACCTGGCCGACCTGGCGGCGGTGCTCGAACGCGTGCGCCTGATCAAGGGCATCGGCGCGACCGAGACGTCCATCCACCTGCAGAGCTACAAATGAATCGCCACGACGCCATGCGGCGCCGCCTGCTGCGCGCCGGAATGCGACTGGCCACCGGCGCGGCGGCGCTGCCGTTCACGGGCCTCGCGCAGGCGCAGGCGCGCCCGGCGCCCCGCGTCGCGTTCCTCGACACCGCGGCGGCCGCCGCCGCGCTGGCCGATGGCGCCGACGATCCGTACTACGGGCGCATGGGGCTGCTGGAGATCCGGGCGCGCCTGCAATCCGCGCTGCCGGGGATGTCGCTCGCCGACGCGCGGCTGGCGGCGCGCGACCACGACGCGGCCGCGGCGCGGCCGTTCGAGGCCGAGGAGCGCGACGCCATCACCGCCGTCATCGACTCCATGCAGCCGCTGCTGGCCGCGCGCGCACCGCTGTATGCGCGCACGCCGTGGTCGTTCGTCCAGCTCGACGACCGCGCCGAGGGCGGCATGCCGCACACGCGCGGCCCGCACGTCGTGCTGCCGCGCTCGGTCGTCGACGTCTTCGTCAAGCTGCAGCGCCAGGTGCGCGCCGGCGGCCGCCAGGCCGCGCCGCCGCGCGGCGCCGGCCTCCTGCTGCACGAGCAGACGCACGTGCTCGAACGCCTGCACCCGGCGCGCTTCGAGCCGCTGTTCACGCAGGTGTTCGGCTTCACGCGCATGGCCGGACGCGGCGGCCCGACGACGCCCTGGCTGGCCGCGCACCGCTGCACCAATCCGGACGGCCCGGACGTGGCCTGGGCATTCCCGCTGGCGACGCTCGGCGGCACCGGCTGGGTGATGCCCGACGTCGTGCTGCCCGACAAGCCGCTGCCGCGCATGCCGCAGGACTTCCAGGCGGTGGGCATCGAGGTGAGCCCGGGGATCGACTGGCGCGTGGTGGAACGCGACGGCGAGCCGGTGCGGCACGACCTCGACCGCATCGCCGGCTGGCATGCGCATTTCCCGTTCCCCGACGAGGACTTCCATCCCCACGAGATCGCCGCCGTGACGCTGGCGCACTGGATCCTGCGCGACGTGCCCGACATCGACGGCCGCCCGCTGATGCCCGCGGTGGCCGCCTGGGCGCGCACCGGCCTGGCCTGACGGCAGGGCCGGTCGAACGACCCGCCCGAGCTGTCCGCGGGCGGCGCGAGCCGCCTTTAGGCCGCGGGGTTCGCGGCGAGCTGGCGCAGCGCCTGCTCGAACACCTCGGGCGGCTGGCCGCCCTGGATCAGGTGCTTGTCGTCGATGATGATGGACGGCACCGAGTGGATGCCGCGCTCCTGGTAGTACTGCTCGCGCTCACGCACCTCGTCGGCGTAGCGGCCGCTGGCGAGCACCTCGCGCGCCTGCTCGCCGTCCAGGCCGGCCTCGACGGCGTAGCGCACGAGGATGTCGTGCGCGCTGGGATCCTGGCCATCCGTGAAGTAGGCCTTGAGGAACGCGTGCTTGAGCGCCAGCGCGTTCACGCCGGGGTTGCCCTGTTCCGCGTCGAGCACTTCGGCCCAGTGCAGCAGCCGGTGCGCATCGAAGGTGTTGTAGATGCGCGAACGCTTGTCCATGTTGAACGTGAAGCCCACCGCGGCGCCGCGCTGGCGGATCGCCTCGCGGTTCTTGACCACCTGGTCCTCGGGCATGCCGTACTTGCGCGCGATGTGCTCGGTGGTGTCCTCGCCCTCGGGCGCCATGCCCGGGTTCAGCTCGAAGGGCTGGAAGTGCAGCGTGACGGGCACCTCGGGGCCGAGGCGCTCCAGCGCGGTCTCGAGCGAGGTGAGGCCGATGGCGCACCACGGGCAGGAAACGTCGGAGACGAAGTCGATTTTCATGGCGGCGATCCAGAGCGGGCGAGGTCGAAGTCGACCAGTTTAGGACCGGTGCAGGAAACGCACCGGAATGTGCCTTTTGCACCGGCGCGGGGAGCGTTGCCGATTCTGGTTAAGGACGAACCCGGAGACCCCGGCTCGCCGCGTGAACTTGCCTAGCGCAAGTTCGCGAACTTGTGCGAACGGAACGTGCGCATTCCCGACGCCATCCCCTATTTGCAGGGCGGGCAACCCGGTATGCCGAACGCCAGGGTGGCGCAACAAAATGAATTTCGTGCTCAGGTTGCCGACAGGGCAAACCGGGCTGGGACAGTGCGGTCGGCCAACAGCGATCTGCCAATCCGATATGACCACCCCGACACCGGGTGCGCACCGTCCAGACCATCGCCAGGAAAGAGGGAATTCCATGAAGAGCTTCTGGACCAAGGCTGCGCTCGGGGCAGCGGCAATCGCCTGCGTGGGCGCCGTCCATGCGATGACCATCGACTTCGAGCACGTCGACACGTCGGCCATGCTGCTGCCGCCGCTGGTGCTCGACGGCGACACCATGACGCAGACGGGCTTCACGTTCGGCATCTACGACCCGCACAATCCGTCGCCGTTCCCCGACAACCCCGACTACGCGCTGGTCGGCTCGCTGGCCAGCGGCGTCGACGCCACCACCTGCCTCGACGGCGTGTGCCCGCGCGCCAACCCGTCGGCCTTCCTGGAGACCGTCAACGACGGCATCTTCTTCGCCAGCCACGGCGGCGACCAGCTCACCCTCAACAGCTTCCGGGCGGCGTTCCTGGCGCCGTCGGGCGTGCAGCTGTCCTCGAACACCGTGGCCTACCTGGCCGTCGAGG
Organism: Burkholderiales bacterium; assembly: GCA_019510465.1. GTDB lineage: Bacteria > Pseudomonadota > Gammaproteobacteria > Burkholderiales > Burkholderiaceae_C > Scleromatobacter. The sequence goes on from JAEKKH010000171.1 coordinate 24,218, forward strand.
CCGACCGCGCCGACGGCGGCTACGCCGTGGGCGTCTTCGCGCTGAAGGGCCCGAGCAACGGCGACACCTCGTTCGCGTCCTACCTGGCGGCCAACGCGCAGATCATCGGCGGCAGCGGCACGCTGACCTCCGGCGACGTCACCAGCCTGTACGCGTACGCCTACTACTGCAACCCGTCCACCGGCAGCTGCAACTTCGGCAGCTCCGACCGCGGCCAGTTCGCGCTCGACGACCTCTCCATCACGGCCGTGCCGGAGCCCTCGTCGTGGCTGCTGCTCGCGGCCGGCCTCGGCGCGCTCGGCGTCTCCGCCCGTCGTCGCCGCTCGGCCTGAGCGGCCCCCGCCCTCCATCAAGGAAAGAACGACGACCATGACCAAGCTCACTTCCACCGCGATGGCCAGCCTGGCCCTGCTGGCCAGCATGGCCGCGCACGCGCAGGCCGCCAAGACCTACATCGTCCAGCTGCGCGAGGAACCCGCCGCGTCCTACCAGGGCACGACCACCGGCTACGCCGCCACGCAGGCCGCGCCGGGCACGCAGTTCGACGCCCGTTCGTCGGCCGCGCGCTCCTACAGCGCCTACCTGCGCGGCAAGCAGTCGGCCGTGCTGTCCTCCGTCAGCGCCGCCGGCGCGATCACGCAGTACGACACCGTGTTCAACGGCTTCACCGCGCGCCTGACGCCCGACCAGGCCGCCGTGCTGTCGATGAACACCAACGTCGCCGCGGTCGCCGAGGACCAGCTGCTGTCGCCCTCCACCATCAGCACCCCGGTGTTCCTGGGCCTGACGGCGCAGGGCGGCATCTGGTCGCAGACCGATGCCAACGGCGCGGCGATCAAGGGCGAGAACATGATCCTGGGCGACGTCGACCTCGGCATCTGGCCCGAGAGCCCGTCGTACTACGACCGTGTCGACGACAACGGCAACCCGGTGGCCAGCGGCGGCACGCTCGCCTACGGCCCCGCGCCCGCCACCTGGCAGGGCACCTGCGTCGCCGGCGACGCGTTCGTCCCCGCGCAGGCCTGCAACAACAAGCTGATCGGCGCGCGCTACTACAACACCAACCTGCTATCGCAAGGCGTCTCGCTCGACTGGACGGCGTTCAATTCGCCGCGCGACGACCTCGGCGGCGCCACCGGCCTGGGCGGCCACGGCGACCACACGGCCTCCACCGCCGCCGGCAACGACAAGGTGCCGGCCATCGTCAACGGCGTCACGATGGGCCTGGCCTCGGGCATGGCGCCGCGTGCGCGCATCGCCGCCTACAAGGTCTGCTTCACCTACGTCACCACCGCGGGCAACAAGAACTCGTGCTCGTCGGCCGACTCGATGGCCGCCATCGACCAGGCGGTCAAGGACGGCGTCAACGCGATCAACTTCTCGATCAGCGGCGCCACCGGCAGCACCAACGACATGGTGGAACAGGCCTTCTACCGCGCGACGCTGGCCGGCGTGTTCGTCGCCGCGGCCGCCGGCAACAGCGGCCCGGCCAACACCGTCAACCACCCGAGCCCGTGGCTCACCACGGTCGCCGCGGCCACGCACGACCGCATCCTCGAAGGCGATGTCAACCTCGGCAACGGCGCCAAGTACACCGGGGCCTCGCTGAACGTGAGCGCGCTGTCGGCCGCCCCGCTGATCCGCGCCGAGGACGCCGCGCTGGGCGGCAGCGGCGACGCCAAGCTGTGCTTCACGCAGAGCGACCTCACGCTCACGCCGGTCGCCAACGAGGTCACGCTCGATCCGGCCAAGGTGGCCGGCAAGGTCGTGATCTGCACGCGCGGCACCAACCCGCGCGTCAACAAGAGCCTGGCGGTGCAGCAGGCCGGCGGCGTCGGCATGATCCTCGTCGACAACGGCGCCGGCCTGGTCTCCGAGGTGCACTCGGTGCCCACCGTGCACGTCACGGCGGCGGACGGCGCGGCCATCAAGAGCTACGCCGCTGGCGGCGGCAGCCCCACGGCGTCGGAGACGGCGTTCTACTTCGGCCACCAGCCCGCGCCCACGATCGCCGCGTTCTCGGGCCGCGGCCCGAACATGGCCGACGCCAACATCCTCAAGCCGGACCTCGCGGCGCCGGGCGTGGGCGTCATCGCCAGCGTCACACCGGGCTACTCGCAGGCGCAGCGCAACGCGCTCGCCGCCGGCACGCTCGCGGGCACGCCCGCCTGGGCCTCGTACGACGGCACCTCGATGGCCACGCCGCACGTCACCGGCATCTCGCTGCTGCTCAAGCAGGCGCACCCGACCTGGAGCCCCTCGGCGATCAAGTCGGCGCTGATGACCACCGCGTTCGACACCCTCGACGACGGCCTCGCCGGCATGCAGAACGGCAAGCTGCCCTGGTCGCAGGGCGCCGGCTTCATCAGCCCGAACAAGGCGATCGACCCGGGCCTGGTCTACGACATGGGCAAGGCCGACTACGTCAAGTACCAGTGCCTGACGCAGAAGAGCCTCGTCGCCGCGGCCGACTGCAGCACCTACGGCACGCTGGACCAGACGTACAACCTGAACCTGCCGTCGATCACGGTCGGCTCGATGCTGGGCACCACCACGGTCAAGCGCACGGTCCGGAACGTGGGCAGCTCGGCGGCGGTCTACACCGCGGCCGCGGCGGTCAACGGCATGACGACGACGGTGACGCCGTCGACGCTGTCGCTGGCCCCGGGCCAGAGCGCCAGCTTCACGATGACGATCGCCCCGGCCGCCAACACGCCGAAGTTCACGTGGGAGTACGGCTCGCTGACCTGGAGCGACGGCGCGGGCCACAACGTGCGCAGCCCGATCCAGGTGGCGCTCGGCCAGTCGATCTCGGCGCCGTCCGACATCAACGCCAACACGGTCTCGGGCAGCCGCCTGTTCACGATCAGCACCGGCTTCGCCGGCCATGCGTCGGCGAACAAGGGCCTGCGTGACGTGACGATGGGCCCGGCGACGACGCTGGCGCCCAACAAGAACGTCGACGCCGCCGCGGTCTGCAAGGCCACGGGCCCCACGGCCAACGTCGCGGTCTACACCTTCGCCGTGCCCGCGGGCGCGATCGTGGCGCGCTTCGCGCTGCGCCAGGCCGACGTCAGCGGCGCGACCGACGACAACGACCTGGCCGTGGTGCTGCCCAACGGCGCCGTCGCGGCCTCGGAAGGCGGCACGTCGCACGAGACGGTGGAGCTGCTGAACCCGGCGGCCGGCAACTACAAGGTCTGCGTGGCCTCGTACGCCGCTGCCAGCGGGTCGTCGACGCACCAGCTCTCGAGCTGGATCGTCAGCCCCGGCGACACCGCCGGCGGTGCCTTCAACGTCGCGATGCCGGCCACCGTGTACCCGGGCGGCACGTCGACGGTCGGCGTGGTGTGGTCGGGCCTCGCGACCGGCCACCGCTACCTCGGCGGCATCCAGTACCTCGACGCGTCCGCCACGGTCGCCACGGCCACGGCCCTGGCCATCGACACGACCCCGGGCACGCCGCTGGACATGCCCACGCCGATCGCCACCGACAAGGCCAGCGTCACCAGGAAGTAAGCCGGACGAGCGCTGCGGCGCTCTTCCCGCCTGCCAAGGCCGCGCGTCGCCAGACGCGCGGCCTCTTTCGTTGTGGGCGGGCGATCGCGGTCAGATCGCCGAGTCGGTGCCGCCCTGCCCCAGCTGGCAGGTCTTCCTGCCGTCGCTCGCGCGCGGACGGCACACGACGCTGGGGTCGGGTCGGCGCATGCAGTCGGACGCGAGGCCGCTGGCCTTGTTCTCCTCGACCCGGGCCTGCGCCAGCGCCTGCACGGCTTCCTGCAGCGCCTGCGCGTCGGTCACCTTGGTCGACCACGGCAGCCAGGTCTCGGCGCCGCCGCAGGGCTTGGCACCGAGGCCGACGG
>JAEKKH010000172.1 GCA_019510465.1 Burkholderiales bacterium
AGGTGGTCGGCTTCCAGGGCCGCATCGTGTTCGATGCCACCAAGCCGGACGGCACGCCGCGCAAGCTGCTCGATGTGGGCCGCCTGCATGCCCTGGGCTGGAAGCACCAGGTCGCGCTGCGCGAAGGCATCGCGCTCGCCTATCGCGACTTCCTGGACCGGTTCGGGGCCTGAGCCGGGCGACGGCGGCCGGCGCCGTCCTTGCGCTGCCAAACGCGCGCGCTGCCGCCGGCACGGGCTTGCCGGCCGTAAAATGCGAGGTTTTCACGCGCCCGCGCTCCGACCGCGCCGGTCAGTCGCGCCGTGGCCAAGGCCGCCCCGCGCCCGCAGTCCCACAGAGCGCCAATCGATCATGTCCGCCCACAGCCTCCGTCCCCACTCCCACGCCCCCGTCACCGGCCGCAAGGTGCGCTTCGCGCTGGCCGGCTGCGGCCGCATCGCCGCCAACCACATGGAATCGATCAAGGTGCACGCCGAGCGCGCGGAGCTGATCGCGGTGTGCGACCCCGATCCCGCCAGGCTGGCCGCGGCCGTCGAGCGAACCGGCTCGCGCGGCTACGCCAGCCTCGAGGAGATGCTGGCCGCCGAGACGCCCGACTGCGTCATCATCACCACGCCCAGCGGCCTGCACTCGCAGCAGGTGATCCAGTGCGCGCGCGCCGGCGTGAACGCGATGACGGAAAAGCCGATGGCCACGCGCTGGCGGGACGGCCTGGCGATGGTGCGCGCCTGCGACGAGGCCGGCGTGCGCCTGTTCGTCGTCAAGCAGAACCGCCGCAACAGGACGCTGCAACTGCTCAAGAAGGCGATGGACCTGGGCCGCTTCGGCCGCATCTACACGATCGCGGTCAACGTGTTCTGGACGCGCCCGCAGGAGTACTACGACTCGGCCGCCTGGCGCGGCACCTGGGAGTTCGACGGCGGCGCCTTCATGAACCAGGCCAGCCACTACATCGACCTGCTCGACTGGATCGGCGGCCCGGTCGAGAGCGTGATGGCCTACACCGGCACGCTGGCGCGCGACATCGAGGTGGAGGACACCGGCGTCGCGGCGCTGAAGTGGCGCAACGGCGCGATGGGCACGCTCAACGTGACCATGCTCACGTACCCGAAGAACCTCGAGGGCTCGATCACGATCCTGGGCGAGAAGGGCACCGTGCGCATCGGCGGCGTGGCGGTCAACGAGATCTCGCAGTGGCAGTTCGCCGAGCCGCACCCGATGGACGCCGAGCGCGACGACGCCAGCTACCAGACGACCTCGGTCTACGGCTTCGGCCACCCGCTGTACTACGACAACGTCATCAGCGTGCTGCGTGGCGAGGCTCAGCCCGAGACCGACGGCCGCGAGGGCCTGCGCTCGCTGGAGATGCTGATCGCGATGTACATGTCGGCCCGCGACGGCAAGCGCGTCAACCTGCCGCTCGAGTACTGATGGCCACCACGATCCACCCGACCGCCATCGTCGACGACGGCGCCGTCCTGGGCGACAACTGCCGCGTCTGGCACTGGGTGCACATCAGCGGCGGCGCGCGCATCGGCGCGGGCTGCTCGTTCGGCCAGAACGTGTTCGTCGGCAACGACGTGGCCATCGGCGACAACGTCAAGATCCAGAACAACGTGTCGGTGTACGACGCGGTGACGCTGGAGGACGACGTGTTCTGCGGCCCCAGCATGGTGTTCACCAACGTCTACAACCCGCGCTCGGCCGTCGCGCGCAAGAACGAATACCGCCGCACGCTGGTGCGCCAGGGCGCGACGCTGGGCGCGAACGCCACGCTCGTGTGCGGCATCACCGTCGGCCGCCACGCCTTCGTCGGCGCCGGCGCCGTGGTGCAGAAGGACGTGCCCGACTTCGCGCTGATGGTGGGCGTGCCCGCGCGCCAGATCGGCTGGATGAGCCGCTTCGGCGAACGCCTGGAACTGCCGCTCGCGGCGCCGGCCGGCCAGCCGGTGGAGACGACCTGCCCCCACAACGGCGACCGCTATCGCCTCGACGGCCGCGTGCTGTCGCTGATTTCCTGACCCGACACGACCATGAACGCTCCGCTTGCGCCGCAAGGCAAGATCGAATTCATCGACCTCAAGGCCCAGTACGCCGCGCTGCGCGACGAGATCGCCGTGCGCATGCAGAAGGTGCTGGACCATGGCCAGTACATCATGGGCCCCGAGGTCAAGGAACTCGAGGCCGCGCTGGCCGCGCACACCGGCGCGAAGCACTGCGTCACGGTGGCCAGCGGCACCGAGGCGCTGCTGATCTCGCTGATGGCGCTGGACCTGAAGCCGGGCGACGAGGTCGTCACCACGCCGTTCACCTTCGCCGCCACCGCCGAGACCATCGTGCTGCTGGGCGGCGTGCCGGTGTGGGTCGACATCGAGGCCGACACGTGCAACATCGATGCCTCGAAGATCGAGGCCGCGATCACGCCGCGCACCCGGGCCATCCTGCCGGTCAGCCTGTACGGCCAGTGCGCCGACATGGACGAGATCAACGCGATCGCGGCGCGCCATGGCCTGCCCGTGATCGAGGACGCGGCGCAGAGCTACGGCGCCACCTACAAGGGCAGGCGCAGCAACAACCTGTCGACCCTCGGCTGCACCAGCTTCTTCCCCAGCAAGCCGCTGGGCTGCTATGGCGACGGCGGCGCCATCTTCACCAGCGACGACGCGCTGGCGCAGGCGGCGCGCGAGATCCGCGTGCATGGCCAGAGCGCGCGCTACACCCATACCCGGGTGGGTGTGGGCGGCCGCATGGACACGCTGCAATGCGCCGTGGTGCTGGCCAAGCTGGGCCGCCTCGACTGGGAGCTGCAACGCCGCCGCGAGCTCGGCGCGCGCTACCACGAGCGCCTCGCGCCGCTGAACGTGAAGACCCTGGCCGTGCGCCCTGACCGCGACAGCGTCTGGGGCCAGTACACGGTGCGCGTCGCCGACCGCGCCCGCGTGCAGTCGGTGCTCACGCAGGCCGCCGTGCCCACCGCGGTGCACTATCCGAGGCCGCTGCATCGGCAGCCGGCCTACGCGCATCTCGGCAATCCCGACAGCTGCCCGGCGTCGATCGCGGCCGCCGACGAGGTGATGAGCCTACCCATGAGCGCCGACCTGTCGGACGCCGACATGGACCGCGTGGTCGCGGCGCTGGCCGCGGCCGTCGGCCCGCGCGGGCAGTGACCCGGCCGTGACGGCGCCGGCGCGACGTGGCCTGCTGCGCGCGGTGCTGACGCTCGTCGCCGGCGGCGCGCTCGCGCAGGCACTGCCGCTGCTGCTGGGCCCCCTGTTGTCGCGCCTGTACACGCCGCAGCAGTTCGGCCAGTACAACCTGTTCGCGGCCGTCTCCGCCAACATCGCGGTGGTGGCCTGCGCGCGCTACGAGTTCGCGCTGCCGCTGCTGGGCGACGCGCGCGAGGCCGCGGCCCTGCGCGCGCTGTGCCTGCGCGTGCTGGCGGCCGTCACGCTGGCGAGCGCCGGCGGCGCGGCGGCATGGTTCTGGTGGTCGTCGCAGGGCTGGACGGCGTGGCTGCCCGTGGCCGTCGCCGTGCTGGGCTGGCTGTCGCTGGCGACGCTGTGGGCCACGCGGGCGCAGTCCTACCGGGCGCTGGCGGCGGCGCGCGTCGTGCAGTACGGCGGCGCGTCGCTCGCCCAGGCCGGCGCGGCGCTCCTGGGCGCCGGCGTGCAGGGCCTGATCGTCGCGCCGATCGCCGCGGCCGCCGCCGCCGCCGCGCTGTTGCGGCTGCCGCTGGCGGACGAGTCGGATCCCGCGCCGGACCGCTGGCGTGCGCTCGCGCGGCGCTTCCGCGACTTCCCGCTGCTGAACACGCCGCACGCCTTCATGGGGGCGCTGCAGGACACCGCCGCCATCGCGCTGCTGACCGCCTGGCAGGGGCCGGTGGCCGCCGGCTTCTGGGGCTTCGCGCTGCGCTACCTGAAGGCGCCGGCCACGCTGGTGGGCGGTGCCGTGTCGCAGACGCTCTATCCACGGCTGGCCGCGCATGGCGCGGCGGTCGACCACGACGCCGACGCGCACGCGCCCCTGCGCGTCACGCGCGAGGGACGCGCGGCCGTGCGGCGCGTGATGGCGGGGCTGGCCGCCATCGCCATGCCGCTGGTGCTGCTGCTGTGGGCCCTCGGTCCCTGGGCGTTCGAATGGCTGTTCGGCGCTCGGTGGCGCGGCGCCGGCGAGCTGTCGCGCGCGCTGGCCGTCTACATCGGCATGCACTTCGTCGCCGCGCCCATGGCCGTCGTCACGCTCGCCTGGGGCGCGCAGGCCTGGGCGCTGCGGCTCGCGCTGGTGGGCCAGGTCGCGTTCGTCGGGGCGCTGGCCGTCGGGCTGAAAATGGGGGGCCTCGCCGGCGCCGGCTGGGCCGTGTCGATCGCGATGACGCTGTATTTCGGCTACTACTTCCTGCGGCTCGCCACCTGGCCGCTTACTTCGATGGAACAGCGATGACCCTGCGCGCCTCCCTGAACCGCCTGCGCCGCCGCTGGCTGCGGCGCTGGATCTGGCAGCCGGTGTTCGGCGAGCGGCAGGGCAGCCGGCTGCTGCCGCACACGCGCATCTCGAGCGCCAGCGTGATCGAGCACGAGGACAAGCTGGTCCTGGGCGACAACGTGTTCATCGGCGCGTTCAACTTCATCGAGGCCAGCGGTGGCATCACGATCGAGGAGGGCGTGCAGATCACCAGCCACTGCGCGATCGTCACGCACAGCTCGCACCGCTCGCAGCGCCTGCTGGGCCCGGCCTACGTCACGTGGCCGGTGCCCGCGGGCGGCGCGCGTCCGGGCTGGATCGCCGGGCCGATCCACATCGGCGCCTACAGCTTCGTCGGGCCGCACTCGCTGATCGAGGCCAACACGCGCATCGGCCGCGGCACCCTCGTGTGCGCGGGCAGCTTCGTGCGCGGCACCTATCCCGACTACGCCATCCTCGAAGGCCGCCCGGCGCGCGTGGTGGGCGACAGCCGGCGCGCCGACGAGAAGGCGCTGCTGCGCCACCCCGAGCTGCGGGTGCTGTACGAGGCCTGGACGACGGCGCCGGAGCCGATCGACCTCGAAGGGCCGAGGTGAGCGGGGACCGCCGCCCGCTGCGCGTCGTGCTGTTCGGCGACGGCGAGAGCCCGCACCTGCTGAAGTGGGCGCTGGCGCTGGCGCCGCGCGTCGAGCTGTTCGTGGCGTCCAGCCGCGGCCTCGCGCCGGCCCTCGCCGCGCTGCTGCCGCCGAAGCGCACGCTGCTGCTGTCGCAGGACACGAAGTTCGCGGGCGGCAACGCCGCGCTGCTGAAGACGCTGCCTGGCCTGGTGCGCTGGCTGCGCGGCGTCGACGCCGACTGGATCAACGCGCACTACCTCACCTCGCACGGCACGCTGGCCTGGCTGGCGCGCAGGTGCGGCGTCCGCGCGCGGCTGGCGGCGTCGGCCTGGGGCTCGGACATCCTGGTCACGCCCGACCACAGCGCCCTGCTGCGCTGGGTGACCTCGCGCGTGCTGCGCGACGCGTCGCTTTGCACGAGCGACTCCGAGGCCATGGCGCGGCGCATGCGCGAGCTCGGCGCGCGCGAGGTGATGACGTTCCCGTTCGGGCTCGACGCGCTGCCGCCCGAGCCGACTGCGAAGGAGCCGCGGCTGTTCTTCGCCAACCGCGGGCTCGAGGAGATCTACGACCCGATGCGCGTGCTGTCGCTGTTCGCCGGCGCGGCGGCCGCGTGGCCCGACGCGCGCCTGATGGTGGCCAACGGCGGCTCGCTGCGAGAGGCCCTCGAGGCGCGTGCGAGCGCGCTGGGGCTGGACCGGCGCATCGAGTTCGTCGGCCGGCTCGACGCCGTCTCGCAGTCCGCGATCTACGCCCGCGCCCGCTGGTACGTGAGCGTGCCCCGCAGCGACTCGGTGTCGGTGTCGGTGCTGGAGGCGATGGGCCATGGCTGCATCCCGCTGCTGTCGGACCTGCCGGCCAACCGCGAGCTGGTGCGCGACGGCGGCAATGGCCTGGTCGTGGCGGACGGCGTCGACGCGTTCGACGTCGCCGCGCTGGAACGCCTCGCCGCCGACGCCCCGGCGATCGCCGCCGCCAATCGCGCCTGGGTCGGCGCGCATGCCCTGTTCGGGCCCTGCGTGGACGCCTTCGTCGCGCGGCTGGAACAATGCCCCCCTGCTCCCGGAAGAACTCCCCTCTCGACGCCATGAACATCGTCTACATCGAGCACTACGCCGGCACGCCGTCGCTGGGCATGGAATTCCGCCCGTACTACCTCGCACGCGAATGGGTCCGCCTGGGACACCGGGTGCACATCCTCGCGGCGTCGTACTCGCACGTGCGCGCCCGCCAGCCCGACGTGGGCGCGATCCCCAAGGACCAGGTCGTCGACGGCATCGACTACCGCTGGTACCCGACGCGCGCCTACCAGGGCAACGGCCTGGGCCGCGTGCGCAACATCTGGGAGTTCCTCAAGCAGGTGTGGAAGGAGACCGAGCGCATCGTGGCCGACTGCAAGCCCGACGTCGTCATCGCCTCGAGCACCTACCCGATGGACATCTGGGTGGCGCGGCGCATGGCGCGGCGCGCGAAGGCCAAGCTGGTGTTCGAGGTGCACGACCTGTGGCCGCTGTCGCCCATCGAGCTGTCGGGGATGTCGCCCAACCACCCGTTCGCGCGGCTGTGCGCCAAGGCCGAATCGGACGCCTACCGCGACGCCGACGTCGTCATCTCGATGCTGCCCGTGGTGCACAGCTACATGGCCTCGCGCGGTCTCGACCTCGACAAGCTCGCCATCGTGCCCAACGGCATCTCGCCCGACGACTGGGAAGGCAAGCCGTTCCCGCTGCAGGGCGACGTCGCCGGCACGCTGGCGACCGCGCGCGCCGTGGGCGAGATGGTGCTGGGCTACGCCGGCTCGATGGGCGAGCCCAACGCGCTGGACACGCTGCTGGACGCCGCGGCCATCCTGCGCATCGACCCGGTCGGACGCAAGCTGCGCTTCGTGCTGGTGGGCGACGGCCACCTGCGCGCGCATCTGCAGGATCGCGTGGCCTCGGAGGGGCTGACCAACGTCACGCTGCTGCCGCCGATCCCGAAGCTGCAGGTGCCCGCGCTGCTGTCGCAGATCGACATCGCCTACATCGGCTGGCAGCGCGTGCCGATCTACCGCTTCGGCATCGCGCCGAACAAGCTGATGGACTACATGATGGCGGGCTGCGCCGTGCTGCACTCGGTGGAGGCCGGCAACGATCCGGTGGCCGATTGCGGCTGCGGCATCACCGTCAAGCCGCAGGACGCCCGCGCCGTGGCCAACGGCCTGCTCAAGATGATGCAGCTGTCGCCGACTGCGCGCGCCCTCATGGGCAAGCGCGGGCACGACTACGTGCTGGCGCGCCACACGTATCCGGTGCTGGCGAGGCGGTTCCTGGACGCGCTGCGGCGGGGCGACGCCGCGGTCGACGCCTGAACGGCCAATAGCATCAAACGCCGATCTCCAGCCCCCTCCGATGGGGGTGTCCGGACGACGGTGGCGCGAAAGTCGGGCGCCTTAGAATCCCGCGATGTTCTGGATACTCCCGGCCGCATTCCTCTGCTCGGCGATAGCGATGCTCATCGTTGTCAGGTCTGCCGATCGCCACGCTCACTGGTCGGCCGACCACGACCTCTCCGGCCCGCAGAAGATGCACGTGACGGCGGTGCCGCGCGTGGGCGGCCTGGGCATCGTGGCCGGCGTATGCGCTGGCGCGGGACTGATGATGGGCAGGGCCGGCGACCTGCGCACCGACACGCTGATGCTGCTGGCCTGCATGGTGCCGGCGTTCGGCTCGGGCATCTGGGAAGACTTCACCAAGGCGATCTCGCCGCGCCGGCGCATGGTCGCGCTGGCGTTGTCCGGGCTGCTGGGCGTGCTGCTGCTGGACGGCAAGTTCACCCACCTGGGCTGGCCCGCCTTCGATGCGCTGCTGGCCTCGCACGGCCTGATGTGGCTCGGCGCCGTGGGCGCGGTCTTCGCCGTCACGGGCATCTCCAACTCCGTCAACATCATCGACGGCATGAACGGCCTCGCGTCGATGTGCGCGACGATGATGGCCGCCGCGCTCGCCTACATCGCCTGGCGGGTGGGCGACGACCTCGTCTGCGGCGTCGCGCTGGCCACCGTCGGTGCCACGCTGGGCTTCTTCGTGTGGAACTACCCGCGCGGCCTCGTGTTCCTGGGCGACGGCGGCGCCTACCTGCTCGGGTTCATCGTCGCCGAGCTGGGCATCCTGCTGACCACGCGCCATCGGGATGTCTCGATGCTCGCGCCGCTGCTGCTCGTGGCCTACCCGGTGTTCGAGACGCTGTTCACGATGTACCGCCGCCGCTTCATCCACCAGCGGCCGATGACGCAGCCCGACGGCAGCCACCTGCACACGCTGATCTACCGCCGCCTCAAGCGCGGCGCGGAGGGGTCGACGCGCGCCAATTCCAGCACGTCGCCATACCTGTGGCTGCTCAACGCCGTGGCCGTCGTCCCGGCGACGATCTGGTGGTCGAACACCCCCGCGCTGGCGCTGAGCCTGGCCGCGTTCGTGCTGGTGTACCTCGACCTGTACTGGCGCATCGTGCGCTTCCGCTCGCCGCGCTGGATGGCGTGGCGGCGCGAGCTGCCGGGGGCGCCGGAGCCGCTCGAGAAGGCCTGACGGCCGCCCGCGGCGCCACGGTCGCCCGGCGCGTTTTGCCCGCGCCGCGCCGATGAGCGAAAATCGAGGGTTATGAGCGCCCAGACCCCCCCCTTCCTTCCCTTCGCGTTGCCCGAGATCGGCGACGAGGAGATCGCCGAAGTCGTCGATACCCTGAAGTCCGGCTGGGTCACCACCGGCCCGAAGGCCAAGCGCTTCGAGGCGGCGTTCACCGAGTACCTGGGCGATCCGTCGCTGGAATCGATGGCGGTCAACTCCGCCACGGCGGGCCTGCACCTGGCGCTGGAAGCGCTGGGCATCGGCCCGGGCGACGAGGTCATCACCACCACGCACACCTTCACCGCCACGGCGGAAGTCGTGCGCTACCTCGGCGCCGACGTGGTGCTGGTGGACGTCGACCCCGACACCCTGTGCATCGCGCCATGGGCCATCGAGGAGGCGATCACGCCGCGCACGAAGTGCATCGTGCCCGTGCACTACGCCGGCCTCGCGGCCGACATGCCGGCCATCCTCGCGATCGCCAGGCGCCACGGCCTCAAGGTGGTGGAGGACGCCGCGCACGCGCTGCCCACCACTTGCGCCGGCAAGCTCGTCGGCACGCTGGACTCGGACGTCACCGTCTTCAGCTTCTACGCCAACAAGACCATGACCACGGGCGAAGGCGGCATGATCGTCACGCGCCACCCGGAACTCGCCAAGCGCATGAAGGTGATGCGCCTGCACGGCATGAGCCGCGACGCGTTCGACCGCTTCACGTCCACCAAGCCCAGCTGGTACTACGAGATCATCGCGCCGGGCTTCAAGTACAACCTGACCGACATCGCCGCGGCGCTGGGCCTGCAGCAGCTCAAGCGCATCGACGCGTTCCAGCGCCGCCGCATCGAGCTGGCCGATGCGTTCAAGGCCGGCCTGGCAGGCCTGCCGCTGGTCCTGCCGCCCGAGGCGCCGGCCGGCGACCAGCACTCGTGGCACCTGTACGTGGTGCGCCTGACGGACGACGCGAAGATCTCGCGCGACCGCTTCATCGAACGCCTGTTCGAGCTGGGCATCGGCGTCAGCGTGCACTACATCCCGCTGCACCTGCAGCCGTACTGGCGCGACCGCTACCAGCTCGCGCCGCAGCAGTTCCCGCACAGCCAGCGTGCGTTCGAGCGCATGGTCAGCCTGCCGCTGTACACGCGCATGACCGACGCCGACGTGGCACGTGTCTGCGCCGCCGTGCGCAGCGTGCTCGCCGGCTGAACGCGCGCCGGGCCGCATGTCCAAGCGCGCGTTCGACGTCGTCGCGGCCCTCCTCGGCCTGCTGCTGTTCGGCCTGCCGATGCTGCTGGTCGCGCTGTGGATCCGCCTCGACTCGCCGGGCCCGGTGTTCTTCCGCCAGGAGCGCGTGGGGCGGCACGGCAAGCTGTTTCGCATCCACAAGTTCCGCACCATGAGGGTGGACGCCGAGCAGCGCGGCCCGCTGCTGACGGTGGGCGCCGACGCGCGCGTGACGCGCGTGGGGCGCGTGCTGCGCGCGAACCGGCTCGACGAGCTGCCGCAGTTCCTCGACGTGCTGGCCGGCGACATGAGCCTGGTCGGCCCGCGGCCCGACGTGCCGCGCTACGTCGAGCGCTGGCCCGCCGACCTGCGCGAGCGCGTGCTCGCCGTGCGCCCGGGCATCACCGATCCCGCCTCGCTCGCCTTCCGCGACGAGGCCACGCTGCTGGCGCGCGCGGCTGATCCCGAGCGCGAGTACATGGACGTCATCCTGCCGCGCAAGCTCGCGCTTTCCGCCAGCTATGCCGACCAGGCATCGCTATGGACCGACCTCGGCGTCATCTGCCGCAGCGTCGGCGTTCTCCTGCTCCGATGACCTTCATGCGCATGTTCTGGCTCACCCTCGATGGCTTCCTGACCCGCGTGCGACCGCACCGCGAGCGCCTGTCGCTCGTGCTCGATGCCATCGTCGTCGCGCTCGCATGGCAGGCCACCTACCTGTTCCGGCTCGGCTTCCGCTACTGGATCGCCGAGCGCCCGACCTACGACACGCCGGTGCTGCTGGGCCTCGTGCTGCTCTACGTGGTCGTGCTGTGGCTGTTCGGCGTGCCCAAGGGGATGTGGCGCTTCAGCGGCTTCGGCGAGATCAAGCGCGTCGCCGGCGCCTGCGCGCTGGCCGGGCTGCTGGGCGCGACCGCCGTGTTGATGGCGCACCTGAGCGGCATCCCCCGCGCCGTGCTGGCGCTGCATCCGGTGTTCTGCGTCATCGGCCTGGCCACCACGCGCATCGGCTATCGCATGCTGTATGAGCACATGCGCGGCCGCATCAGCGGCTCGGCGCGGGAGACGCATCGCGCGCTCGTCATGGGCGCCGGCCAGGCCGGGCGCCTCGCCGTCGCCGGCATCCAGCACCAGGGCTTCACGGTGGTGGGCTGGCTCGACGACGATGCCGCCAAGGCGGGCGCCCGGGTCGCCGGCATCCCGGTGCTCGGCCCGCTGTCGGACGCTCCCGGCGCGTCGAAGATGCACGGCATCACCCACCTCATCGTGGCGATGCCCGCAGCCCACCGTGCCGCCCGCCGCCGGGCGCTGGACATCGCCGCGGAGACCGGCCTGCACGTCCTGACGGTCCCCAGCAGCGAGGAACTGCTGCACGGCCGCCGCGTGGACGAAGTACGCGACATCGAGCCCGAGGACCTGCTCGGCCGCGAGCCCGTCAATCTCGACGAGCACGGGATCGACCTCGTCCTGCACGGCAAGACGGTCTTGATCACCGGCGCCGGCGGCAGCATCGGTTCGGAGCTGTGCCGCCAGGTGGCGCGCTTCGCGCCGGGGCGGCTGGTGCTGGTCGAGCTGTCGGAATTCAACCTGTACTCCATCGAGCAGGAGCTGGGGCGCGATTTCCCGCAGGTCGAACTGGTGCGCCTCATCGGCGACGTCAAGGACCTGCAGCAGATGCAGCGCATCTGCGCGACCTGGCGCCCGCAGACCGTCTTCCACGCCGCGGCCTACAAGCACGTGCCGCTGATGGAGGAGCACAACGCCTGGGCCGCGCTGCGCAACAACACGCTGGGCACGCGCAACGCGGCGCTGGCCGCGGCGCAGTCGGGCGCCGAGCGCTTCGTGCTGATCAGCACCGACAAGGCCGTCAACCCGACCAACGTGATGGGCGCCTCCAAGCGTGCCGCCGAGATGGTGATCTCGGCCCTTGCCGGATCGCATCCGGGCACGCGCTTCATGGCCGTGCGCTTCGGCAACGTGCTGGGTTCGTCGGGCAGCGTGATCCCGAAGTTCAAGGAACAGATCGAGCGTGGCGGCCCGATCACGGTGACGCACCCCGACATCATCCGCTACTTCATGACCATCCCCGAAGCCGCGCGCCTGGTGATCCAGGCCGCTGCCATCGGGCAGAGCGGCCAGGTGCTCGTGCTGGACATGGGCGAACCGGTGAGGATCGTCGACCTGGCGCGCGACATGATCAAGCTGTCGGGCCACAGCGTCGACGACATCCGCATCGTCTTCACGGGCCTGCGTCCCGGCGAGAAGCTCTACGAGGAATTGCTGGCGGACAACGACACCACGTTGCCCACCGCGATCCCGCGGCTGCGGATCGCGCGCCTGAGCGTCCAGGACAGCGCGGCGCTGTCGGACCTGCTCCGTTTCGTGCAGGAGCGCCCGGAACCGTCGGACGCCGAGGTACGGGCGCTGCTGCAGACGACGGTGCCCGAGTACAGGTGAGCGCCGGCCGGCGCGAGCCGGGCCGCCCGTCGCGCGTCAGGCCGTCGCGGCAGGGCGCTGCCGGCGCGTCCGCGCCTCGATCTGGTGTCGCAGCAGCTCGCCGATCCAGGACTCGCAGGTGTAGCGCGCCCGCAGTTCGGGTGCGATCGGCAGGGCCGGCGCCTCGAGGAAGGCGTGGTCGATCGCGGGCGACGTGCGATCGATCATGTGGGCGCGGCTGGGGTGGTACAGGTCGCAGGACAACAGGTGCTGGTTGGTGGTCAGCAGCTTGCGTCCGGCCAGCAGCGTCTCGATCGTGCGCATGGTCAGGCCGCGCTGGCGCGGATGCTCGACGTCGAGCACCGCGCGCGACCGCGCCACGACCCGGGCGACCTCGGCGGCCGGCATCGGCACGGTGGACAGCTCGCCGGCCGGCGCCAGCCACAGGCTCCAGTCGACGAGCCGCCGGGCGGCCAGCACCAGCCGGCTCGGGAAGTACGCGAAGACGAAGCTGCGGGAGGCGCCGCCTTCGAGCCTGCGAAGCCGCGTGATGACGCGATAGCGATCGGAATGGATGGTGCCGACGAAGCACCAGTCGTACTGCCGTTCCTCGCCGGTCTCGGCCGCGAGTGCCACCGTGCGCGCGAACAGCGGCCGGTAGTGCCAGCCGTTGTCGCCGGCATCGACCGGGTCGAAGGTGGAGGCGCTGTCGTACAGCGGCGCGACCTCCTGGATGCCGGGCGCGTTGTCCAGGCTGTCCCAGAGGTACAGGCCCATCGACGCGTCGGGGAAGCGCGCGCGCAGGTGACGCAGGACCCGGCTGCTCAAGCCCTCGCCCTTGATGACCAGGATGTGGCGGATCGAGCCCGCGGGCAGCTCGTCGATGCGGCGCAGGTAGTCGGCCTCCATCCAGCGGCGGGCCATGGACGGCCACAACCGCAGCGCGACCTTGACGGCGGTCGTGCCAGGCCCGCGGTCGTTCCACCAGGTCGGCTCGTGGCCGAGGCGCCGCAGCGCCTCGCAGATCGTCACGTGGTACGAGAACACCATGGGCGTGACGAGCAGCACGCGGCCATTGTCGATGGCTTGTTCATTCATGCGATTTCACGCCTGCTTGCTGTCCCTTGGGCAGGACGCGTGCGGGTACGCCGACCGCGATGTGCGCCGGCGGCACGTCGTCGAGCACGACGGCGTTGGCGCCCACGGTGCTGTCACGGCCCACGCGCAGGGTGCCCAGGATCTTCGCGCCCGCGGCCAGCACCACGTTGTCCTCGATGACGGGGCGCAGCGCCGGGTCGAAGCGGAAGTCGGCCTCCAGCGCGCCGATGGTCACCTGCTGGTAGATCGTCACGTCGCGGCCGATCGATGCCGCGCCCAGCACGATGCCGTTCGTGTGCGTGATGATCAGCCCCGGGCCGATCTGCAGCGTGGCGGGCACCTCCAGCCCGAACAGCAGCACGTTGGCGAGGCTGAACAGCTTGGCCAGGCGACGCCAGCCGCGTGCGTGCAGCGTCTGCGCGCAGCGCAGCAGCGCCACCGGCGCGAAGCGCGGATGCAGGACGTCGGACCCGCGCCGCGCCCTCGGGGCGGGGCTGCTCAGGGTCGACAGGCGATCCCAGTCGGCATCCAGGTACTCGCGCAGCTTCATGTTCAGCCCATCAGCTTGCGGGCCTTGAGCTCGGCGTTCGCGCGTCCGAGCTGGTCCTCGGGCAGCGGCTGCTGCAGCACCCATTGGCAGAAGCGGCGCAGGCCCTCGGCGAGGTCCACCTGCGGGGCGTAGCCCAGGATCGAGCGCAGGCGCGAGATGTCGGCCACGTTGTGCCGGATGTCGCCCACACGGTATTCGCCGGTGATGCGGATGGCGGGCGTGCCGCCCAGCGCGATGGTGAGCTGCGAGGCCACCTCCAGCACCGAGGTCGGGACGCCGCTGCCGACGTTGATGGCCGCGTTGGCCGGCGACTCGGACGTCAGCGCCAGCAGCATCGCCTGGACGACGTCGGAGACATGCACGAAATCGCGCGACTCCAGGCCGTCCTCGAACGCGGTCAGCTCGAGTCCGCGCCGCACGCGAGTCGAGAAGATGGACAGGATGCCGGTGTACGGATTGTTCAGCGACTGGCCCTCGCCGTAGACGTTCTGCAGGCGCAGGATCGCGTGGCCCAGCCCCAGCGACTCGCAGCCGATGCGCACGAGGTCCTCCTGCGCGTACTTCGTCGCGGCGTAGATCGACGCCGGCTGGATCCGGTCGTCCTCGCGCGTCGGCAGCATTCGCAGCGGCGCGCCGCAGTGCGGGCACGTCGGCTCCCAGGCGTGTTCGGCGAGCGCGGCGGGCAGCCGCGATGTGGGGAACTGGCGAGCGCCGCCGCTCGGACAGGTGGGGGCCGTGCACTGGTAGGCGCCTTCGCCGTAGATCGAGCGGCTGGAGGCGAGCACGACCCGCTCGAGGCTGCGCGTTCCGGCGTTGGCCAGCACGTCGAAGATCAGCGCCGTGCCCTGGCTGTTGACTTCGTTGTAGCGCGCGATCTGGTACATCGACTGGCCCGTGCCGGTTTCGGCGGCCAGGTGCACGAGCAGTTCCGCGCCGTCGAGCGCCTGCTCGACGTCGGCGCGCCGGGTGACCGAACCGCGGATGAACTCGATGCCCGGATCGGACAGCCATTGCAGCCCCGTCGGCACCGCGCCGTGGATCTGCGGCGACAGCGAGTCGAGGATGCGCACCTTGAAGCCGCGCGCCAGCAGCAGCCTGGCGAGGTGCGACCCGATGAATCCGGCGCCACCGGTGATCAGTACGTTCTTCATGATGTTCTGGTGTGAGGGTTGTACGGCCGGAGCGGTGTCAGCGGCGATGGATGCTCTGGAAGCGCTTTTCCGGGGGGCCCTTGATCAGGTCGATGGTGATCTGCTTGGCCCGCACCAGCCAGCCCCACGGGCGGCCGTACGCGTCCCCGACGATGCGCGGGAAGTCGGCGCGGAACGCCAGGTCGGGGACGGTGGACGACACGCCGCCCGCGGAGAAGTACGCCACCACCAGGTCGGAGATGAAGACCCGGCTGTCGCGGCGCGACACGATGTCGATGTTCATCCGGTGGTCGGCCTGCGCCCGGTAGCGCGTCTCGTAGCGGTGCGCCTTCAGCCACGCCGTCTGGTAGAACAGCCCCTGATGGCACCAGTTCGCGAAGATCAGGCCCGTGCGTCGGCGCGACGGCCTGGCCACGCCGGTGGCCTGCATGTAGCACGACGCCGCGACCAGGCGGTAGCCGTCGTCCTTGAACAGGACGCTGTCGATCAGCGTGTCCATCGCGGGCAACGCGATGTCGTCGGCGCCGAAGAACAGCGTGTAGTCGCCGTCGACGTGCTCGCAGCCCGCGTTGTAGGCGGCATAGACGCCCTGCGCCGGGACGTCGACGACCTTGACCAGTCCGAAGCGCGACGTGAGCGCTGCGGGCAGCTCGGGGAGCGTGCCCGAGCTGACGAGGACGATCTGCAGCTTGCCGGCGTTGGCGAGCGCGGCGAACGAGGTCAGGCAGAGCAGGAACTGCTCGGCCGGCGGATCCTTCGCGGCGATGACGACGGAGAGCCGTTCACGCATGGCGGCTCCGGCTCGCGGGCCGGCTTGCGATCGACGCGATGCCGAAGGCGATCAGCAACCCGGTCATGATGGTGATGTCCTGCATGATGGTGAGGAAGTCCTGCGAGGCGCCGAACAGCGACGACAGGACGAACGGATAGACGAGCGCGATCGCGAGCGGGCGCCGCAGGGCGGTCTTGAACGTGGTGCGCATCATCAGCAGGTACAGCGCGACGACCGCGAGGCCGAACACGATCTTGCCATCGGGGAAGTTGCATGCGAAGTACGCGGACAGCCGCGCGTTCGGGCCGGTCAGCGTGTTGGCGCCGAGTTCCTGGATCATGAGGGCGAAGCCGAACAGCGTGTCCAGGTCGCGTGCGGACGGGTCACCCAGGAAGCGGGCCAGGCCGCGGTGCATGCTCGCGAACAGCGACACGTTGGAGCAGGCGGCCGTCGGATCCGGCGAGAAGTAGGTGAGGATGTTGGCCTCGCCGTAGAGGAAGAATCGATCCAGCACGTCGGAGGCGTCGACCGCGAGGTTCGACAGCGCGATGATGCCGGCCAGCGCCGCGACGCCCACGATGACGGTGCGCTCCAGCCGCGACAGCGAGATCTTCTGGCCGGCCGTGAGGTCGCGGATGGCCAGGTAGGCGAAGAACAGCGCCAGCAGGAACGAGGCCTTGGAGCCGGTGGCGATGTTGGAGAGGATCGCCAACACCAGCAGCACGTAGCCGAGCCACTTGCGCGCCGGGTCCAGCAGCAGCACGAACACGCCGAGATAGGACAGCGGCGTGGCGATCTGGATGGCCGGCTTCAGCAGCGAGAACCATGCCTCGGTCATGTACTCGATGCGCGACGAACCGTCGGACGGCGCCTCGACGAAGTTGAAGACCGTCAGCGCCCCCATGAACCCCACCAGGACGTATGCGCCGTTGCCGGAGAAGAACCTGCGCAGCGCAGCCATCACGATGGCGCGGTACTTGAGCACCCATCGGTACAGCAGCAGTACCGCCAGCAGGAAGCCGAACTCGAGCACGAAGAAATGCGTCATGCGGCCGGCGTCGATGAGCTCGGCGTCCATCCCGCCGACCATGACCAGCACGTTGAAGAACAACGTGATCTGCGCGTTGATCATGCCGTTCAGCGCCCGCAGGCCCAGCAACCGGGGCAACGCGAGCAGCACGAGCAGGGACGCCCCCATCAGGAGCCACGCCAGCGTGCTCTTGAAGATGAGGAGTTGCAGGAGGGCGGTCATCGCGTCGCGGGTGTCGCGCTCAGGGGCGGAAGCGGTTGTCGAACGCCTGCCCGATGTCCGCCTGGTTCAGGATCGACGTGTAGTTGCCGAGGTAGCGCAGCAGCAGGAAATAGCGATCCGGCCCCAGCAGGCGCAGCACGGCGCGGAACAGCCGGCCGATCAGCGCCTGCTGGCGCGAATAGCCCGACTGCGCCTTGAACGTGTGGGGGCCCACCACCGCGCTGTCGCGGGTCAGCAGCCGGTTGGCCTGGGCGTAGCGGTAGACCGCGTCCGACGTGAACGGATCCGCGGCCGCGACCACCGCCGGATGCCGCGAGATCGCGTAGAAGCGGCGAAGCGTCGGGGAGATGGCCGCGCCGTTGGCGAAGTGCGCATAGGCGTAGTCCGTGTGCGCGAGCGCCGCCGAGTCGCGCGACGCCTGGAGGTAGTCGCGGTAGGTTCGGGCGGCGTCGGCGAAGTCGGGGCGCGCGCCGCTGGGGTAGCGGGTCTGCTTGTTGGCCACGGCATGCTCGTCGCCCTCGACGAACGAGCTGAAATGGATGAAGCGCAGCGGGACGCTGGCGTTGACCAACCAGCGATCGCCTTCGCGACCCAGCGTGCGCTCGTGCAGATTCCAGAACGCGACGTTCATGCCGGGATCGCGCAGCAGATGCACGCCCTCGAAGAACGACGGCGCGAGATCCAGCCATTTCTGGTCGACGCCCAGGCCCGATTGCGGCTCGTAGAAGCAGTTGCTGCGGCACTGCTGGTCCCACCATCGCAGCAGCGCCCGTGCGCGGTCGTCGGCGCGCACGGCGAAGAAGCCGAGGTTGGCGGCGCCGAAGCGCAGCAGGTCCTGGTCGCTCGGCCGGCCGGGGCCGGCGTAGGGCGACAGCGCATGCGGCGTCAGCACGGTGCTGTGCGTCTCGAGCGCCTCATGCACGGGGGCCAGCGGCGCGTAGACGCAGATGTCCGGGTCCAGGTAGATGACGCGGTCGAAGGCCTCCAGCAGTCGCAGCGCCATGAACGGCTTGAGCGCGGTGTTGAGCTCGATGATGTTGTACTTGAAGGCGCACTTCAGGTACTCCGGGAAGCCCAGGTCGCCCGCCCACACGATGCGCACGCGCGGGTCGCGCAACTCGACCTCGCGCTGCCCGTCCACCAGCAGGATGACGGGCACGGCGTCCGGCTCGTGGACGAGCACGGACAGGCACATCGCCATGGCCTTGGTCAGGTAGTTCGCCGAACAGGCCGTGAAGATGGCGACGCCGCCGCGCGGCGCGGCCAGCAGGCGGGCCAGCGTGTTCGGGGAAGCGTCGACAGGGGTGGAGGTCATGGTCGAGAGACTGCTGCGGTGACAGGAAGGATGCGAAGCGCGCCGTCGATCGGAAGGCGCCCGCGAGGCGGGTTCCGGACCGCCGGCGCCGCACGGCAAGCGGCGCCGGCTGCGCCCACGGACCGCCACGCCATCGTGGGCGCCGTCGCATCGCGAGGCGGCCGGGGCCGCCGTCGACGCGGCCGCCCCGGGTTCACACCGCGGCCGACCCCGGAACGACCTCGTCGCGAAGCGGCGGCGGCCGGTCCCCTGCCGCCGCCCGCTGGCGTCTGTAGTGGGTGAGCAGCACGAACGGAATCAGCAGGATGAACGTGGCGGCGAGCACGCCGGCCGCGATGTAGGCGCGATGCGGCTTGCTCTTGCGCTCCGGCGGCGTCGCGACGTCGACCACCTGGATCAGCCCGCCTTCGCGACTTTCGTCCAGGCGGGCCATCTCGTACTGCTTGGCGAACAGGTCGAGCAGCGCCTCCTGGTACTTGAAGTCCCGGTAGTGGTTCACGTAGTCCGCGTTGCCCGCCGGACTGGCCGCGTCGGCCAGCTTGGCCAACTGCGCGTTGAGCGCTTCGTACTGCGCGAGCTGCTGCTGCACTTCGGGCGCCGTGTCGGCCAGCGAGCGGCGCAGGGTCTGCAGGCGCACCTCGGCGGCGGTGGCCTCGGCCTCCAGCCGCGCGTAGCCTTCGGCGGCCGCCTTCGGTTCGGCCTTGAGCGCCGCGGCGTCGAAGCCGCTCTTGGACAGCTGCTGCTGGGCCTCGCCGAGCTTGACGCGCGTCTGCTTGAGCTGGGCCTCGAAGAACTGGCGGCGCTGCTGCGCCTCGGTGAGCACGAGTTCGCTCGAAAGGCGGCGCAGCTCGGCCACGAACTGGTTGGCCATGTCGGCGGCGAGCTGCGCGCTGCTGGCGTCGACCTCGAGCGTGATCAGGCCGTCCTTCTTGCCCAGCTCCGTCCGGATGCTCTTGTCGAGCTCCTTGCGAGCCAGGAAGCGGTAGTCGACGTCGTAGACCTGCATCAGCCGGTACTTGTCGATGACGCGATCCTGGACGTTGGCGCTGTGCATCAGCGACACGTACTGGTCGGCCGGACTCTTGATCGCGCCGATGCTGCCGGCCAGGCCCGACAGCGCGCTGAGCGACGACAGCGCGGCGTTGCCGGCCGATTGCGGCTGCTGCGGCGGCAGGAAGACCGTCCGCGCCGTGAACGTCGGCTTGATCAGGAACGCGGCGCCGAAGGCCAGCAGGCCGGCCGCCAGCGGCACGACGACGAACAGGCGCCAGCGGGCGGCCAGGATGGCCAGCGCCGCCGCGAGGTCCATGCCCTGGGCGTCGGGGTCTTGCAGGTCGGGCCGGAGATCGTCGGAAGCGGCTGGTGTCACGGAAGGATCCAGGGTGAACGGAAGGGCGCCATCGACGGCACGGGGCGATGGGCTGGCGGGGAGCTGCGCGCGCCGACTCAGAGACCGAGCGACTTGATGCCGGCCAGGCCGAGACCGAACTGGTAGAGGATCTGCGTCCAGTCCTTCGCGTCCTGCACGAAGGTCGACTTGTCGAGTTCCTCGGGGACGAACACCGTATCGCCGGGCAGCACCACCATGTCGTTGAGGCTGTTGTCCGAGTGCCAGAAGGATGTGTTCTGGCGCGCGCTGATGACCGAGCCGTTGGCGCGGATCATGAAGATGCTGCCCTTGTCCGCGCCTCGCGTCGGCCCGCCGGCAAGCGCCAGGTACTGCTGCGTGGTGTGGCCCGGCTCGAACGCGAAGCTGCCGGTGTTGAAGACACTGCCGAAGATGCCGACCGCGGTGCCGCGCGAGGGAATGCTGATCGTGTCGCCGTCTTCCAGCGCGAGGTTGGGCAGCGAGTCGGTGTCGGGCGACAGCTGCAGCACCACGCGGCCGGTGGGCTTGATCTGGCGCAGGCGCTCGAGCAAGCGCGAGCTCGATTGCGTCGACGCGGTCTGGCCGCTGAGTTCCTCGGCCGATGCGACGCGCGTGCTGGCCTGCTTCTTGGCGATCTCGGTCTCGAGGTCGCGCAGCGCGCGCTCGTAGTTGGTCTGCTGCGTCTTGCGCACGCTTTCGCGCGCGAATTCGGTGCCGAAGGGATAGGCCGCGGCCGTCATGCCGCCGGCCGCGCGCAGGGCGTCCTCCATGTGCGATCCGGGCGGCAGGATGTAGTCGCCGGGGTGGGCCACCTCGCCTTCGACGCGCACGTGCTCGTTCTGGAACTGCTGCGGCAGCGTGGCGCTGACCATGCTGAACGCGCGCACGACGTCGCCCGTGGCGAGGCGGTCGGCGGAATGTTCCGGCAGGGACAGCTGCGTCACGCGGCCCGCGGCGCGGTCCGCGAGGCGTTCGATCGACACGCGCGTGCGGTCGGCGACCGCGGTGAAGTCACCCGCCATGCGCAGCGCGTCGCCCAGCGTCTCGCCGGCCCGCAGCTCGTAGATGGCCTGCTGGTTGACGCTGCCCAGCATGGCGACCTGCGGGCCGACGGGCCCGACGAAGATGATGTCGTCCGGCTGCACGAGCTGGTCGGTCGCACGGTCGCCCTTGAGCAGCAGGTCGTACAGGTCGAACACGGCCACTTCCTTGCCTGCGCGGCGCAGGTGGATGTCGCGAAAGCTGCCCGCGGCCGACGGGCCGCCGGCGCGCATGACGGCGTGCAGCACCGACGACAGGCCGTTGAGAGTGATGGTGCCCGGACGCTGGACGTAGCCCGCCACGAACACGCGGATCGCGCGCACCTGGCCCAGCGAGGCGGTGAGCTGGAAGTTGCGGTAGGTGCGCGCCACGCGGCTCGCGATGGTGTCGGGGAGCTCGGAATTGCGCACCCCGGCGACGTGGATGGAGCCGACGCGCGGCACCGCGATGTTGCCGCCGCGGTCGACCGTCAAGTGCAGGTCGGCATCCACGGTGCCCCACATCGTGAGGACCACCTCGTCGCCCTGGCGCACCACGTAGTCGCCCGGGACGGCGGGGAACGGATCCTGCATGCTCGAGGGCAGGTTCAGGTCGTCGGCCACCAGGTTCGAGCCGAAGCGGCGCACTCGCATGGCGTCGGGCAGCTGCGCCACGTAGCGCTCGAACTCGCTCGGCGCGTAGGGCATGAGCCGCAGGTTCTGGCGCGGCTCGGGTTGCTGCGGTCCACGGTTGCCCTGGGAGGGCTGGCGCAGGCGGTTCGGGCCGCCGAGCGCCGTGTTGCCGTACGAATCGGTGTCCCCGGAATCGGTGTTGCCGTAGTCGCCGCTGCTGCTGCCGCTGCCGTTGCCGCTGCTGTTGCTGCCGTTGTTGTTGCCCCCGTTCGACGTGTTGTCGTTGATGCGCGTGGTGTCGGTGGTGTTGCGCGACGTGAGGTCGGTGTCGGCGCTGCCGCTGAACTGCGCCCTCGCCGGCAGTGGCAACAAGCCGACGGCCAGCACCAGGGCCGCGAGCGCCGCCATCGGTGCGGCAAGCCCCCGCTGCGGGCGTTGCGAAAGGACCAGGGGAGGGATCATCGGCATCGGGCGGGGTCTGCTGAAAGTGGGGCGACGTCGGAATGCGACGCCGCGGCGGGGCGCGGATTCGCGCGCGGGCCGCGCCGGACGTCGAGCTCGAAGCCGCGAATTCTAGCTTCTCCGGGTTGACGACCGGGCGGCGCACGGCGGGGCCGGGTGCCGCCTCGGCACCCGGCGCGGGGCGTCGCCGAGCCCCCTGCGCCCCGGCGAGCGGGCTTCAGGCCGTTTTCGAGGCCTTGCCGGCGAAGTAGCTTCGGATGCTGCCCGCGATGCGATCGACCTGCTCCGGCGAGAGGCCGGGCCAGCTCGGCAGGTTGATGCCGCGCCAGGCCAGGTCCTCCGCGACCGCGTGCTTGCGGTAGCTGCGGGCGTACATCGGCATCGTGTGCGCCGGATAGAACAGCGGGCGCGTCTCGATGCCCTCGGCGGCCATGTGCGCGCGCAGCGGATCGCGGTCGTCCGGATGCTGCACCAGCAGCGAGATCATCCAGTAGCTGTGCACCGTGTCCGGCGCTTCGCCGTGCAGGGTCACGGGCACGTCCTTCAACAGCTCGCGATAGCGCGCGGCCAGTTCGCGCTTGGCCTTGATGAACCCGTCGACGCGCTCGAGCTGCGCCAGGCCGATGGCCGCCGCGATATTGGTCATGCGGTAGTTGTAGCCCACCACGTCGTGCCAGTACTCGCGGTGGCTCGCCAGGCCCTGGCCCTTGAAGTGGCGCGAGCGGTCGATCAGCGTGCGGTCGTTGCTCACCACCATGCCGCCTTCGCCGGTGGTCATGGTCTTGTTTCCGAAGAAGCTGAACGTGGAGATGTCGCCGAAGGTGCCGACGTGCCGGCCCTTGTAGTAGGTGCCGAAGGCCTCCGCGCAGTCCTCGATCACGAACAGGCGGTGTTCGCGCGCGATCGCCATGATGGCGTCCATGTCGCAGGCCTGGCCGTACAGGTGCACCGGCATGATCGCGCGCGTCTTGGGCGTGATCTGGCGGCGGATGTCCTCCGGGTCGATCTGCCAGGTGTCGCGCGTGGAATCGGCGAACACGGCGCGGGCGCCCGTGTAGGCCACCGCGTTGGGCGAAGCGATGTAGGTGAGCGTGGGCACGATCACCTCGTCGTCCGGGCCGATCCCCAGCGCGATCAGCGCCAGGTGCAGCGCCACGGTGCCGTTGCAGACGCTGGCGGCGTGCTCGACGCCGATGCGCTGTGCGAAGCGGCTCTCGAACTCGCCGACGAAGCGGCCGCGCGACGAGATCCACGAGGTGTCGAGGCACTCGTTGACGTACTTCTTCTCGTTGCCGCCGAGGTCGGGTTGGTAGATGGGAATGCGGATGTTGCTCATGGCGTCATTTCCGGGAGCCGAAGAAGTTTTTGAAGACGAAGAACTGGCCGGGGACCGAGATCACACTGTAGGCGATCAGCGTGGCCAGCACCGTGCCGGTCACGCCGAGGATCGGCGTCAGCACCCACTTGCCGGCGAAGGCGGTGCCGGCCATCAGCAGCGCCACGACGACCTGGATGCGAACCAGGTTCGCGCCGTTCATGAAGACGCCGCTGACCGAGCCCATCGCGTCGACGACCGTCCACGTGCCGAGCACGATGCACAGGGACAGCGGCGGCGCGAACGCGGTCTTGAGCCAGTGCGACGTGATCCACCCGATGGTCAGCACGAGGGTGAGCGAGGCAGTCGACGCGAACGCGCCGGCGGCCGCCAGGCTGCGCAGCAGGACCTTGCGCGCCCAGGTCATGTCGTTGCGGGCGATGGCGTCGCCGAACGCCGGCCACAAGCCCATGAGGGCGGAGTTCAGCAGCATCGAGACGAACAGGAACAGCTTCTGCACGACGGCGAAATCGCCGTAGGCCGCCTGGCCCAGCTTCTGGGTGATGACGATCGCGTCGGACTGGAAGGCCAGCGCCACGGCGACCTGCAGGGCGAGGAATTGGCTGCCGACACGCAGCAGGTCGCGCAGCGTGGGGCCATGCACCAGCTCGCGCCAGCGCGCGCCCTCGAACACGCGGTTGCGTCGCAGCCACAGCACCGAGCTCGCGAGGTTGCCCAGCGTCTGGACGCCCAGCGTCGCCAGGATCAGCTCGAACAGCTGCCCCCTGACGTGCAGGATCCATGGCACGGCGATGAAGGTGGCGACCGAGCAGGCGAGCTGGGTCATGCCGATCCAGTGGCCTTGCTGCGAGCCGAGCTGTGCCTTCTGGATCAGCGTGGCAGGGATGTTGATCGAGATCAGGATCGCGAACGTGCCGAGTGCCGCCAGCACCGCCGGCACGTTGTCCGGGGAGATGCGCCCGGCCACCGATACGGGCGACGGGCTCAAGCCCAGCCAGGCGCACCAGGCCAGCAGCAGCAGCAGCCCCGCCACGACGGTGCAGGCGTAGCCCGAGCCGAGCACGCGCTGCAGCAGTTGGCGGTCGTTCGCGGCGCGCGCCTGCGTCACCCGATTGAGCACGCCGTTGCCGATTCCCAGGTCCGCGAAGTTGAAGAAGCCCAGGAGCGCGGTGACCATCATCCAGGTGCCGAACAGCTCCGGGTCGAGCGCCTTGCGCGCCATCGGGATCGTCACCAGCACCACGATGCCGGCGCCGAAGCGGCCGATGTAGCTCGCGGCGGCGGTCGCGAACACGCGCAGAAGCCGCCGGTCGGTGCGCAGCCGCGCGGGCAGGGTGGCGAGGCTGCGCATCATGCGGCCGTGGCGGCCCGCCGGCGCGGAGCGGGTGTCGGCCCCTGGGCGGCTCGAGCGCGTTGGCCGGGGATAAGGTCGGAATTCGCAGGATTCATGGAGGAGGGGCCCGGCCGGCAGGCCCGCGGCGTGGCGCGCGAAGGCGCTGCGCAGGGCGCCGGGCGGCTTCGGATCGCCCCTCGGAGCCCGCCCGGCGGCAGCCTCGCGCGCACGCCCATGCCGGCGGGCCGGAGCCGGTCGAAAGGCGGATTCTAGCGGCTGTGCACGGCCCGCATGCGCTTTTCGTGGCGGCAGGCGATAATGGCGGTTCATGACAGAAGCAGCGCAAGCCCCGGTCCCGGCTCAAACGGACCAAGCCCCCGAGCAAACAGCACTGGCCCCCGCCCGTTTCGATACCCTCCCGCTCGATCCCAAGCTCCTGCGCGCCGTCGGCGACCAGGGATATGCCGCGATGACGCCGATCCAGGCAAAGGCGATCCCGCTGGTCCTGCAGGGCCGCGACGTCATGGGGGCCGCCCAGACCGGCACCGGCAAGACGGCCGCCTTCTCGATCCCCCTCCTGCAGAAGATGATGCGCCACGAGACGGCGAGCGTCTCGCCCGCGCGCCACCCCGTGCGCGCGCTGGTGCTCGCTCCCACGCGCGAGCTCGCCGACCAGGTCGCCCAGAACATCAAGGCCTACGCCAAGCACTCCAACCTGCGCGTGGCCGTCGTCTTCGGCGGCATCGACATGAAGCCGCAGACGCTGGAGCTCAAGGGCGGCGTCGAGGTGCTGATCGCCACGCCGGGCCGCCTGCTCGACCATATCGAAGCCAAGAACTGCGTGTTGAACCAGGTCGAGTACGTCGTCCTCGACGAAGCCGACCGCATGCTCGACATCGGCTTCCTGCCCGACCTGCAGCGCATCCTGAGCTACCTGCCTAAGCAGCGCCAGACGCTGCTGTTCTCGGCCACGTTCTCGCCCGAGATCAAGCGCCTGGCCAACAGCTACCTGCAGGATCCGATCACCGTCGAGGTGGCGCGCGCCAACGCGACCGCCACCAACGTCGAGCAGCGCTTCTACAGCGTCACCGACGACGACAAGCGCAACGTCGTGCGCCAGGTCCTGAAGGATCGCGCGATCACGCAGGCGCTGGTGTTCGTCAACTCGAAGCTGGGCGCCGCCCGGCTCGCGCGCACGTTCGAGCGAGACGGCCTGCGCACCTCGGCGCTGCACGGCGACAAGTCGCAGGACGAACGCCTGAAGGCGCTGGCGTCGTTCAAGAAGGGCGAGGTCGACATCCTCGTGTGCACCGACGTGGCCGCCCGCGGCCTGGACATCGCCGACCTGCCCGCCGTCTTCAACTTCGACGTGCCGTTCAACGCCGAGGACTACGTGCACCGCATCGGCCGCACCGGCCGGCCGTTCGAGGTCGAGGACGACCGCCCGCGCCGTCCGCCGCGCCCGCGCTTCGACGACGAGCCGCGCCGCGAACCCTCGGCTTCGTCGCCGCGCCTGCCGTCGCCGCCCCGCGCCCCTGTGCCGCAGAAGAACCGCGATCCGT
Source organism: Burkholderiales bacterium (assembly GCA_019510465.1). Classification (GTDB taxonomy): domain Bacteria; phylum Pseudomonadota; class Gammaproteobacteria; order Burkholderiales; family Burkholderiaceae_C; genus Scleromatobacter. The sequence goes on from JAEKKH010000172.1 coordinate 26,196, forward strand.
TCTTCGACCGTCCCTACGAGGCCAGCAGCGCGCCGGCCGAGAAGCCGGAATGGGAGATGACGGCGCCCGTCGGCCGTCCGCCGATCTCGGGCAACATCCGCTCCAAGCGCAAGGTCGCCGCCCTGCTGGGCGGCGGCAGCAAGGCCTGAGCAACCGTCTTGTGTGTCAAGCGTCGTGCAGCATCGGGTTCCAACGAGAACCCTGCTTGGCGATGGCATTGAGGACGGTCAAGAGCTTGCGCATGGCCGCCACAAGGGCGACTTTCTTGCGCTTGCCACGCTCGATCAGGTGCTCGTAGAAGGCCTTGAACACGCTGCAGTGCCGCACAGCCACGAGCGTGGCCATGTAGAGCGTTCTACGCACGTCGTGGCGACCGCCCCAAATGGCGCGCTGACCGCGCATCT
>JAEKKH010000323.1 GCA_019510465.1 Burkholderiales bacterium
ATGACCCTCGCCCTTTCCAATGACGCGGTCCGCTTCCTGGGCCTGCAATAAACACCCTGATGTCTTCACTCTTCCCGAGCCTGATGCGCCCTGTTGCTGCCTGCGTGATCCTCGCCGGCGCGACCTTGCCCTTCGCCGCCCTGGCGATCGAACCCTTCCAGATCCGCGACATCCGCGTCGAAGGCCTGCAGCGCACCGACCCGGGCAGCGTGTTCTCGGTGCTGCCGTTTCGCGTCGGCGACAGCTACTCGGACGAGAAGGCCGCCGCCGCGCTGCGCGCGCTGTTCGCCACGGGCCTGTTCAAGGACGCGCGCATCGACGTCGAGGGCGACGTCGTCGTCGTGATCGTCGACGAGCGCGCCACCATCGCGTCGGTCAACTTCCTGGGCACCAAGGAGTTCGACAAGGACACGCTGACCAAGGCGCTCAAGGACGCCGGCATCGGCGAGGGCCTGCCGTTCGACAAGGCCATCGTCGACCGCGCGGAGCAGGAGATCAAGCGCCAGTACCTGGGCCACAGCCTGTACGCGGCCGAGGTCGTCACCACCGTCACGCCGCTCGAGCGCAACCGCGTCAACGTCACGTTCAAGGTGTCCGAGGGCGACGTCGCGCACATCCGCGACATCCGCATCATCGGCGCCAAGGCGTTCAGCGAGTCCAAGCTGATCGACCAGATGGACCTGACCACGGGCGGCTGGCTCACGTGGTACACGAAGTCCGACCGCTATTCGCGCACCAAGCTCAACGCCGACCTCGAGAAGCTGCGCGCGTTCTACCTCAACAAGGGCTACCTCGAGTTCGACATCACCGGCACGCAGGTCACGATCTCGCCGGACAAGCAGACCATCAGCGTCAGCATCACGATCAACGAGGGCCAGCCCTACGTCGTCACGGGCGTGCGGCTGGAGGGCAACTACCTCGGGCGCGAGGCGCAGTTCAAGAACCTGATCAACGTCAAGCCCGGCGCGAACTACCACGGCGACGACGTCACGACCACGGTCAAGGCGTTCACCGACCTGTTCGGCACCTACGGCTACGCGTTCGCGCATGTCGAGCCGCAGCCGCAGATCGACCGCAAGACGGGCCAGGTGGTGCTGGTGCTGGCCGCCGACCCGGGCCGCCGCGCGTACGTGCGCCGCGTCAACCTGTCGGGCAACACGATCACGCGCGACGAGGTCATCCGCCGCGAGTTCCGCCAGTTCGAGTCGGCGTGGTACGACGGCTCGAAGATCAAGCTGTCGCGCGATCGCGTCGACCGCCTGGGCTTCTTCAGCAGCGTGGACGTCGACACCAACGACGTGCCGGGCGCGCCCGACCAGGTCGACCTCACCGTCAACGTCGTCGAGAAGCCCACGGGCAACCTGACGCTGGCCGCCGGCTACTCGCAGGCCGACAAGATCTCGCTGACGGGCTCGATCAAGAAGGAGAACGTGTTCGGCACGGGCAACTACGTCTCGCTCGACGTCAGCACCGCCCACACGAACAAGAACCTGTCGATCAGCGAGACCAACCCGTACTTCACCGACGACGGCATCTCGCGCACCTTCGACGTCTACTACCGCACCTCGCGCCCGCTCAACAGCTCGGGCGATGCGTATGCGGTGTCGACGCCCGGCGCGGACATCCGCTTCGGCCTGCCGTACTCCGAGTACGACACGGTGTACGTGGGCATCGGCGCCGAGCAGACGCACATCGGCACGCTGCAGGGCGTGCCCATCAGCTACTACCGCTTCGTCGGCGAGTTCGGCTCCTACGCCAGCTCCTTCCCGATCACGGCGGGCTGGGCGCGCGACGAACGCGACAGCGGCGTCTCGCCGACCGCGGGCCGCTACATGCGCGTGAACTCCGACTTCTCGCTGTTCGGCGACGTGCAGTACGCGCGCCTGAACGGCCAGGTCACGCAGTACATCGACCTGGGCAACCACTTCTCGCTGGGCATCAACGCCGAGGTCGGCTACGGCACCGGCCTGAACGGCAAGAGCTATCCGGTGTTCAAGAACTTCTACGGCGGCGGCCTGGGCTCGGTGCGCGTGTTCGAGCAGGGCTCGCTCGGACAGGGCACGGTGGACGCCACCGGCGCCTTCATCGGCGGCTCCAAGAAGTTCAACCTCAACAACGAGCTCTACATCCCCGTGCCGGGCGCCGACAAGGACAAGAGCCTGCGCCTGTTCGCGTTCTTCGACGCCGGCAACGTCTGGACGGAGCGCAACCACATGGACTTCGGATCGCTGCGGGCCTCGGCCGGCCTGGGCCTGAGCTGGACTTCGCCCGTGGGACCTTTCAAGCTGAGCTATGGCCTTCCTGTCCGGGCCGAGCCAAACGATAGAATTCAACGGTTCCAGTTCCAAGTCGGTACCGCGTTTTGATGAAAGCACGTTCCATGAAATTGATTTACGCCCTGCTGCTGGCCACTTTTTCGTCGGTCGCGGTGTCTGCCTCCGGCCAGGAACTGAAGATCGGCTACGTCAACAGCGAACGCGTCGTGCGCGAATCCGACATCGCCAAGCGCTCCCAGGCCAAGCTGGAAGCCGAATTCAGCAAGCGCGAGAAGGACCTGAACGACCAGAACTCGGCGCTGCGCGCGCAGGCCGAGAAGCTCGACCGCGACGGCCCCACGCTGTCCGAGACCGAGAAGACGCGCCGCCAGCGCGAGCTGGTCGAGCTCGACCGCGACCTGCAGCGCAAGCACCGCGAGTTCCAGGAAGACCTGACGCAGCGCAAGAACGAGGAACTCTCCAGCATCGCCGAGCGCGCCAACCGCACGATCAAGCAGATCGCCGAGTCGGAACACTACGACCTGATCGTCCAGGATCCGGTCATCTACGCCAGCGCCCGCGTCGACCTGACGAAGAAGGTCATCGACGCGCTGAACGCCGGCAAGTAACTCCCCGGACAGCCATGCGTGCCCCCAGCTCACTTCGTGAGCGGCCCCCGCGGGGCGCCAGCCGGCTTCGGAGCGGCCGTGCGCCCGGCTGACATGAGCCCGGTTCGCCTGGACGAGATCGTCGCGGCGCTGGGTGGAGAACTGCGGGGCGACCCCGCGCACCTGATCGCACGCATCGCCCCGCTGGAGACGGCGGGCGGCGACGCGATCACGTTCGTGGCGCAGGCCCGCCTGCAGAAGGCGCTCGAGGCCAGCAGGGCCGGCGCCATCGTCATCGCTCCCTCGCTCGTCGCCGCCGCGCCCGCCGGCCGCAGCCTCGTCGTCACCGACGACGCCTACCTGTATTTCGCACGCCTGACCCAGTGGTGGTCCAGGCGCCTGCGCCCGGCGGCGCCCGCCGGCGTGCATCCGACCGCGTGGGTCGCGCCCGATGCGGTCGTCGCGGCCAGCGCCGCGATCGGGCCGCACGCGGTCGTCGAGGCGGGCGCCGTCATCGGCGAGCGCGTGCAGCTCGGCGCGCACTGCGTCGTGGGCGCCGGCTCGACGGTCGGCGCCGACAGCCTCATGCACCCGCGCGTCACGATCGCGGCCGGCTGCACCGTGGGCGAACGCTGCATCTTCCAGAGCGGGGCGGTCATCGGCGCCGACGGCTTCGGCATCGCACCGACGCAAGGGCGCTGGGAACGGATCGAACAGCTGGGCGGCGTGCGCATCGGCAACGACGTCGACATCGGCGCCAACACCTGCGTCGACCGCGGGGCGCTCGAGGACACGGTGCTGGAGGACGGCGTCAAGCTCGACAACCAGATCCAGATCGGCCACAACTGCCACATCGGCGCGCACACGGTGATGGCGGCCTGCGTGGGCATCGCCGGCTCGACGAAGGTCGGACGCAACGTCATGATCGGGGGCGCCGCGATGATCCAGGGCCACATCGAGATCGCCGACGGCGTCACGGTGTCGGCCTCCACGATGGTGATGCACTCGCTGCGCAAGAAGGGTGTCTACACGGCCATCTTCCCCGTCGACGAGCACGCCAGCTGGGAAAAGAACGCAGTCACGCTGCGCAACCTGTATGCCCTCCGGGAGCGCGTGCGCGCCCTCGAGAAGGCGCAAGAGAAAGAATGAGACTGCCATGCTGATGGACATCCACCAGATCATCAAGAAGCTGCCGCACCGCTACCCCTTCCTGCTCGTCGACCGCGTCGTCGAGTTCGAGAAGGACGTGCGCATCAAGGCGCTGAAGAACGTGACCATCAACGAGCCGTTCTTCAACGGGCACTTCCCCAACCGCCCGGTGATGCCGGGCGTGCTGATGCTGGAAGCGCTGGCGCAGGCATCGGCGCTGCTGTCGTTCGCGTCCGAGGGCGAGGCATCGGACGGCTCGCGCCTGTACTATTTCGCGGGCATCGACGGCGCGCGCTTCAAGCGCGTGGTCGAGCCGGGCGACCAGCTGATCCTCGAGTCCAGGATCGAGCGCAAGAAGGCCAACATCTACAAGTACTCGACGCGTGCCACGGTCGACGGCGAGCTGGCGGTCGAGGCCGCGCTGATGTGCACCGTGCGCTCTGTCGAGCCCTGAGCTCGCGCGGGGAGCATCGATGACCACCATCCATCCGACAGCGATCGTCGACCCGGCCGCCGAGCTCGATTCGACCGTCAGCGTCGGCCCGTACGCCGTCATCGGTCCGCACGTGCGCATCGGCGCCGGCACCCGAGTGGGCCCGCACTGCGTGATCGAGGGCCGCACCACGATCGGCCGCGACAACACCTTCTACCAGTTCGGCTCGATCGGCGCGATGCCGCAGGACATGAGCCACCAGGGCGAGCTCACCGAGCTGCGCATCGGCGACCGCAACACGGTGCGCGAGTTCTGCACGCTCAACACGGGCACGCACAAGGAAGAGGGCGTCACGCGCGTCGGCTCCGACAACTGGATCATGGCCTACGTGCACATCGCCCACGACGTGCGCGTCGGCGACCGCACGGTGATGGCCAACGGCGTCACGCTGGCCGGACACGTGCACGTCGGCGACTGGGCCGTGGTCGGCGGCCTCTCGGGCGTGCACCAGTTCGTGCACATCGGCGCCCACGCGATGATCGGCTTCCAGGCCCACGTGGCGCAGGACGTGCCGCCGTTCCTGGTGGCCGAGGGCAACCCGATGGCGCTGCGCGCCGTCAACCTCACGGGCCTGAAGCGGCGCGACTTCACGGCCGAGCAGATCTCCTGCATCCGCAACATGCACAAGGCGCTGTACCGCAAGAACCAGACGCTGGATCTCGCGAAATCGGAGATCGAGGCGATGCGCGGCGACGACGCACGCGTCAACGCCGACATCGACACGATGCTCGATTTCATCGCGTCGGCCACGCGTGGCCTGGTGCGCTGAAGAAGTGACAGCCCCCACGCTGCCGCTGGTCGCTGCCTCCCCTGGGAGTCCGTGTGGACGTCAGGCCGTCCGGTGGACGGACTGTCGCCTCACGGACGGGCGAGGGCTTGCCCGAGCCCCCGGGTTCGGCTCGGATGCGACCCTCGCTTCCCGAGTCCTTGGTCGGGCGTGCCGCCGGCCGCGATGAGTTCTGCCGACATTCAACCGGCCTCCGGCCTGCGCCTGGGCATGGTCGCCGGCGAGACCTCGGGCGACCTGCTGGCCAGCCTGCTGCTGCAGGGCCTGAAGCAACGCTGGCCCGCGCTGGCGGCGGCCGGCATCGGCGGCCCGAAGATGGTCGAGCTCGGCTTCGACGCCTGGTGGCCGGCATCCAAGCTCTCGCTGTTCGGCTATGTCGATGTGCTGCTGAACTATCGCGAGCTGGTCGGCATCCGCAACGCCCTCGGCGACCGCCTGGTCAGGCAGCGGCCCGACGTGTTCGTCGGCGTCGACGCGCCCGACTTCAACTTCGGGCTCGAGAAGCGGCTGCGCCGGAACGGCATCCGCGCGGTGCATTTCGTCTGCCCGTCGATCTGGGCCTGGCGCCCCGAGCGCGTGAAGACGATCGCCGAATCGGCCGACCATGTGCTGTGCCTGTTCCCGTTCGAGCCCGAACTGCTGCGTGCGCACGGCATCGGCGCCACCTACGTGGGCCATCCGCTCGCGCAGGTGATCCCGATGGTGCCCGATCGCGCCGCCGCGCGGCGCGCGCTGAACCTGCCCGGGACGGCGCAGGTGGTGGCGCTGCTGCCCGGCAGCCGGCGCTCCGAGATCAAGCTGATCGCGCCGCGCGTGCTCGCCGCCGCCGCCATCCTGCATCGCCAGCGCGCCGGCCTGCGCTTCGTCCTGCCGGTGGCCCCGGGCATGCGCTCGCTGGTCGAACCGCTGCTGCTGCGCCACGCGCCTGGCGTGCCGGTCGACCTGCTCGATGGCCGCTCGCACGAGGCGCTGGCCGCCTGCGACGTCACCGTCGTGGCCAGCGGCACTGCCACGCTGGAGGCGGCGCTGTACAAGCGTCCGATGGTCGTCACGTACGTCGTCGGCTGGCTCAACGCGATGCGCATGAAGCGCCTGCGCCTGCAGCCGTGGGTGGGATTGCCCAACGTCCTGTCCCGCGAGTTCATCGTGCCGGAACTTTTGCAGGATGACGCCACCCCGGAAGCGCTCGCGCGAGCGACAATCGCGTGGCTGGACGACGCGCCGCGCCGCGAGGCGGTGCGCGTCCGGTTCAACGAACTCCATGAGCTGCTGCGCCGGGACACGGTGCGGCTTTCCGCCGATGCCATCGCGCAAGTCGTCAAAGCCTGAGCAGATCGCGTTGCGATTCGACGCCAACGAAGGCCTGGTCGCGGGCGTCGACGAAGCCGGCCGCGGGCCGCTGGCCGGCCCGGTGGTGGCCGCGGCGGTCATCCTCGACGACCTGCAGCGCATCAAGGGCCTGAACGACTCCAAGCAGCTGACCGCGCTGCAGCGCGACCGCCTGTTCGACGAGATCCGCGCCAAGGCGCTGGCGTTCTGCGTGGCCGAGGCCAGCGTCGCCGAGATCGACGAGCTCAACATCCTGCACGCCACCATGCTGGCGATGAAGCGCGCCGTCGAGGGCCTGCGCCTGCCGCCGCACAAGGTGCTGGTGGACGGCAACCGGCTGCCCAAGATCCGCATCCGCGCCGAGGCGGTGATCGGCGGCGACGCCACCGTCGCCTCCATCTCCGCGGCGTCCATCCTGGCCAAGGTCACGCGCGACCGGATCTGCGTCGAGCACGAGCTGCGCTGGCCGCAGTACGGCTTCGGCACGCACAAGGGCTACAGCACCGCGGCGCACCTCGCGGCGCTCGACGAGCACGGCCCGTGCGAGTGGCACCGCCGCTCGTTCGAGCCGGTGCGCCTGGCGGCGCTGCGCCGCGCCGGCGCCCAAGAAGCATGACCATCGTCCGCCAGGTCACCTCGCGCCACAACGACCTGTTCAAGGACCTGCGCAGGCTGCTCACCGAGCCGACGGCCTATCGCAAGCTGGGCCGCGTCTGGCTGGAAGGCGACCACCTGTGCCGTGCGCTGCTGGAGCGCGGGCGCGTGCCGCTGCGCGCGGTCATCACCGAATCGGCCTGGGCCAAGCCGGCCTTCGAATCGCTCGCGCGCGGCGCGCCCGAGGTCGTGTGCGTGCCCGACGCGCTGATGCGCGAGCTGAGCGGGCTCGAATCGCCGGCGCCGATCGGCTTCCTGATCGAGGCCGACACCACCCCCGCGCTGCTGCCGGGCCGCGACACGGTCGTGCTCGATCGGCTGCAGGATCCCGGCAACGTCGGCAGCATCCTGCGCTCGGCGGCCGCGATGGGCTTCGGGCAGGTCGTCGCGCTCAAGGGCAGCGTGGCGCTGTGGTCGCCCAAGGTGCTGCGCGCCGGCATGGGCGCGCATTTCGGGCTGGCGCTCGTCGAGGGCGCGGCCATCGAGGACGTCACGGCCCTCGGGCTGCCCGTGGTC
>JAEKKH010000324.1 GCA_019510465.1 Burkholderiales bacterium
TTCTGCCCCGAGTGCGGGCAGGAGACGACCTTGCATCCGCCCACGCTGGGCGAGTTCCTGCACGAGTTCGTCGGGCACTACGTGGCGCTGGAGGGCGCGCTGTGGCGCACGCTGCGCATGCTCGTCACGCGGCCGGGGCAGCTCACCCGCGAGTACCTGGACGGGCGGCGCCGCCAGTACGTGCTGCCGCTGCGGCTGTACCTCACCGCCAGCTTCGTGTTCTTCCTGGTGCTGCGCATCGCTGCGGCGAGCATGCAGCCCGAGACGGAATTCAAGGTCGATGGCCGCAAGGTGCCCGCAGCCGAGTACGAAGCGATGACGGCATCGCACGCCGCCACTGCGGCCTCGCTGCCGACCGCGCCGAAGGTCGAACAGGAACCGGCGGGCGCCTGCGGCGGCCCCGGGCAGCGCGCCTGCGGGCGCGTGGAGGCCGTCTTCAACGAGTCGCTCAAGCGCCTGCAGGCGCATCCGCAGGAGGAGATGGCGCGCACGCGCGAGCACCTCCTGCACTGGGCGCCCTACGCGGTCTTCGTGCTGTTGCCGGCCTTCGCCGGCATCATGATGCTGGTCTACCGCCGGCGCCGCATGACCTACGGCGAACACTTCGTGTTCAGCCTGCACCTGCACGCCTTCTGGTTCATCGCGGGGCTCGCGCTGCTCGTCCTGCCCGCGGCCGTGTCCGACGTGGCACAGCTCGGCGTTGTGGCCTACGGCGTGTGGGCCATGCGCGAGGCCTATGGCGGCCGCTGGTGGCCGACCGCGCTGCGGGCGTTGACCGTCATCGCGCTGTACGGCGTCACCCTGAGCGCCGCGATGATCGTGCTCGGGGCCGCCGTCGTGGCCGGCGGCTGAACGCCGTCCCCTCGCCTTTCGGCGACGCCGCCGAATTCGACTTGTTCTCATTTCATATGTCAGATATTATTGACACGTGAAATCGAAGACCACGATTCCTGACGGCGACCGCCTGCTCGCGATGCTGGCGGCGCTGTCCAGCCCGCACCGGCTGCGCGTCATCGCGGCCCTTCATTCGGGCGGGCGCAACTACGTCAGCCAGATGGCGCGCGAGCTGGGGCTCAGCCGGCCGCTCCTGCACCTGCACCTGCAGAAGCTGGAGGAGGCCGGCCTGGTCACCAGCCGGCTGGAGCTGTCGGCCGACGGCAAGGCGCTGAACTACTTCGAGGTCGCCGATTTCCTGCTCGAACTGTCCCCGGCCGCGATCGCGCAGGCCGCCGCGTCCCTGACGAACTCCAACGATTCCTAGAGGTGCCCATGTCAGAAAGCGTCTATTTCCTCACCCTCGGCCTGCCGTTGGCCACGATCCTGGTCGTGTTCGGCATGCGCTATCGCGCGCTCGTGCTGCAGGCGCGCGCGCAGGCGGTCGGCAACCCGGCCAACGCCGCGGCGCTGGAGAAGATCGCGGCCACGCTGGCCGACGTGCAGGCCCGGCTCGCCGGCATCGAGAAGATCCTGAAGGCGGTGGAATGATGCGCACCCGGGCCGCACCGCACGACGTGCCCACCTGGCGCCTGCACCTGCTGCGCGCGATCTACGCCCTGGTCGTCGTCGGCCTGGCGTCGGTCGTCTGGCCGCAGTTCTTCGGGCGCACGCAGCCCTGGCCGCTGGCCGTCGGCGTCAAGTCCTGCATGTTGGTGTCGTTCTCGCTGCTGTCGGTGCTGGGGCTGCGCTATCCGCTGCAGATGCTGCCGATCCTGCTGTGGGAGCTGCTGTGGAAGCTCGTCTGGTTCGGTGCCGTCGCCGCGCCGCTGTGGCTGTCGGGGCGGATGGACGAGGGCACGGTGGCCACCGCCATCGAGTGTTCCGTCGTCGTGCTGGTCGCGATCGCCATCCCCTGGGGCTACGTGGCCGACCACTACGTGCGCAAGCAGGGCGAGCGCTGGAGCACCGCGGCATGAACGAGGAACGCCGGCAGGCGCGGCTGGCCGGGCTGCTGTACTTCCTGGTCGCGCTGATCGCGCCCTATGGCCTGATGGTCGTGCCGGCGAAGCTGCTGGTCGCCGGCGACGCCCAGGCCACGGCGCAGCGCATCGCGGCCCACCCGGGCGTGCTGCAACTGGGCATGGCCACCGAACTGCTGCACCAGGCGATCGAGGTCTTCATGGTGCTGGTGCTGTACCAGCTGTTCAAGCCGGTGCACCGCATGCTGGCGCGCCAGATGCTCGTGCTGGGGCTGCTGCCCATCCCGATGGTGTTCCTCAACGTGCTGGCCGAGGTGGCGGCCGCCCTGTTCGCCGACGGGCCGTCTTGGCTGCGCGCGTTCGACCGGGCACAGCTCGATGCCCTCGCGCTGTTGGCGATGCGACTGCACGCGCACGGGCTGCAGCTGGCGGCGTTCTTCTGGGGACTGTGGCTGCTGCCGCTGGGCCTGCTGTCGCTGCGCAGCGCCTTCATCCCGAAGGTGTTCGGCGCGTCGGTGATCGCGGCGGGCATCGGCTACGGGCTCGGCGCCACCGCCGACCTGCTCCTGCCCGCGCTGCAATCGACGCTCGCGATGCCGACGTTCGTGCTCGAACTCGGCGAGCCGGCGATGATCCTGTGGCTGGTGCTGGCGGGCGCGCGGGCGAAGCCGAACGCCGCGCCAGCGGCACTGGCGGCTTGAGTCGCACGAGGAACCGGGTTCGGCCCGCGCCCGGGAAGGCCATCCGCTGTGCCGGCGCTACCTCTCGATATCCTCGTGCAGGCACAGGCAGTTGCCCTCGGTGTCCTCGAACCAGGCGGCCTTCTCCGCTCCCAGCACGCACACGTGGTCGACCGTCTGCAGGCCCGGATAGTCGTAGTCGGCGAAGGCCACGCCGCGCGACTGAAGTTCGCGAATCGCCGCGGCGATGTCGTCCACCTTGAAGCTGACCGCCGTGTGCTCGGCACGCGTTCCCTCCTCCTTGGGAAACAGCGCCAAGCACGCACCCGCGGCCATGTAGACATATTTCCCGTCCGCATGGCGCTCGCCGGGCTCGAAGCCAAGGCATTTCTCATAGAACGCCCGAGCCCGTTCAAGACTCTTGACCGGCAGCATGACGGTGATCGCGGCCTGCTGAAGCATGCTTGTCTCCTTTGCAGCCGTGCGAAGCGAGGACGGCCGCTGCCGATGGAGCGGCGCTCCGACGCGCTGCGTGAGCATCGAGACTGATCCTCGGTGGACGCCTGGCAATCCCTAGTTCCAGTGCCGCTGGGCCAGTCGATGACGTCGCCCGCCGGCGCGCGCACGGCAGCGACGCCGCTCGCCGCCGTCCGCCGCTTCATGCCGGCAAGCGTCGTTCAGGACGCCGGCGTGCCGGGCCCCGTCCAGCCGCCCCCGAGCGCGCGATAGACCGCGATGCGGTTCTGCAGCAGCGCCAGCTTCGCCTGCACCAGCGCCTGCTGCGACGCGAACAGCGAGCGCTGCGCGTCGAGCTGGTCCAGCGAACTGGCCACACCGTTGGTGAACAGCAGGTTCGACAGCCTGAAGCGCGCGGTCTCGGCCTCGGTCTGGGCCTGCTGCGCCGCGAGCTGCTCGACCAGCGTCGCGCGGCCGGCCAGCGCGTCGGCCACGTCGTGGAACGCGCTCTGCACGGCCTTGTCGTACTGCGCCGTCGCGATGTCGCGCTGCGCCTCGCTCACGCGCAGGTTGTTGCGGGTGCGGCCGGCGTCGAAGATCGGCAGCGTCACCTGCGGGATGAAGCTCCACGCCGCGTGGTCGAACAGGCCGTCCAGCGTCTTGCTGGCCGTGCCGTAGCTGCCGGTCAGGGTGATCGCCGGGAAGAACGCCGCGCGCGCCGCGCCGATGTCGGCGTTGGCGGCGATCAGCTGCTGCTCGGCCTGGCGCACGTCGGGGCGGTCCAGCAGCACGTCCGACGGCAGCCCGGCGGGCACGTCGGGCAGCGCCATGTCGTCCCAGGCCGGGGCCGCCGGCAGGTTCGCGGGCAGCGGTCCGCCGACCAGCAACTCCAGCGCGTTCTGGTCGAGCGCGCGCTGGCGCTGCGCGGCCACGAAGGCGACGCGCGCGCTCTCGACCAGCGACTTGTTCGTCTGCAGGTCGATGCTGGAGGCGACGCCGTTGTCCAAGCGCAGCTGGATCAGCTTGAGCGTGTCGGCGCGGGTCGCCAGCGTCTGCGTGGCCACGTCGAGCAGCGCCTGGTCGCCCGCCATCGCGTAGTAGGCGTTGGCCACCGAGGCCACCAGCGAGATCTGCGCCGCCTTGCGCGCCTCCTCGGTGGCCGACAACTGCGCCAGCGCCGCGTCGGTCAGCGAGCGCACGCGGCCCCACAGGTCGAGCTCGTAGCCGGCCACGGCCAGGCCCACGGTGTTGACGGTCTGGATGCCGGTCTCGCGCGTGTGCGTGCCCTGCAGGTTGATCGTCGGGAGCTCGTTCGAGCGGCTCAGGCCCACCTGGGCGCGCGCGACCTCGATATTGAGGACGGCGACGCGGAGGTCGCGGTTGTTGGCCAGCGCCGCGGCGATCAGCCGGGCGAGGCGGGCGTCCTGGAAGTACGCCTGCCACGGCTGCGCCGCGGGCGCGACGCCGGTGACGCCGGCCGGCGCCGACGCGGCGACGACGGGGAACGTGGCCGCCACCGGCGCGGCCGGGCGCTCGTAGCGCGGCGCCATCGTGTTGCACGCGGCCAAGCTGCATGCCAGTGCGGCCGCCGCGGCGGCACGCAAGGGAAGGCTCGTCACGAGAGGGTTCCGGATGAGGGTGTCGGCCATCGCGCTCACTCCCTGAACGAGCGCGACGAATGCGCGACGTCGAAGTCGTGCTGTCGCCGGCTGCCCTTGAACAGCGAGCGCACCAGCACGAAGAACAGCGGCACGAAGACGACGCCGATCAGCGTGGCCGTGGCCATGCCGCCCATGACGCCCGTGCCGATCGCGCGCTGGCTGGCCGAGCCGGCGCCGCGCGAGATGGCCAGCGGCAGCACGCCCAGCATGAATGCCAGCGAGGTCATGATGATGGGACGGAAGCGCAGCCGGATCGCCTCGAGGCCGGCCTCGACGACGCTCTTGCCCTGCGCCTGCAGGTCCTTCGCGAACTCGATGATCAGCACCGCGTTCTTCGCCGACAGGCCGATGATCGTGATCAGGCCCACCTTGAAGTACACGTCGTTGGCAAACCCGCGCGACCACGCCCCCAGCAGCGCGCCCAGCACCCCGATGGGCACCACCAGCAGCACGGCCATGGGGATCGACCAGCTCTCGTACAGCGCGGCCAGGCACAGGAAGACCGCCAGCAGCGAGAACCCCAGCAGGATCGGCGCGGTCGAGCCCGAGAGCTTCTCCTCGCGCGACTGGCCGGTCCACTCGTAGCCGATGCCCGCGGGCAGCTGCGCGGCGAGCTTCTCCATCTCGGCCATCGCCTCGCCCGTGCTGTGGCCGGGCGATGCGTCGCCGGCGATGCGCATGGCCGGATAGCCGTTGAAGCGGATGCTCTGCACCGGGCCGGTGACCCAGCGCACGCTCGCGAACGACGACAGCGGCACCGGCTGGCCGCTCGCGTTGATCGCGTTCAGCTTGAGCAGGTCGTCGGGTTGCATGCGCGACTGCTGGTCGGCCTGCACCACCACGCGCTGCAGGCGGCCGGCGTTGGGGAAGTCGTTGACGTACGACGAGCCGAAGCCGGTGGAGATCGCCGCGTTGACGGCGGCGAAACCCACGCCCTGGCTGGCGGCCTTCTCGCGATCGACCGTCACCTCGAGCTGCGAGGCGTCCTCCAGGCCGTCCGGCCGGATGCCGGCCAGCAGCGGATCCCGGGACGCCATGCCCAGCAGCTGGTTGCGCGCGCCCAGCAGCGCCTCGTGGCCCAGGCCCCCGCGGTCCTGCAGGCGGAAGCTGAAACCCGACGCGGTGCCGAGCTCGGGGATGGGCGGCGGGCTCAACGGGAAGATGAACGCGTCGCGCACCTTGGACAGCGCACCGAACGCGCGTCCGGCCAGCGCCTGCGCGGAATGCTCGGCGCCGTGGCGCTCGTCCCAGGGCTTGAGCGGCACGAAGGCCAGCGCCGCGTTCTGGCCCGAACCGGAGAAGCTGAAGCCCAGCACGCTGACCATGTCCTGCACTTCGGGCTGCTTGAGCATGTAGCCCTCGACCTGCTTCATCACCTCGAGCGTGCGGTTGCGCGTGGCACCGGGCGGCAGCTGCACGTTGACGATCAGGTAGCCCTGGTCCTCGCCGGGCAGGAACGACGCGGGCAGCTTGACGAAGAACAGCACGACGCCGCCGACGATCACCCCGAACAGCATGATCATGAAGCGCCGGCCGATGCGGCTCAGCGCGCGGGCGACCATGCTCTCGTAGCCGTGCGAGACCTTCTCGAAGTTGCGGTTGAACAGCCCGAACAAGCCGCGCCTGGCGTGGTGGTGGCCGGCCTCGACCGGCTTGAGCAGCATGCCGCACAACGCGGGCGTCAGCGACAGCGCCATGAAGGCCGAGAACGCGATCGACGCCACCATCACGGTGGAGAACTGGCGGTAGATGTTGCCCACCGCGCCGCCGAAGAAGGCCAGCGGCACGAACACCGAGATCAGCACCACCGTCACGCCGACGATGGCGCCCTGGATCTGGCCCATCGCCTTGCGCGTGGCCTCCAGCGGCGGCAGGCCCTCGGTGCTCATGATGCGCTCGACGTTCTCGACGACCACGATCGCGTCGTCGACCACGATGCCGATCACCAGCACCATGCCGAACATCGTGAGCACGTTGATCGAGTAGCCGAGCGCCAGCAGCACGCCGAAGGTGCCCAGCAGCGCCACGGGCACCACGATGGTCGGGATCAGCGTGTAGCGCCAGTCCTGCAGGAACACGAACATCACGACGAACACCAGCGCGACGGCCTCCAGCAGCGTCTCGACGACCTGGCGGATGGAGATCTTGATGAACCGCGAGCTGTCGTAGGGAATGCTGTACTTCATGCCTTCGGGGAAGTACTTCGAGAGCTGGCCCATGCGCGTCTTGATCGCCTCGGCCGTGGCCAGCGCATTGCCCGAAGGCGACAGCTGCACGCCGATGCCGGTGGACGGCTGCCCGTTCAGGCGGGCCGACGTCGCATAGTTCTGCGCGCCCAGCTCCAGCCGGGCGACGTCGCGCAGGCGCACCGACGAGCCGTCGGGGTTCGCGCGCAGCACGATCGCGCCGAACTGCTCGATGCTCGTGAGCTGGCCCTGCACGATCACGGTGGCGGTGATGCCCTGCGACCTCACGTTCGGGATGTCGCCGATCGCGCCCGCCGAGACCTGCGCGTTCTGCGCGCCGATCGCGGCGGTGACGTCGGACATGGACATCTTGTAGCCGACCAGCTTGGCCGGGTCGACCCAGATGCGCATCGCGCGCTCGGTGCCGAACAGCTGGGCCTGGCCCACCCCGGGGATGCGCTGGATCTCCGGCAGCACGTTGCGCGACGCGTAGTCGCCGAGCGCGACCGGGTCGTAGGCCGGGTTGTCGGAGGACAGGATCGTGAACAGCAGGAAGTTCGAGCGCGCCTTGTCGACGCGCACGCCCTGCTGCGTGACGGCCGAGGGCAGGCGCGGCGCCGCGCGTGACAGCCGGTTCTGCACGTCCACCTGCGCGAGGTCGGGGCTGGTGCCCGGCTCGTAGCTGACGGTGATGCTGCCGGTGCCGTTGGACTGGCTGACCGACTCCATGTAGATCATGCCCGGCGAGCCGTTGAGCTCCTGCTCGATGACCGAGATGACGGCCTCGTCCATCGTCTTGGCCGACGCGCCCGGGTAGGTGGCGTTCAGGACGATGGTGGGCGGCGCCACCGGCGGGTACTGCGCGATCGGCAGCTGCGTGATCGCCCGATCAGCGGCTGGCGGCGGAAGCCGGCGCGGACGCGGCGGGCGCCGTCGTGCCGGGTGCGCTCGCGGTCCACGGCACGGGCTTGACGCTGCCGCCCGGGCGGATCTTCTGGAAGCCGTCGACGATCACCTGTTCGCCCGGCTTCAGGCCCTCGAGGATGATCCAGTTGCCGTTCTCGTTGCCGCCGAGCTTGACGGGGCGCACCGTGGGCTTGCCGTCGGCCGCCACGACCATCACCGTGTCGTTCGACGTCGTGCGCTGCACGGCCTGCTGGGGCAGCAGCACCGCGGCGTCGACCTGCTCCTGTGCGATGCGGCCGCGCACGTACATGCCGGGCATCAGCGCGCCGTCCGGGTTGGGCACCCTGGCGCGCACGTTCACCTGGCCCGAGGTCGGGTCGACGGTCAGGTCGGAGAACAGCAGCTTGCCGGTCTGCGGCAGCACGCTGCCGTCATCGAGCACGATGCGCACGGGGATCGACACGCCCAGCGACTTCGACTTGCCGCTGGCGAAGGCCTTGCGCAGCTTGGTGATGTCGGACACCGGCTGCGAGAAGTTCACGTAGACCTGGTCGACCTGCTGGATCAGCGCGAGCTGCGTGGCCTCGGTCGCGCTCACCAGCGCGCCCTCGGTGACGAGCGCCTGCCCGATGCGGCCGCTGATCGGGGCGGTGACGGTGGCGTAGTCGAGGTTGAGCTGCGCGGTCTGCACCGCGGCCCGGGCGGCGGCGATGTCCGCGCCGGCCTGCGCCGCGGCGGAGGTCGCGTTGACGAAGTCCTGCTGGCTGATGGCGTTGGCCTCGCGCAGCGGCTTGTAGCGGTTCAGCAGGCCGGTGGCCTGCTGCTCGTTGGCCGTGGCCTTGGCCAGCGAGGCCTTGGCGCTGTCGAGCGCCGCGCGGTACGGCGCCGGGTCGATCTGGTACAGCGTCTCGCCGGCCCTGACGTCGCTGCCCTCGGCGAACAGCCGCTTCTGCACGATGCCCGTCACCCGCGCACGCACCTGCGCCACGCGCGCCGCCTCGACGCGGCCGGGCAGCTCGGTGGGCACGTCCAGCGTCTTCGGGGCGACGGTGACGACGCCGACCTCGGGCGCGGGCGGCGGGCCGGCCGGCGGCGCCTTGTCGCTGCAGGCGCCGAGCGCCAGCAGGGCGGCCAGGACGGAAACGGTTCCAGGGGTCAGGCGCGAGGCGCGGGCGGCCAGGAATTGCGGCATGCGGTTTGTCTCTTCGATTCGTTGGACGGCGGAGTCCGCCTGGGAATTGCAGATGCGGCGCAGGACCGGGACATGCCTCGCGCCACGCCAGGCGCGACGCGGCGGACGAGGTCGTGGATGGGATGAAGACGCGCGCACCCCCGCAGGGGCGAGCGGCGGCGGTTCGGCCCGTCGCCCTCGGTCGGCACCCTCTCCTCAGCCGGCCGCAGGACGACTCTCCAGGCGCGCAGCGGCGGCAAGGATCCTGAGCGGGAAAATAATAAGCTAGTTTACGTTGTCGGGGTCGCGTGGTCGGGATTGCGGTCGCGCAGGCGCTGCCGGTGGGCCGAACCGTGCGTCCCGGCATGCGCCGGACCCGGGGCGGGCGAAGGAGGCCCCGCGGGCGCGAAAGCGAGGCCTACCAGCGCTTGAAGGCGCGCAGCGCGAGGCGCCAGGTGGCGAAGCGCCAGCCGCGCAGCCAGGCGTCGAGCCGGGCGCGCATCGGCGCCTCGACGCGTTCGCTGGCCTCGAGCACCTCGCTCCAGCGGCCCTCGCGCCGCAGTTCCAGCGCGCGCCGGGGGCCCGGGATGGCGGCGCGGCCGGCCAGGCCGATGCGCTCGGCGCAGATCGCGCGCAGCACGCCCGAGAGCGACGCGAAGCCCACCGTCTGCATCGTCGCGGCCTGGCTGCCGTCCGCCCGCGGGAAGGTGATGCGCGCGAACGCCCGGCGGTCGACGACCAGGTAGCCGGCATCCAGCGGCACCGGCGGATGCACGTGGCGCCGGGCGTCGACGACCAGCGGCAGGTTCACCGCCCGCAGGCCGACGGCCTCGAGGCTGGCGTACAGGCAGCGGCGGACGATGAAGCAGCGCAAGGACATGGACGCCGGCAGGCGGATGAGCAAAACGCCATTTTCGCCCGCGGCCGAGCTGCCTGCCATCTCGGCTTGTTACCGCCGGCCTTCGGGCCGCTGACGCGCCTTACCAGGCCGGCGCGAGCTCGGCGAAGCCCGCGGGCGCCTTGCGTTCGTCCTCGAAGGTGACCAGCTCGTACGACGTGGGGTCGTCCAGCAGCGCGCGCAGCAGCGTGTTGTTCATCGCGTGGCCGCTCTTGTAGGCGGTGTAGCTGGCCAGCAGCGGGTGGCCGACGACGAACAGGTCGCCGATGGCGTCGAGGATCTTGTGCTTGACGAACTCGTCGTCGTAGCGCAGGCCGTCGGCGTTGAGCACGCGCGAGTCGTCGACGACGATGGCGTTGTCCATGCTGCCGCCCATCGTCAGGCCGCGCGAGCGCATCAGGTCGAGATCCTTCGTGAAGCCGAAGGTGCGGGCGCGCGCGATGTCGCTCT
>JAEKKH010000365.1 GCA_019510465.1 Burkholderiales bacterium
GACAAGGACATCTCGCTGTACATCAACTCGCCGGGCGGCAGCGTCAGCGCGGGCATGTCGATCTTCGACACGATGAACTTCATCAAGCCCAACGTCTCCACGCTGTGCATCGGCCTGGCCGCCAGCATGGGCGCGTTCCTGCTGTCGGCGGGCGAGAAGGGCAAGCGCTTCTCGCTGCCGAACTCCAAGATCATGATCCACCAGCCGCTGGGCGGCGCCCAGGGCCAGGCCACCGACATCGAGATCCACGCCCGCGAGATCCTCAAGACGCGCGAGCAGCTCAACAAGATCCTGGCCGAGCGCACCGGCCAGCCGCTGGAGAAGATCCAGGCGGATACCGAGCGCGACTACTTCATGTCGGCCGACGAGGCCAGGAACTACGGCCTGGTCGACCAGGTCGTGGCCAACCGCGGTTGAGCACGGCGGCGGGGCGTCCCGCCGCTTGGTCTATCATTCCACTGAACCCCCCCATTTCCAGGCATCCGAAGCACGTCCATGGCAGATAAGAAGGGCACCTCCGCCGAAAAGGTCTTGTACTGCTCTTTCTGCGGCAAGAGCCAGCACGAGGTCAAGAAGCTGATCGCCGGCCCGTCGGTGTTCATCTGCGACGAGTGCATCGAACTGTGCAACGACATCATCCGCGACGAGGTGCCCGCCGAGGGCACCGCCGCGAAGACGTCCAAGTCCGACCTGCCGATGCCGTCGGAGATCAAGGCGAGCCTCGACAACTACGTGATCGGCCAGGACGTGGCCAAGCGCACGTTGTCGGTGGCGGTATACAACCACTACAAGCGCCTGAAGCACATGTCCACCTCGAAGGACGAGGTGGAGCTGTCCAAGAGCAACATCCTGCTGATCGGCCCCACGGGCTCGGGCAAGACGCTGCTCGCGCAGACGCTTGCGCGCCTGCTCAACGTGCCGTTCGTGATCGCCGACGCCACCACGCTGACCGAAGCCGGCTATGTGGGCGAGGACGTCGAGAACATCATCCAGAAGCTGCTGCAGAACTGCAACTACGACGTCGAGCGGGCGCAGCGGGGCATCGTCTACATCGACGAGATCGACAAGATCTCGCGCAAGGCCGACAACCCGTCGATCACGCGCGACGTCTCGGGCGAAGGCGTGCAGCAGGCGCTGCTCAAGCTGATCGAAGGCACCATGGCCTCGGTCCCGCCGCAGGGGGGTCGCAAGCACCCGAACCAGGACTTCCTGCAGATCGACACGACCAACATCCTGTTCATCTGCGGCGGTGCGTTCGACGGCCTGGAAAAGGTCATCCGGGGCCGCACCGAGCGTTCGGGCATCGGCTTCTCGGCCACCGTCCACAGCAAGGACGAACGCCGTGTCTCCGACCTGTTCCGCGAGGTCGAGCCGGAAGACCTGATCAAGTTCGGCCTGATCCCCGAGCTGGTGGGGCGCCTGCCCGTGGTCGCCACCCTCGGCGAGCTCACCGAGGACGCCCTGGTGCAGATCCTCACCGAGCCCAAGAACGCGCTGGTCAAGCAGTACCAGAAGCTGTTCATGATGGACGGCGTCGAGCTGGACATCCGCCCCACGGCCCTGGCCGCCATCGCGCGCAAGGCGCTCAAGCGCAAGACCGGCGCGCGCGGCCTGCGCTCCATCATGGAGCAGGCCCTCATCGACACCATGTTCGAGCTCCCGCTGCTCGACGGCGTGGCGCAGGTGGTGATCGACGAGCACATCATCGAGGAAAACGCGAAACCGCTGCTGGTCTATCGAGAACAGGCCAAAGCCAGCGCTTGATCTCGCTGCAAGCCCTGCGGCAATCCCGCAGGATAGGGTTGGTGTCTTGTAATTGAATGCTCGGGCCGCATCTGGGCCCGAGAAAGAGAGGTTTTCCCCCATGTCCGGACATCCCATCCTGCCTTCCGAACCGATCACGTTGCCGCTGCTGCCGCTGCGCGACGTCGTCGTGTTCCCGCACATGGTGATTCCGCTGTTCGTCGGCCGTCCCAAGTCCATCAAGGCCTTGGAAGCGGCGATGGAGGCGGGTCGCCAGATCATGCTCGTGGCCCAGAAGGC
>JAEKKH010000173.1 GCA_019510465.1 Burkholderiales bacterium
GACTGCGTCAACGTGCGCGATCCGCGCGCCGGCAGCGCGATCGACAGCATCGGAAGTGGATCCCTCGAGTTCATGAAAAGTGGCGCTGTTGGAGTTCCGCTTGCCTGCGTATCGTAGCCCCATCGCAGCAAAGGAGGACAGCATGGCCGATTCGATCCCGCACGACGATTTCTGGATTTCCGAGGGCGAAGGCAGGTGGTCGCGGCCGCTGCGCTTCCTGCCCGGCGAGGCGGGCTGGGTCGAGCTGATGCGCCTCGCGCCGGGCGTGCGCCTGGGCCTGCACCGGCACAGCGGGCTCGTGCACGCGTACAACGTGCAGGGCCAGCGGCGCCTGTGCACCGGCGAGGAGATCGGCCCCGGCGGCTACGTGCTGGAGCCGGCGGGCAACGTCGACTGGTGGGAGGCCACCGGCGACGAGCCGCTGGTCGTGTTCGTCGTGGTGATGGGCGCCGTCGACTACCTGGCCGAGGACGGCCGCGTGCTCAGGCGCATCACCGCGCGCGATCGCATCGACGACTACCGACGCTGGTGCGACGCGCACGGCGTCGAGCCGCGCCTCGCGGACCCCGAGGCCGTGGCCGCGGCCTGACCCCGCACGGCGAGAGTCCACCATGCACCACCCGATCTGCACCACCTGCGGCACCCAGTTCGCGAGCGCCACGCCCGTGCCCGCCGCCTGCCCCCTGTGCGAGGACGACCGCCAGTACGTCGGCTGGGGCGGCCAGGCGTGGACGACGCACGAGGCGCTCGCCGGATCCCATCGGCTCGAGCTCGCCGACGATGACGGCGTGCCGGGCCTCACCCATGAACCCGGATTCGCGATCAACCAGCGCGCCGTCCTGCTGCGCACCGACGCCGGCAACATCCTGTGGGAGTGCCTGAGCCTGGTCACGCCGGATGCGGTCGAGGCGCTGAAGGCGCGCGGCGGCGTCGACCTGATCGCGATCTCGCATCCGCACTTCTACGCCTCGATGGTGGAGTGGAGCGATGCGCTCGGCGGCGTCCCCGTCCTGCTGCATGCCGCCGACCGGCGCTGGGTGCATCGCTCGTCGCCGCACGTCGAGTTCTGGAGCGGCGACGAGCGCGCGCTGTCGCCGGACGTCACGCTGGTCCGCTGCGGCGGCCACTTCGACGGCAGCACCGCGCTGCACTGGAAGCGCGGCCCGCGCCCGGGCGGCGCGCTGTTCCCGGGCGACGCGCTGCAGGTGGCGGCCGACCGCCGCCACGTGTCCTTCATGTACAGCTATCCGAACCTGATCCCGATGAAGCCGGCCGACGTGCGCGCGATGCGGGACCGGCTGGCGCGCTTCGAGTTCGAGGACGTGTTCGGCTTCAGCCGCGGCCGCAACATCGTCGGCGGCGGGCGCGCCGCGGTGGATCGCTCGTTCGAGCGCTGGCTCGCCGCGGTCGCGGCCTGACGCGCGTCGAGTGACTCATTTCGGCAGCCGCGGCGGACGCCCTTGCGGGCACAGCGGCTGCGCCTTGGCCGCCACCTGCACGCCGAACAGCACGCAGCACCAGGCGACGAACACCCACAGCAGGAAGGCCGGGATGCCGGCCAGCGCCCCGTAGGCCGACAGCGAGACCGAGTGGCTGAAGTACAGCGCGCAGCCGCGCCACGAGCCCCAGGCCGCGATGCCCGCGGCGACGGCGCCGAACGCGCTGGCGCGCCAGCTCAGCACGTAGCCCGAGAACGCGCGCAAGGTCACGAACAGCACCACGATGCTCAGCACGAACGGGTAGTTGATGCGATCGAAGCCGCCGGGCAGCAGCGCGAGCAGCGCCGCCAGCGGATGCAGCAGCGCGAACGCGAGCAACGCGCCCGTGGGCGCCAGCACCAGGAACGCGGCGTAGTGCAGCAGGCTGGTCGCGAGCGAGCCCTTGGCGCCGCAGATCTTCTGGATGTGGCCCTCGAGCTCGCGCGCCATCAGCACCAGCGTCACGCAGAAGCCCGCCAGGCCCAGCGCGCCGATGTTCTGCGTGACCTGCGACGCCGCCTGCAGCACCAGGTTGACGACGTCACGGCTCTGCGCCGGCAGCAGGTACTGCGCCAGCACGTCCTCGAGCTGCTCGCGCGTGGCCGCGGAGACGCCGTAGAAGTTCATCACGCGCAGGCCCACCGTCATCAACGGCACCAGCGCCAGCACCGACGTGAAGGCCAGCGAGCTGGCGCGGATCAGCGCCTCCTCGGTGACGAAGGCGAACAGCGCGTCCCATACCACCTGGGTGCCCCGGACGACGTGGTGCAGCGGCCGGCGCCAGTGCCAGCGGGCGTCCTGCGCGGTGGGCGCGGACCAGTGAAGCAGCAGCTTCCAGAAATCCATCGGGAAAAGGGGGCCGGGCAGGGCGCGCGCCGCACTGGCGGCGCGCGGCCTGTCGGCTGCAGTGGCCGGTCAGGTCGACGGGCGGTTGGAGTGGCGATCCTGCGCCGAGTTCCGTGACCTCATGGGCTGCCGGGCCGAGGGCGGGCCATCGCCTCAGGCGGCGAACGTGCCGGGCAGCAGGATGTCCCGGCCGACATTGCGGATGTCGCGATGCCCGCAGAACGCCATCGTCACGTCCAGCTCCTTGCGCAGGATCTCCAGGCATTTGGTGACGCCGGCCTCGCCCATCGCGCCGAGGCCGTACAGGAACGGGCGGCCGATCATCGTGCCCCTGGCGCCGAGCGCCAGGGCCTTGAGCACGTCCTGGCCCGAGCGGATGCCCGAGTCCAGCCAGACCTCGATGTCCTGGCCGACCGCGTCGACGATGGCCGGCAGCGCCGAGATCGTGCTGGGCGCGCCATCGAGCTGGCGGCCGCCGTGGTTGGACACGACCAGCGCGTCGGCGCCGGACCGCGCGGCCAGGCGCGCGTCCTCGACGTCCAGGATGCCCTTGAGGATCAGCTTGCCGCCCCAGCGCTTCTTGACCCATTCGACGTCGGCCCAGCTCAGCGCCGGGTCGAACTGCTGCGCCGTCCACTCCGACAGCCGGCTGACGTCGCCGACGCCTTCGACGTGGCCGACGATGTTGCCGAAGCTGTGCCGCCGCGTGCCCAGCATGCCCAGGCACCAGCGCGGCTTGGTGGCGAGGTTGAGGATGTTGGCCAGCGTGGGCTTGGGCGGCGCGGACAGGCCGTTGCGCACGTCCTTGTGGCGCTGGCCGAGGATCTGCAGGTCCAGCGTGAGCACCAGAGCGCCGCACTTCGCGGCCTTCGCGCGCTCGATCAGGCGCTCGATGAAGCCGCGGTCGCGCATCATGTAGAGCTGGAACCAGAACGGCGCCTTCGTGTGGGCGGCGACGTCCTCGATCGAGCAGATGCTCATCGTCGACAGCGTGAACGGCACGCCGAAGGCCTCGGCGGCGCGCGCGGCCAGGATCTCGCCGTCGGCGTGCTGCATGCCGGTCAGGCCGGTGGGGGCCAGCGCGACGGGCATGGCGACGGGCACGCCGATCATCGTCGTGGCCAGGCTGCGGTCGGCCATGTTCACGGCCACGCGCTGGCGCAGCTGGATCTTGTGGAAGTCGCTCTCGTTGGCGCGGTAGGTGCCTTCCGTCCACGAGCCGGAGTCGGCGTAGTCGTAGAACATGCGCGGCACGCGCCGTTGCGCCAGCACGCGCAGGTCTTCGATGCAGGTGATCACGGTCATGAGGGGGCTCGTTCTCCGGGGCTGCCGGCATGGTAGCGCGGGCCGGGCGCCCGGGCGGCCGAGGGCGCGGACGCCGTCCCGGCGGCAGGTGCAGCATGTGAACCGGGTCGTGCGCCGCCCGGCGGCCGCTGCCCGCCTCGCCCGCCTCACCCGCCTCAGGCCGACGACAGCACGAACACGTTGCCGTCCGGATCCTTGAATTTCGCGAACGTGCCCCAGGGCTGCTTCGTCGGCCCTTCGACGAACTCCACCCCGCGCTGCGACAGCTGCCGATGCGTGGCCTCGACGTTGTCGCACTGCAGGGAGCCGTTGAAGAAGCTGCCGATCCGGTCCTCGTGGCCGGGCGGCGTGAACAGCACGAGGCGGGTCGGCGCGTTGGCGATGCGCAGTTCGATCCAGCGCTGGCCGGGCCCCATCGGCTGGTCGGTGGCCACCTCGAAGCCGAGCTTGCCGGTATAGAAGTCGAGGGCGCGATCCTGGTCGCTGACCGGCACGCCGACGAACTTGATTTGAGTGATCACGGCGAAATCTCCGCAGGGAAAGGGCCCATTCTGCGTGTCGTCCGGGCCGCGGGGGTAGTATCGGCTGCCATGGCAACCACTGCTACCGTCGCCTTCGACGCCTACATCGTCGACACCTTGCTGCCCGACCTCGTCGGCCACGACCGCAAGCCTTCGGCCTTCCTGGTCTACCTCGTGCTGGCGGGCGTCGCACGGCGCACCGGCCGCGATCGCGTCAGCGCGAGCCTGGAGACGATCGCCGTGAAGACGGGCCTGTCGAAGTCGTCCGTGCAATCCGCGTTGCGGCATCTGCGCCGGCGCGGGCTGGTCAAGGACGAGCCCGTGTCGTCCGCCGATCCCGTGCGCACGATCCTGCGACCCTGGATGAGGTAGGCTGTCCGCTCCATCAAGGGAGATTTCCATGGCCACCATCCGGGCAGGCAAGCGCAGCGTCCTCGTCGTCGTCGACGTCCAGGTGGACGTGGTGCGCCAGGCCTGGGAGCGGGCGCGCGTGATCGGCAACGTGGCGCTGGCCGTCGAGCAGGCGCGCGCGCAGGGCGCGCCCGTGGTCTGGGTGCAGCACGAGGACGAGGACATGCCGCGCGACAGCGCCGGCTGGCAGTGGGTGCCCGAACTCGCGCCCCGGGAAGGCGAGGTGCGCATCTTCAAGCGCTTCCCGTCGTCGTTCGAGGACACGCCGCTGGAGGCGGAGCTGGCGCGCCTCGGCGCGACCCGCATCGTGCTGGCCGGCGCGCAGACCAACTGGTGCATCCGCGCCACGGCGTACGCCTCGCTCGAGCGCGGCTACGACCTCACGCTCGTGCGCGATGCCCACACGACCGATCCCATCGACCTGGGCAACGGCCGCACGATCGCGGCCGAGAGCCTGGTCGACGACCTCAATGTCGCGATGACGTGGCTGGCCTACCCGGGCCGCAAGCCGTCGACGGCCAAGGCCGCCGAGCTCGATTTCGCGTGAGCCCGCGGCCTCAGGCCGCCGGGAATTCGTCCAGGCCCCAGTGCGCCAGCGTGTAGGCGCGGCCGTGCACCGTGCCCGCGCCCGTGGCGATCGCCATCTTGCGCGCCAGCACGTCGCCTTGGTATGCCGGGCTGGCGTGCGAGGCCACCGCGCGTGCGAACGCCGCGCGCTGCTGCGCCTCGGTCGGCGCGCGTCCGGTGCGCTGCAGGTCCTGCACCGCGAGCAGGCGCGCCCTGCCGTTCTGCACGTGGCAGTCGAAGCACAGCGCCAGGCCCAGCTCGGTGCTCAGGCCCAGCGCGCCGGCGGTGGCGGCGGCGGGCACGAAGTAGCTGTCGTAGGCATGGTGCATTTGCAGGCGCTGCACCAGCGGCTCCTGGCCCAGGCGCTGGAAGGCGTCGACCCAGGCGCGCGGCAGGCCCAGCTTGCCCGGCCCGCTGCTGATCGAGTCGGCCCAGGCCAGCTGCTGCGCGATCGGCTGCGCGGTGCGCGCGGACCACTGCGCGGCGAGGTCGGCGCCCATCACGCGCGCCAGCGTGCCCGGCGCCGCCTGCTCGATCTCGCGCAGCAGGCCCTGGATCTCGCCATTGGACAGCGTGAAGCCGATGATGCCCCACGTGAGGCCGGCGCCGTCGAAGTTGCCCTCGACCTGCGTGAAGCCGTTGCCCTCGAAGGACGCCGTCAGGCCCAGGCAGCGCTCGAACAGCGTCGGGATCGCTGCGACCGTGATCTGGCGCCAGGTGGCGTCGTCGACGGCGCCCGTCGTCGGCAGTGCGCGCGCCGCCTGCAGCTGTTGCAGCGCGCTGACCGTGTGGCCGCCGAAGTCGCCGTCGATGAATGTGTCGTGGTCGCCGGCGAAGAAACCCTGCTTGAGGAGATCGGCCTGGATGTCGCGCGCGATCGCGCCCTTCAGGCCTTGCGAGAACCAGGTGCGTGCCATGCGGATCGCCTCGATGCTTGTCGTGCGCGACAGCATAGGCCGCCGGGGCGCGTCGCGCGTCCGCCGAGTTGGGGATGCGGCGTCAGAACAGCGTGGGTTCGTCCGGCCGCTCGGCGGCGGCGGGCCGGGCCGTGCTCGCCTGTCCGGCGGCCCTGGCCTTCGCGCGCGGCGCGGGCGCGGACGCGGGCGCGCCCGGGCGCGAGAGCCCGCCCACGCGCACGCCCAGCAGCCGCAGGCGCCGCGTGAGGTCGACGCGTTTGAGGCACTGGCCGGCGACGTGGCGGATCTCGGCCGGGTCGGCGGTGGGCAGGGCGATCGACTGGTCGCGCGTGACCGTCTTGAAGTCGTCGAAGCGCAGCTTGATGCCGATCGTGCGGCCCACCCAGCCCTTGCGCGAGAGATCGGCGGCCACCTGCGTGCACAGCTCGGTGAAGATCGCGCTTAGCTCGGCGCGGTCGCGCCGGGCGTGCAGGTCGCGGTCGAAGGTGGTCTCGCGGCTCATCGACACCGGATCGCTGTCGGTGACCACCGGGCGTTCGTCGAGGCCGCGCGAGACGTCGTGCAGCCACTGCGCCGTGTTGACGGTGAAGTGCTGCGCCAGCCAGTCGGGATCGCGCGCCGCGAGCTCGCCGATCGTGTGGACGCCCAGCGCATCGAGCCGTGCGCCGGCCTTGGGCCCGATGCCGTTGATGCGGCGCACCGGCAGCGGCCAGATGCGCGTGGGGACGTCGTCCATCGTGAGCACCGTCAGGCCGTTGGGCTTGTCGAGTTCGGAGGCGATCTTGGACAGCAGCTTGTTGGGCGTGATGCCCACCGAGCACGTGAGGCCGGTGGCACGCCGCACGTTGTTCTTCAGCTCGTGGCCGAAGGCGCGCACGCCGCCCAGCGGGTCGTGGCCGATCGGCTCGCGGATGCCGGGCACCTCGGTCAGGTCGATGTAGATCTCGTCGATGCCGCGATCCTCGATGACCGGCGCGATCTCGGCCACGGCCGCCTTGAACTTGCGCGAGTAGTGGCGGTAGCTGTCGAAGTCGGTCGGCAGCAGCACGGCGTGGGGCGCCAGCGCGGCGGCCTTCATCATGCCCATCCCGGAGAACACGCCGAATGCGCGGGCCTCGTAGGTCGACGTGGTCACGACGCCGCGGCCGGCGTAGTCCTCCAGCTTGAAGAACTTCAGCGTGCCGTCCGCCTGCTCGACCGGCGTGTGCCGCCGGCCGCCCCCCACCACGGCCGCCTGGCCGCGCAGCATCGGGTAGCGCAGCAGCTCGACGGAAGCATAGAACGCGTCCATGTCGAGATGCGCGA
This sequence comes from Burkholderiales bacterium, assembly GCA_019510465.1. Classification (GTDB taxonomy): domain Bacteria; phylum Pseudomonadota; class Gammaproteobacteria; order Burkholderiales; family Burkholderiaceae_C; genus Scleromatobacter. The sequence continues at coordinate 7,351 of JAEKKH010000173.1, forward strand.
TCACGCGGGGCAGCGGGTGGCTCATGCCGGCATTCTGTATGAAATCACAGGGTCGAGCGGCCCGGCGCGCGGCTTGCCGGCGGTTTCGCGCCACAAATGTGACAACCATCCATCCCGGAGATGCCATGAACCTGCCACCCATCCGACCTCCGCGCAACGCGTCGAACTGGATCGCGCTGCTCTCGACGCTGGCCGTGGCCCTGCTGGTGCTGGGCGCCTGAGCGCCTACGGCCCGCCCGAAGGCGCTCGCTCGGCAGCCGACAGGCGGAGGGTAGTCCAGTGAGCGCCCGGGCGTGACGCTGTCGCGCGCCGGTCGGGCGAACTCGACCGTTGGGGGAGCCCCGGGCATCACCCCACGGTCAAACGGGCATGAATGGGCGACACTCCCATCTTCATGCACCGTCCTGCCGAACCGTGACATCGCCCGAAGAACACGAGGCCCTGCTCGCCGCGTCCCGTGCGCTGCTGCTGCCGCTCGCCCGCCTGCTGGTGGCGCGGGGCGTGCCCTATGCCCAGGCCGAGGAGAGCCTGAAGACGGCGATGGTGCAGGCCGCGCAGGAGGCCCACTCCGACGGCCTGCCGCACCGCCTCGTGAGCCGCATCGCCACGATCACGGGCATCAACCGGCGCGAGGTGACGCGCCTGACGCGCATGGAAGGCGCGCCGCATGCCGAGCCGCAGCGCTCGGCGGCGTCGCAGACCTTCTCGCGCTGGCGCGCCAATCCCGCCTTCCTCGACGCGCAGGGCAAGCCGCTGACGCTGCGCCGCCAGGGCGAGGCGCCCAGCTTCGAATCGCTGGCGCGCGGCGTCACGCAGGACGTGCATCCGCGCAGCCTGCTCGACGAGCTGGTGCGCCTGGGCATGGCTCGCCTGGACGCCGACAGCGACACGGTGACGCTGGTCCACGACGCCTTCGTGCCCAGCACCGACCGCGTGCGCATGCTCGAATTCCTGGCGCACAACGTCGGCGACCACCTGTCGGCCGCGGTGGCCAACGTGGTGGGTCCTGCGCCGCGCCATCTCGAGCGCGCGGTGTTCGCCGACGGCCTGTCGCCCAAGGCCGTGGCCGCGGCGCAGGCCTGGGTGGCCGAGGCCTGGCACAAGATGGCCGCCGATCTCGCCCCCTTCATCGAGAAGCTGATCGCCGAGGAGGCCGACGAGCCCGACAGCGGCCGCCAGCAGCGCTTCCGCGCCGGCCTGTACGCGTTCACCGAGCGCGACGACGGCGCGCCCGAATCGCCCGCCGCGCCTGCCGCGGGCGCAGACGCAGACGCGGACGCGGACGCCCAGCCGCGCACGCCGCCTGCCGTGCCCAGGCGCCGCCCCACCGAATGACGAGACGATCATGACCCACGCCGTGCAATTCCCCGTCCCCTGGCGCGCGCTGAGCGCACTTCTCGCCGCGATGGCGCTGGTCGTCGGCTGCGGCGGCGGCGACTCCGGTGTCGGCACGGGCGGCACGGGCTCGCCGCAAAGCTTCTCGCAAGGCCCGATCTCCGGCTTCGGCTCGATCATCGTCAACGGCGTGCACTTCGACGACGGCGCCGCCAGCGTCGTGGACGACGACGGCAGCGCGCTGTCACGCTCGCAGGACCTGCGCCTGGGCACGGTCGTCGACGTCGAGGGCGGCGCCGTGTCGAACAACGCCGCGACGGCCACGACGATCCGGGTGCACGTCGACCTGCTCGGCCCGGTCACCACCGCCTGGAACGCGGCCAGCGGCCGGCTCGCCGTGCTCGGGCAGCCGGTGCGCGTGGTGTCCACCACGGCGCTGGACGGCATCGCCGGCGGCGCGGCAGCGATCGCGGCGGGCAGCACGGTCAAGGTCTCGTCGCTGTACGACCTGGCCACCGGCGTCTACGTCGCGACCCGCATCGACCCGGCGCCGGGCGCCGCGCACTTCGCCATCCGCGGTGCGCCGTCGGCCATCGACGCCAGCGCCCACACCTTCACGATCGGCGGCGGCGTGTTCAGCTACGGCAATGTCGCGCCGCCGACGCCTTTCGCCGCCGGCCAGGCGCTGCGCGCGGTGCTGGCCACCGCGCCCGACGGCCAGGGCCGCTGGGTCGTCACCGCGTTCGGCCCGGCGCGGGCCGCGCTGCCCGATGGCCGCCAGGGCGGCGTGGACGGCGTGGTCAGCAGCGTCGCGGACGCGATGCACTTCGTCGTCGACGGCTTCGCGGTCGATGCGACCAACGCCAAGGTCACGCCCACGGGCGCGACGGTCGGCGTGCAGTCGCGCGTCGTCGTCCAGGGCACGGTCACCGGCGGCGTGCTGGTGGCCACGTCTGTGCATGTGCGCGCGGCCCACGACGACGAAGACGACCAGGGCGGCGCCGGCGCGCATGGCGGCAATGGCAACGCGAACGGCGCCGACGCCGTCCAGATCGACGGCCCGATCCTGACGCTGGACACGGCCCGCCAGACCTTCACCATGCGCGGGCCAACCACCGTGAGTTATGCGACGGCGTCGTTCGACAACGGCAAGGCGACCGACCTGGCCGTGGGCGTCGTGGTGAAGATGAGCGGCAACCTGTCGGCGGACGGCACCTACGTGGTCGCCGACAAGCTCACGCTCCACTGACGCGATCGGCCACCAGCCTGCCGGCCGTCGCCGCCAGGCCGGTGGCGACGCAGCCCCAGGCGATGTCGACGAACGACAGCGCCAGCGGCCAGTCGCGCAGCGTCGCCAGGTTGGTCAGGTCGTAGGTCATGTAGGCCATGAAGCCGAACGCGGCGCCCCAGGCGGCCGCTGCCTTCCACGCGCCCGGCGGCTGGCGCAGCACGACGAAGGCCATCAGCCCGGCGGCGTACAGCAGGTAGAACGCGAGCGCCGCGACGACGTTGGGGCGCTCGGCCATCAGGTGGCCCATGCCGCGGCTGTAAAGCGGGCGCGCGAGCACGCCGATCCACAGGACGTCCAGCGCCATCATCGTGGCGACGCTGGCGAGCCAGGGCAGCAGCAGCTTCATGGAGGGCTCCGGGGCGACGAGCGGGAGGGCCATCGTCGCATGGAAGGCGCAAGCAGCGCTTCAGCTTGTCGCGCGCGCCGCCGCACGGCACCGGACAATGCGGCCGTCGCGCCCGACGGCGCGCCACTTGCCAGGGCCGATCCATGACACCTCCGACGAAGCGATTCCTGCACGTGTTCAAGGTGCGGCCGCGCCTGTTCATCGTCATCGTCATCGGGGTGCTCAGCGCCTGGCTGCTGCCGACGCAGGTGGCGTCGCAGTCGGTCACGCGCTGGCTGGTGGCGTGGAATATCGGCGCATGGCTGTACGTGATCCTGGCCGCGGCGATGATGATCCGCTCCTCGCGCGAGCACATGCGCCATCGCGCGCAGCTGCAGGACGACGGCAAGTACGCGATCCTGGCCCTGACGGCGATCGCCGGCTTCGCGAGCCTGGCCGCGATCGGCGGCGAGCTGGCGGTGGTCAAGGACCTGCACGGCTGGGCCCGCGGCGCGCACGTCGCCCTGGCGGGCGCCACGGTGCTGTCGTCGTGGAGCTTCATCCAGATCATGTTCACGCTGCACTACGCGCACGACTACTACCAGGCGGCCTGCCACGGCCACCCGCCGGGACTGCAGTTCCCCGACGACCCGGAGCCGGACTACGGCGACTTCTTCTACTTCGCCGCGGTGATCGGCACCTCGGGCCAGACGGCCGACGTGTCCTTCGTCACCAAGCCCATGCGGCGCATCGGCTCGATGCACTGCATCCTTGCCTACCTGTTCAACACCACGGTGCTGGCGCTGCTGATCAACATCGGGGCGACCCTGTTCTGAACCGGCGGCCGTCCGCGCGAAGTGTCCGCGAGTGTCCGCGGACACGCCTCATGCCCTGCCCATCGACCGCAACCCGTTGATCCGCAAGGATTCCCGTCGCCGCCCGGCGGTGGCACGGTCGTTGCGACCAGGAAGCCCGGACAGCGCGCCTCTCGCGCGCCGGACGGACAACCATGATTCGCGACACCTCCTCGCAGGACACCCCCATCGCGCGCCCGAAGGCGAAGCGGCGCACCGGCCTCGTCGCCATCGCGGCGGCCGTCGTGGCGCTGGGCGCCTGGGCGTTGCCCCAGGCGCGCGGGCTGATCGGCACCGGCAGCTCGGTCAGCATGGAACGACTGGGCGTGGACGAGGTGTCGCGCGGCCCGTTCGTGCGCGACATCCAGGCCGAGGGCCGCGTCGTCGCGGCGTTCAGCCCGACGCTGTATGCGCCCGCGGCCGGCGCCGTGACGCTCCAGGTGCACGCGGGCGACAGCGTCCGCAAGGGCCAGGTGCTCGCGACGATCGCCAGCCCCGAGCTCGCCGCGAAGCTGGCCCAGGAACAGGCCGCCGCCGACACGCTGCGCACCGACACGCTGCGCGCGCAGGTCGAGGCCGGCGAGCAGCGCGGCGCGCTGCAAGGCGCGCGCGAGAACGCGGCGATCGACGTCAAGGCCGCCGAGACCGACCTCGCGCGCCAGCGCAAGGCCTTCGACGCCGGCGCGGCCGCGGGCATGCAGGTCGACCACGCCCGCGACGCGCTGGAGAAGGCGCGCATCGCGCTCGCCCACGCGGAGGCCAACCTGCATTCGAAGGACGAGGCGCTGAAGTTCGAGGTGCAGTCCAGGCAACAGGCGCACGCGCGCCAGGTGCTGCTGGTCGACGACCTCAGGCGCCAGGTCGGCGAGCTGACGCTGCGCTCGCCGGTCGACGGGCAGGTGGGCCAGCTGTTCGTCGCCGAGCGCGCCAGCATCGCCAAGGACGCGCAGCTGCTGACGGTGATCGACCTGTCGCGGCTCGAGGTGGAGATGCAGGTGGCGGAGACCTTCGCGCGCGACCTCGCGGTCGACATGCCGGGCGAGATCACGGGCAACGGCCAGTCGTGGAAGGGCCGGGTGAGCCGCATCTCGCCCGAGGTGGTGCAGAACCAGGTCGCCGCGCGCCTTCGCTTCGATGACGGCCCGCAGGCGCCGGCGGCGGCGCCGGACGCCCCGGGGGGCGGCGGCCTTGCACCCGGGCGGCCGAGTGCGGCGGCCGCGACGGGCGGGGTGCCGGCGCGACTGCGCCAGAACCAGCGCCTGTCCGTGCGCGTGCTGCTGGACCAGCGCCCCGACGTGCTGAGCGTGCGCGCCGGCAGCTTCATCGACGAATCGGGCGGCCAGTACGCCTATGTCGTGCGCGACGGCGTGGCCGTGAAGACCCCGGTGCGCCTGGGCGCGCGCAGCGTCGATCGCGTCGAGGTCCTGTCCGGGCTGGCGGCCGGCGACCGCGTGGTCGTCAGCGGCGCCGAGAACTTCCATGCCGCCGCCACGGTCGGCCTGGCCCATTGATGTCCCACCCACGAGGAAATCCCATGCTGAAGATGACCGGCCTGTCCAAGGCCTACCGCACGGAGGTGGTCGAGACCTTCGCGCTGCGCGAGTTCGACCTCTCGGTGGCCCAGGGCGAGTTCGTCGCCGTGACCGGCCCGTCGGGTTCGGGCAAGACCACGTTCCTGACCATCGCCGGCCTGCTGGAGGCGCCCACCGCGGGGCGCTACGAGCTCGACGGCGTGGACGTCAGCCAGCTGGGCGACGACGACCGCTCGCGCATCCGCAATCGCAAGATCGGCTTCATCTTCCAGGGCTTCAACCTGATCGCCGATCTGGACGTGTTCGACAACGTGGACGTGCCGCTGCGCTATCGCGGGTTCAAGGCCGACGAGCGCCGCCGCCGCGTGCGCGCCGCGCTCGAGCGCGTGGGCCTGGCCGCGCGCGGGAAGCACTATCCGGCCGAGCTCTCGGGCGGGCAGCAGCAGCGCGTCGCGATCGCGCGCGCGCTGGCCGGCGAGCCGCGCCTGCTGCTCGCCGACGAGCCCACCGGCAACCTGGACAGCCAGATGGCGCGCGGCGTGATGGACCTGCTCGAGGAGCTCAACCGCGAGGGCTCCACCATCGTGATGGTCACCCACGACCCGCAGCTGGCCGCGCGCGCCCAGCGCAACGTGCACGTGATCGACGGCCGCGTGGTGGACGTGTCGGACGACGTGCGGCTGGCACGCCGTGCCGCGCATGGCGAGGCGCCGGCCCATGCGTGACGTGGGGCGCCTGTGGCGCGTGCTGGCGCTGGCAGCGCTCGCCGGCGCGCTCGCCGCCTGCCGGCCCGCCCAGGCCGAGGACCTGCTGGACGTCTGGCGCCTCGCACGCGCCGCCGACCCCGTGCTGGCCGCCGCCGACGCGCAGCGCGCGGGGACGCACGACCTGGCCGACCAGGCGCGCGCCGCGCTGCTGCCGCAGGCGTCGGCCACGGCCACGATCGGGCGCGAGCGCGACTCCGGCGCGTCGCGGCCGGCGCTGGGCGCGCACCTCACGGACGCGACGCTGGGCGTCAGCCAGGTCGTGTTCGACGCCGGCCTGTGGTCGCAGCTCCAGGCCGCGCATGCCAGCGCGGACGCGCAGGACGCCACGTTCGAGGCGGCCCGCCAGGCGCTGTGCCTGCGCGTGGCCACGGCCTATTTCGACGCGCTGCTGGCGGCCGACCTCCTGGCGAGCGTGCAGGCCAACGAGGACGCGTTCGCGCAGCAGGTCGAGCAGTCGCAGCAGCGCTACGAGGCGGGCCTGGACGCGCAGGTCGACGTCGACCAGTCGCGCTCGTACCAGGCGCTGGCGCACGGCAACACGATGGCGGCGCGGCAGGCGCTGGTCGACGCGCTGGCCGCCGTGGCCGAGATCACCGGCAGCACGCCGGGCAGCCTCGGCACGCTGCGCGACGATCTGCCGCTGCGCCCTCCGCAACCGCCCGACGCGCAGGCCTGGGTCGACGCCGCGCTGCGCGCCAACCCGGCGCTTGCCGCGGCGGGCAAGGGCGTGGACGCGGCCGACCGCCTCGTCGACGCCGCGCGTGCCGGCCACCTGCCCACGCTGGCGGCCGGCCTGGCCCTGGCCCGTCCCACGGGCGCGCCGTACGGGGACGCCAGCGGACGCCTCGCCAACACCGCCGTGCTCACGCTCAACGTGCCGCTGTTCGCCGGCGGCGCCACGCAGGCGCGCGTGAGCCAGGCCGAGCACCAGCGCCAGAGCGCGCGCGACACGCTCGAGACGCAGCGCCGCGCGATCGCGCGCGCGGCCAAGGCCGCCTACGGCAGCGTGGTCACCGGCATCGGGCAGGTGCGGGCGACGCGCGAGGCGGTCGCCGCGGCGCAGGCCTCGCTGGCCGCCACGCGCGTGGGCCGCGAGGTGGGCAACCGCTCGATGACCGACGTCCTCAACGCGATCCAGACGCTGGCGCAGGCCCAGGCCGCATACGCCCAGGCGCGCCACCAGTTCATCCTCGGCCGCCTGCAGCTGCAGCAGGCGGCCGGCACGCTGACCGAGGCCGACCTGGCCGACGTCAACACGCTGCTCCAACGATAGCGAGAAGTCCATGTTCCTCTACTACTTCGACCTGGCGCTGCGCAGCCTGCGCTCCGCGCGCGGCCTGACGGCACTGATGGTGCTGACCGTCGCGATGGGCATCGGCGCCAGCATGACGACACTGACGACGTTCCGCGCGCTCTCGGGCGACCCGCTGCCTGGGCGCAGCGACACGGTGATGCGCGTGCAGCTGGACGCGGCCCCGCGCGACACCTTCGTCCCGGGCCAGGAGCCCGACAGCCAGCTCACCCGCTTCGACGCCGAGGCGCTGCTGCGCGCCAGGCAGGCCTGGCGCCAGGCGGCGATGTCCGGTGGCGGGGTGAGCGTCGAGCCGGCGGCCGACGCGCCCGGCGCGCTCAAGCCGTTCAGCAGCAGCATCCGCTACACGAGCGCCGACTTCTTCGCCATGTTCGACGTGCCGTTCCTGCATGGCCACGGCTGGACGGCGGCCGACGACGCCGACAAGGCCGCGGTCGTCGTCATCAGCAGGGAGTTCAACGAGAAGGTGTTCGGCGGCGCCGACAGCGTGGGGCGGACGCTGCGCTTCGAGAACGCCGACTACCGCGTGATCGGCGTGCTCGACGCCTGGCAGCCGGTGCCGTACTTCTTCGACCTGAACGTGGGCCGCTACCGCAAGACCGAGGGGATCTTCATGCCGCTGTCGCTGGCGATCGAGCGTCACCTGGGCAACAACGGAAGCGTGCGCTGCTGGGGCGACAACGCGACGCCCGACTTCCGTGCCCTGGACGCGCCCTGCAGCTGGGTGCAGTACTGGGCGCAGGTGCGCAACCCGGCGGAGCGCCAGGCCTATCTCGAGTACCTGCGCCAGTATTCGGTGCAGCAGCACGCGGCCGGCCGCTTCGAGCGCGCGCCGAACCCGCGTGCGCACCCCGTCATGGAGTTCCTGTCGGTGCAGCAGGTGGTGCCGTCGGACGTGCGCCTGCAGCTGTGGCTGGCGTTCGGCTTCCTGGCGGTCTGCCTCGTCAACACCGTGGGCCTGCTGCTGGCCAAGTGCCTGCGCCGTGCCCCGGAGATCGGCGTTCGGCGCGCGCTCGGCGCGTCGCGGCGCGAGATCTTCGCGCAGTTCCTGGTCGAGGCCGGCACGATCGGCCTGGCGGGCGGGGCGCTGGGCCTCGTGTTCTCCTGGTTCGGGGTCTGGCTGGTGCATCGCGGCACGCAGAGCGGCGCGCAGTGGGTGCACATGGACGGGCAGACCCTCGTCACGACCTTCGTGCTGGCCGTCGGCGCCACCTTGCTGGCGGGACTGGTGCCGGCCTGGCGCGCCTGCGACGTGTCGCCGGCGTCGCAACTCAAGGCGTCCTGAGCGCGAACCCGAGGAGAGACCCATCATGCTGCAATTTCGCCCCATCCTGTCCACGCTGCGTCGCCACCGCACGGCGGCCGCGCTGATCGTGCTGGAGATCGCGCTGACCTGCGCCATCGTCTGCAACGCCGTCTTCCTGATCTTCAACCGCATCGATCGGCTGCAGTTCCCGAGCGGCATGGCCGACGGCGAACTCGTCTACGTGTCGACCTCGAGCATCGGACGCGATCCCGAGAGCCCGGCCAACACGCGCATCGACCTGGCTGCACTGCGCGCGATCCCGGGCGTGCGCAGCGTGGCGATCGTCAGCGAGATCCCGTACGGCGACCAGTCGGACAACACCGGCGTGAAGCTCGCGCCGGGCCAGAAGGCGCCGACGATCGACGTCTCCACGTACCGCTTCGACGTCGGCGGCGTCGACACGCTGGGCCTGCGCCTGGTGGCGGGGCGCGACTTCAAGGCCGACGAGATCCTCGACGGGCGCGAGCTCGACAGGAGCAGCGACCCGGTGCTGCCCAGCGCGATCGTCACCCGCGCGGTGGCCGAGCGGCTGTTTGCCGCGCGCGATCCGGTCGGCCAGGTGATCTACCTGGACGGCGACCACCCGACGCGCGTGGTGGGCGTCGTCGACCGACTCGTGCGCCCGCAGCCGCGCACTGCCGACGCGCACGACCTGTGGTCGGTGATCCTGCCCGTGCGCCAGACCTTCAACGCGGGCATGTACATGTTGCGCACCGAGCCCGGCCAGCGCGACGCGGTGCTCAAGGCGGCGCAGCAGGCGCTCGACCGCAAGGACGGCCGCCGCGTGGCCGGCGGCAGCGGCCGGTTCGGCGACCTGCACGACGACTTCTATCGCGCCGACGTCTCGATGGTGTGGCTGCTGGCCGGGGTCTGCGCGGCGCTGCTCGTGGTGACGGCCTTCGGCATCGTCGGCCTGGCCAGCTTCTGGGTGCAGCAGCGCACGCGCATGATCGGCACGCGCCGCGCGCTCGGCGCGACGCGGCGCCAGATCCTGCGTTACTTCCAGACCGAGAACCTGTTGCTGACGAGCACCGGCATCGCCATCGGGATGCTGGGCGCCTACGCGATCAACCAGTGGCTGATGACGCAGTACGAGCTGCCGCGGCTGCCGATCGCCTACCTGCCGCTGGGCGCGCTGATGCTGTGGACGCTCGGGCAGCTGGCCGTCCTCGCGCCCGCCCGCCGCGCGGCCGCGCTCCCGCCGGCGCACGCGATGCGCGGGCTGGCATGAGCGCCCGCCCGGCCGCTCCGAAGGGCGCTCGCGCCGCAGCCCGCAGGGCGGAGGCTTCCACATGAGCGCCCGCACGGCCGCTCCGAAGGGCGCTCGCGCCGCGGCCCGCAGGGCGGAGAGTGCCTGATGAGCGCCGTGGCCGCGGCGCGCATGGAACGGCCGTACAGCCGCGCCGGAAGGAACCGGACACAGTGTCTCGCGCCGGCCCCGGCACAATGGGGGGATGACGTTGCGAACCCACTTCCTCGTGCTCGCCGTGTCCGCCACCCTCGGCGGCGCGGCGCTTGCGGCCGAACCGCCGGCCGCGTCGTCGGACAGCCCGGAGGCCGACGCCTCGCTGTACGGCCAGTCGGTGACATTGCCGCGCCAGGCCGCGGCGTGCGCGGAGCGCATCGCCGACTACATGCCGCGCTTCCAGAAGGTGTACGACGCCTGGCGCCGCGACAACGCCGCACGCATCGAGAGCGGCGGCAGGTACATCCGCGACCAGGCGGCCAAGGGCGGCGTGAATGCCGACGAGGGCATGGCCAGGCTGGCCGGCGCGGACGTCGAGCGCCTGCGCAAGACCTCGCTCGAGCTGCTCACGCGCCATTGCGACCTGATGCTGGAATCGCTGGCCGCCCCTGCCGCCACGAACTGAGCGACGCGGTGCCCGCGCGCTGAGGGCGACATGCGAACCGTCCTGATCATCGACGACAACGCCGGCGTGCGCGAGGCGCTGGCGCTCGCGCTGTCGCTGCGCGACATCCGCCCGCTCGCCGCCCGCCATCCCGACGAGGGCCTGGCGCTGCTGGAGCGCGAGCGCGTCGACCTGGTGATCCAGGACATGAATTTCAGCGCCGACACCACGTCGGGCGAGGAAGGCGTGGCGCTGTTCCGCGCGATCCGCGCCCGCCACGTGGACGTGCCCGTCGTGCTGCTGACGGCCTGGACGCGGCTGGAAAACGCCGTCGAGCTGGTCAAGGCCGGCGCCGCCGACTACCTCGCCAAGCCCTGGGACGACGCCAGGCTGCTGGCGACGGTGGAGAACCTGCTGGAACTGGCCGAGACCGGCGCCGAACTGCGCCGCGCGCGGCGCGAGCGGCGCGCGCGCAAGTCGGTGCTGGCGGCGCGCTACGCGCTCGGCGATCTCGTCTTCGAGGCCGATGCCACGCTGCGCGCACTGGAGCTCGCCTGCCAGGTCGCACGCTCCGACGTGCCGGTGCTCGTGACCGGGCCCAACGGCAGCGGCAAGGAGCGCATCGCCGCCATCGTCCACGCAAACTCGGCCGTCGCGCGCGGCCCGTTCGTCGCCGTCAACTGCGGTGCACTGCCGGACAACCTGGTCGAAGCCGAGCTGTTCGGCGCCGAGAGCGGCGCCTACACCGGCGCCCACAAGGCGCGCGAAGGCCGCTTCGAGGCCGCCGACGGCGGCACGCTGTTCCTCGACGAGATCGGCAACCTGCCGCTGGTCGGCCAGATGAAGCTGCTGCGCGTGCTCGACGCCGGCACCTTCCAGCGCCTCGGCTCCAACCAGACGCGGCGCGTGAAGGTGCGCGTGCTCAGTGCCACCAACGCCGACCTCAAGTCGATGGTGCGCGAGGGCACGTTCCGCGAGGACCTGTACTACCGCCTGAACGTCATCGAGGTGCGCCTGCCGCCGCTGGCCGAGCGCGTCGACGACATCCTGCCGCTGGCCGAGCATTTCCTGGCGGGGCGCGCCACGCTCGGCGACGCGGCGCGCGACGCGCTGCGCGCGCACGCCTGGCCCGGCAACGTGCGCGAGCTGAAGAACGCGGTCGAGCGCGCGGCGCTGCTGGCCGGCGGCGAGCCGATCGCCGTCGAACTGCTCGGCCTGCCGCCGGCCGCGCCGGTCAACGGGTCGCGCAACCTCGACGAGCCCAGCCGCCAGGCCATCGAGGCGGCGCTGGCCGCGGCGCAGGGCGTGGTCAGCCGCGCGGCCCAGGCGCTCGGGATGTCGCGCCAGGCGCTGTACCGGCGCATGGAACGCTACGCGCTGCCGCACGACAAGCCGTGATGCCCCGCACGCTGCGCGCCCGCCTCGTGCTGCTGATGGCGCTGTCGGCGCTGTCCGGCGTGCTCGCGCACGCGGGGCTGACGCAGTGGCCGCTGCCGCAGCTGTTCGCCTGGACGCGCACCGCGATGCGGCTGCCCTGGACGGCGCCCGCGCCGGGCAGCGCGTGGGCCATCGCGCTCACCGCGGCCATCGTGCTGCCGTTCTGCTTCTGGGCCGCGCAGGCGGTGCTGGCGCCCTTGTCGCGCCTGCTGCGGGCGCTCGAGGGCGGCGTGCTGAGCTACCGCGACGGCGATTTCAGCCTGTCGCTGGCGCCCGGCGGCCACGGCGAGCTGGGCGAGCTCGTGCGCCTGCACAACGAGCTGGGCCAGGCCCTGCGCGAGCAGCGCCAGCACCTCGTGCAGCGCGAGCTGCTGCTCGACACCGTCGTGCAGAACACGCCCGTCGCCCTCGTGCTGACCGACGCCAACGGCCACGTGGCCTACGCCAACATCGCCGCGCGCCAGCTGCTGGGCGAGGGCCGCAGCCTGCAGGGCATGGCCTTCACGGCGGTGCTGGCCAGCGCGCCGCAGGCCCTGCGCGACGCGCTGGCGGCCGGCGAGGACACGCTGTTCAGCGTCGGCCTGGACGGCAGCGAGGAGACCTTCCACCTCTCGCAGCGCGGCTTCCGCCTGCAGGGCCAGCCGCATCGGCTGCACCTGCTGCGGCGCATGACGCGCGAGCTGTCACGCCAGGAGGTGGCCAGCTGGAAGCGGCTGATCCGCGTCATCAGCCACGAATTGAACAATTCGCTCGCTCCGATCTCCTCGCTGGCGCACAGCGGCGCCGAGCTGCTGCGGCGCGGCGACGGCGCGCGCGCCGTCGACGTGCTGCAGTCCATCGGCGAGCGCACGCGCCACCTGCACGGCTTCCTCGATGGCTATGCGCGCTTCGCCAAGCTGCCCGCGCCGCACCCTCAGGCGGTGGACTGGACGGCTTTCCTGGCCGGCCTGCGCGCGCACTGCGCGTTCCGGCTCGATGGCGAAGCGCCGCAAGGCGTCGCCCGCTTCGACCCGGCGCAGATGGAGCAGGCGCTGATCAACCTGCTGAAGAACGCGCACGAGTCGGGCAGCCCGCCGGAAGCGGTGACGCTGCGCTGCGCCGCGCAGCGTGCCGAGCTGGTGCTGGTGGTCGGCGATCGCGGTTCGGGCATGAGCGAGCCCGTGCTGGCGCAGGCGCTGCTGCCGTTCTATTCGACCAAGCGGGCCGGGACCGGCCTGGGCCTGGCGCTCGCGCGCGAGATCGTCGAAGCCCATGGCGGCCGCATCGCGCTGGTCAATCGCCACGGCGGCGGCCTGCGCGTGACGTTGACGCTGCCGCAATGAACGGCGCGCGGCGCCGCCGGCCGCGAGAACGCCCGGAATTGCGGGATTTGCCCGCACCCGGCGCAAGGCAAAGTCCTTAAGATTCGTCGACATGCCTCTCGACGACATCATGGCCCTGGTCGGCGTCGCCGTGCAGGGGACGCTGGCCTTGCTGCTGCTCGTGGTCTGGCGCTCGCTGCGGGCGCGCTGGACGCTGCTGCTTTCGGCCGGTTTCATCGCGGTGACCGCGCAGTACGCCTGCGTGGCCCTGGGGCACTACGCGCACAGCCCGGGCTGGCGCGACCCGCCGACGACGCTCAACGCGGTGTTCGCCCTGGCAGCCCATGGCCTGATCACGTGGGCCCTGATCGACTACGTCGGCCTGCCGCGGGTCTGGAACCGCCGGCTGCGCCAGGCCACGCTGTCGGCGTTCGGCCTGGCGCTGGTCGCGCTGGCAGCCGGCGTCCTCACGCGGGCGGCGGCGATCGCGCTGATCGGCACGTTCATGTGCGGCTGGGCCGCGCTGTTCGGCTGGGCGATGCGGCGCGAGCCCCGCGCGGGCCACGGCATCGTGATGCTGGCGGTGCTGGTCTATCCCGCGTCGATGCTGGGCGCGCTGGCCGGCTGGTTCAGCACCGAGGTGGCCGGCATCTCGCTGATCGTGCCGCACGCGGTGCTGGGCATGACCATCCTGACCACGGGCCTCGTGCGCGCGCAGGCGAGCAACCTGCGCGAGCTGGAGGCGCGCCAGGCCGTGCAGGCCGAGCTGGAGCGCATCAACCAGACGCTGGAGCTGCGCGTGGCCTTGCGCACGGCGCAGCTGCGCGAGACGATCGAGGGCCTCGAGAGCTTCAACCGCAGCGTCTCGCACGACCTGCGCGGGCCGCTGGGCGGCATCACCGGCGTGGCGCGCCTGGCGCGCGATGCGCTGGGACAGGGCGACCTGAGCGCCGCCGACAGGCTGCTGGCCGCGATCGCGCGCCAGTCCGAAAGCTCCACCCACCTCGTCACCTCGCTGCTGCAGCTGGCGCGCTCGGGCGAGGGCGCGGTCGAGCGCCGCACCGTGCACACCGACGCGCTGGTGCGCGAGGTGGCCGACCTGCTGGCCGGCGCCACGGCCGCCACGCCGCAGGTGGTGGCCATCGAGGGCGAACTGCCCGACCTGCAGGCCGATCCGGCGCTGGTGCGCCAGGTGTTCGCCAACCTGCTGGCCAACGGCATCAAGTTCAGCGGCAGCGTGCCGCAGCCCCGCGTCGAGGTCGGCGCCACCCGCGCCCCCGACGGCCGCACGGTGTTCCATGTGCGCGACAACGGCGTCGGCTTCACCGAGGACGAGGGCCGCGAGCTGTTCGTGCCGTTCCGCCGCCTGCACGCCGATCGCTTCGAGGGCCACGGCATCGGCCTGACCATCGTGCGGCGCATCGTCGACCGCCACGGCGGCCGCGTGTGGGCCGAGGGCAAGCCGGGCCAGGGGGCGACGTTCTACTTCTCGTTCGACGACCAGGCGTCCAACGCGGCGCGGCGCGAAGCGGCCTGAGGAGCCGTCGGCGGCGCATTTTCTCGAGGGCCGGATCTCGCGGTGCGGGCGCGATCAGGGCGCGCCGCCGCGCGGCTTCAGCCCAGCCGCGCCTTGTGCCGCGCGATCTGCCGCTGCGCCTCCACGGGCGCCGTGCCGCCGATCACCTGGCGCGCGTTGAGCGAGCCGCGCAGCGTCAGCACGCCGTACACGTCCTGCCCGATGCTGGCGTGGAAGCCCTGCAACACGTCCAGCGGCAGTTCCGACAGGTCCTTGCCCGAGTCGATGCCGACCTTGACGGCGTGCGCCACCACCTCGTGGGCGTCGCGGAAGGGCACGCCCTGGCGCACCAGGTAGTCGGCGAGGTCGGTGGCCGTGGCGTAGCCGCGCTGCGCGGCGCGCTCCATCGCGTCGGCCTTGGCGACCAGGCCGCGAGTGCGCGCGCCGGTCGCCGGATCGACTTCGCCGCCGACCATCTCGGCCATGATGCGCAGCGTGTCCTTGACGGTGTCCACCGTGTCGAACAGCGGCTCCTTGTCTTCCTGGTTGTCCTTGTTGTACGTGAGCGGCTGGCCCTTCATCAGCGTGATCAGCGCCATCAGGTGGCCCACCACGCGGCCGCTCTTGCCGCGCGCGAGTTCGGCGACGTCCGGGTTGCGCTTCTGCGGCATGATCGACGAGCCGGTGCAGTAGCGGTCCGACAGGTCGACGTAGCCGAAGTTCTGGTTCATCCAGAGCACGATCTCCTCGGCCATGCGCGAGACGTGCACCATCACGATGGACGCGAAGGCGGAGAACTCGATCGCGAAGTCGCGGTCGCTCACCGCGTCGAGCGAGTTCTGGCAGACGCCGTCGAAGCCGAGCGTCCTCGCCACGCGCTCGCGATCGAGCGGGTAGCTGGTGCCCGCCAGCGCGGCGGCGCCCAGCGGCAGCCGGTTGACGCGCTTGCGCACGTCGGCCAGGCGCTCGGCGTCGCGCGCGAACATCTCGACGTAGGCCAGCAGGTGATGCGCGAAGCTGATCGGCTGGGCCACCTGCAGGTGCGTGTAGCCGGGCATCACCGTCTCGGTGTGCTGCTGGGCGACCGCCAGCAGGGCCTGCTGCATCCCGACCAGCAGCTGCGCGATCTCGTCGATCTCGCCGCGCAGCCACAGCCGCACGTCGGTGGCGACCTGGTCGTTGCGCGAGCGGCCGGTGTGCAGGCGCTTGCCGGCGTCGCCCACCAGCTGCGTCAGGCGTGCCTCGATGTTCAGGTGCACGTCCTCCAGCTCGAGCTTCCACTCGAACTCGCCGGCCTCGATGTCGGCGCGGATCTGCGCCATGCCGCGCTGGATGTCGGCGAGGTCCTGGTCGGAGATCACCTTCTGCGCGGCGAGCATCTCGGCGTGCGCGAGGCTGCCGGCGATGTCGGCCTGCCACAGGCGCTTGTCGAAGAACACGCTGGCGGTGTAGCGCTTGACGAGCTCGCTCATCGGCTCCGAGAACAGGGCCGACCAGGCCTGGGACTTCTTGTCAAACTGATTTTCGCTCATCGCGGCATCGATCCGGGGTCAGGTCTTGAAACTTGCGGGGTCAGGTCTTGAATCATGCAGTCGGCACTGCATGATTCAAGACCTGACCCCAGGGGTGCGGGAGAACCCTGGGATTGTAGGTCGCGCACCGCTCGCAGCCTTCGCAAGACCGCACGTCCGCTTGCCGGGGCGTCGCCTTGTCCGCCGGGCGCGCGCTCGCCCACAATGCGGGTCCATGGACACCGTCTCCGCCTCCACCACCTTGCTCGGCGACGCGCCGGTGGCCGGCCTGCGCCGCGCGAGCGTGCCCACGCCGTGCGAGCCGGGCAACATCCTGCGCGCCTTGCTGGGCGTGCAGGTGATCGTGACGGCGGGGGCCGCCTTCGGCAGCGGCTCGCTGGCCGCCTGGCTCGGGCACGTCGTGGTGGGCGCCGCCGTGTCGGTGCCGGCCACGCTGGCCTGGCTGGTCATCTGCTGCTGGGCCACCGGCCTGCTGGTGCGGCTGCCGGCCGTCGGGCGCCTGGCCTGCGCGGCGGCGGTCGGCGCGGCCACCACCTGGGCGGCCTGCCTGCCGCTGCGCATCATCGGGCTGGACGCCGGCGATGCCACCAACGTCGTGGCCTTCGTGCTCGCCGGCACCTTGCTGGGCGCCTTCATCTACCACTGGCTCGAGCTGCGCGTGCGCGCCACGCTGCCGGCGGCCACCGAGGCCGGGCTCATCGAGCTGCAGTCGCGCGTGCAGCCGCACTTCCTGTTCAACACGCTCAACACCGCCATCGCGCTGGTGCGGGTCGACCCGAACCGCGCCGAGGAGGTGCTGGAGAACCTGTCCGAGCTGTTCCGCGCCGCGCTCGGTGCGCTCGAGGGCGATTCCACGCTGGGCGAGGAGATCCGCCTCGCGCGCCTGTACCTCGACATCGAGGGCATGCGCTTCGGCAAGCGCCTGGAGGTGGAATGGGACGTCGACGACGGCCTCGCCCACGTGCGCGTGCCGTCGCTGCTGCTGCAGCCGCTGGTGGAGAACGCCGTGCGCCACGGCGTCGAGCCCAACGACGCGGGCGGACGCGTGCAGATCCGTGCCCGCCAGCGCAACGGCCGCGCCTGGGTGCAGGTGGTCAACACCGTGGGCGCGAGCGCACCGCCGGGGCACGGCATCGGGCTGGTGAGCTCGCGCGAGCGGCTGCGCCTGATGCATGATTTCCGCTCCGAGTTCCAGGCCGGCCCGATCGACGGCGGACGCTTCCGGGTGCGCCTGGCCGTGCCGCTGTGAGACGATGCAAATGAACGGGATGACAGGGAGCGCGCGGCCATGAACCGCCTCAGAGTGCTGATCGTCGACGACGAGGACCTGGCCCGGCTGCGCATGCGCAGCCTGCTGGCCGACTGCGCGGCCCCGGCCGCCGAGGTGGCCGGCGAAGCCGGCAGCGCGGCCGAGGCCTTGCACTGGCTCGCGTCCAACCAGGCGGACCTGGTGCTGCTGGACATCAACATGCCCGGCCTCGACGGCCTGCAACTGGCCGAACGACTGCGCGCCGCGGCGCATCCGCCCAGGATCGTGTTCGTCACGGCCCACGCCACCCACGCGCTGAAGGCCTTCGAGATCGACGCCGTCGACTACCTCACCAAGCCCGTGCGCCGCGCCCGCCTGCAGGAGGCGCTGATGCGCGTCGCGCAGCGGCTGGACCGCCCGGTGCCCGTCGCCCCCACCGCGCCCGCGGCGGCGCCCGCCGAACAGCCGGTCCTGGTGGTCAGCGATCGCGGCCGCGTCCAGCGCGTGCCGGTGGCCGACATCCTGTTCCTGAAGGCCGAGCTCAAGTACGTCACGCTGCGCACGCCGCAGCACGCGTACGTGCTGGACGACTCGCTGTCCGACCTCGAGCAGCGCCTGGGCGACGCCATGCTGCGCATCCACCGCAACGCGCTCGTGGCGCGCACCGCCGTCACCAGGCTCGAGCGGCGGGTCGTCAGCGACGGCGAAGGCGAGGGCGAAGGCTGGGCCGTGCTGGTCGGAGCGACGCAGGAGTGGCTGGCGGTGTCGCGCAGGCAGTTGACGCAGGTGCGCGAGCTGCTGGCGGAGGACGGGGTGTGA
>JAEKKH010000325.1 GCA_019510465.1 Burkholderiales bacterium
CCTCGCCTGGCCGCCGGTCTCGCAGACGCCCGCCTCGCGCGGGCGTTTTCACAGGCGCCTCCCGCGCCGGACACCCGTTCCGGAACGCCTTCGCCCCGCGAGAAGGCTGCAACTGCGGGTGATATTGGGCAGCTTTCCCCTGCAAAGGCGAGCCGATCTCCGTTAGGCTTCGGTCACAAACGACAACACGGGACAACGACAGCACATGGCCGCCCTGGGCAAGCTCGTCGACGCAATCCTCACCCGAGATCGCCACCAGCGCGTGCGCCTCATGCAGGCCTTGTTCGCGTCGCTGCTGATGTGCTGCTGCGTGCTCGCCCTGCACGTCGCGGCGATGTTCGGGCTGGTCGACGACGGGCCGATCTGGTGGTGGTCGGGCGCCTCGGTCGCCGGGCTGCTGGTCGTCGTCACGCTGATCCGCTCGGGCGTCAACCGGAAGTTCGCCGATCCCGCGATGACGATGCAGCAGATGCTGTACGCCACGCTGTGCGCGGCCTGGGCCTACTCGTTCGCCGGCGTCGCCCACAACGTCGTGGGCATCATCCTGGCCGTGATCCTCATGTTCGGGATGTTCGGGCTGTCGAGCCGCCAGGTGATCTGGCTGGGCTTCTACACGCTGGGCGTGTTCGGCATCGTGATGGCGCTGTCGTCGCAGCGCAATCCCGAGCACTATCCGCCGGGCGAGGAGATCGTCTATTTCATGATGTTGTGCATCATGGTGGTGGGCGTGGGCCTGCTGACCGTGCAGCTGCACCGCATGCGGGACCGACTGCGGCGCCAGAAGGTGGAGCTGGGCGCCGCGCTGGCGCACATCCACCGACTGGCCACGCATGACGACCTCACCGGGCTGGTCAACCGGCGCCACATGCAGGAGCTGCTCGAGAACGAGCGCATGCGGCTCGAGCGCAGCGAGCAGGACTGGTGCGTGGCGCTGATCGACCTCGACCACTTCAAGTCCGTCAACGACCTCCATGGCCACGCCATCGGCGACGAGGTGCTGCGGGCGCTGAGCCGCCACGCCCACACGCTGATCCGCCGCACCGACGTGCTGGCGCGCTGGGGCGGCGAGGAATTCGTCCTGCTGCTGCCCAACACGCCGATCGCGATGGCGATGAACTCGCTGGAGCGCCTGCGCGAGCATTTTCACGCGCATCCGCTCGTCGTGCAGGGCATCGAGCTGGCGGTGTCGTTCTCCGCCGGCCTCACCGAGCACCTGCGCGGCGAGACGGTGGCGCAGACGCTCGAGCGCGCCGACAAGCTGTGCTACCAGGCGAAGACGCTGGGGCGCAATCGCGTCGAGCGAGGCTGAGGCCGCCGACCGTGCCCGGATCGACCGGGCCGGCGCGCGTCAGGGCCGCAGGTCGAGCAACGCCCTGCCCTCGCGCAGGTCGACCGGCACCGACACATGCTCATGGACGACGAGCCAGCGACCTTCGCGGCGGCGCCAGCACGCCGTCCAGCGGAGCCAGCGCTCCAGGCGACGGCCGTCGGCGGTGCTGCCGGCCATCCGGTTCAGGCCGTGGCTGAAGGCGACCTCGCCGGACAGCGCGACGGCCAGGTCGTGGACCTCGAACTCGATGCCGTCGCGCCAGGCATCGAACAGGGCGCGCCAGTGCGAGCGGAAGACGTCGCCGCCGCCGTGCGCGAGCGGCGGCCCCAAATCGAACGAGACGACGTCCGCGGCGAAGATCGCCATCACGCCGTCGACGTCCTTGGCGCGGATGGCCTGCGCCAGCGCCTCGATGCGCGCCCGGATGGACGCTTCGTCCGTCGTGCTGTCCTGCGCCATGCCGCCTCCATGCCGGGCCGTGCCTGCGCCCGGCGCGGCAATCGGCGTGCGCGCTGCGTCCTACCCGCGGCGAACAGGAACCAGGACGGCTCTGGCGCCGGACGAAGCGCATGGCGCCGATGGCCTGCCCGTCACAACGGCTCCACCGTCACTGCCACCTCCGGCGCGGTGCCCGAGCCGCCGCGAATGACGCCGCGCAGCGGTGCGACGTCCGCATAGTCGCGCCCCCAGGCCAAGGTGACGTGATCCTGCCCGACGACGACGTCGTTGGTCGGATCGAGCGCCAGCCAGCCGTGCGGTGGGCACCAGACGGCGGCCCAGGCGTGGGAGGCGTCGGCACCGACCAGGCGCGGCTGGCCGGGCGGCGGCTCGGTCAGGAGGTAGCCGCTGACGTAGCGCGCTGCCAGCCCCAGCGAGCGGCAGGCGCCGATCAGTACGTGGGCGAAGTCCTGGCAGACGCCGTGTCGCAGCGTCAGCGCCTCCAGCGCGCCGGTGGTGACGGAGGTCGATTGCGGGAGGTATTCGAACTCGGCGTGCACCAGGTGCATCAGCGCGAGCGCCAGCTCGACGATGCCCGCCTGGGCTTCGGCCGCGGGCCGCGCCCAGTCGGCCAGCGCCTTCGCGCGCGGCGCCAGTGCCGACGACAACGCGAACTCGGCGGCCTCGAAGGTGTTGCGCTCGGCCGCCGCGCCCGCGACCGCGTCATGCTTGCGCGCTCCGGCGTGCAGGCGCAGGTCGCGCGCGAGCTCGCGCCAGGGCCGGCTGCTGCCCGGCGCGGGCAGCTCGGGCGCGCTCACGCCGGCCTCGAAGGCGGAGACGACGTCCAGCTGGTCATGCACCTGCGAGTGCGCGAACACCTGGCGCGCGTTGCCCCATGGATCGATCGTCTCGCGGATGCCGCTGGCCAGGTCGACGCCCGGGTCCGGATGCGGCGAGACGACCAGCGACCAGACGCGCACCTGCTGCGTGGCGGTCTCGCGCGGGCGCAGGTGCGCGAGGTGCAGCGCGCCCTCGACGTCGGCGTCGTAGCGGTAGCGCGTCTCATGGCGCACGCGCAACCAGCGCACGGGCGGTGCGGGCGTCGATTCGATGCCGGGATCGTCCACCGCCTGCGCCGCAGGCAGGGGCGCGGTGTCGTCGCTGTCGGGGTCGACGTCGAGGTCGCTCATCGGACATCCTCCGCCCTGCGGGCTGCGGTGCGAGCGCCTTCGGGCGGCCGGGCGGCGCTCATTGCCACACCGTGTGGTCGCCCGGCCCGACGTGCGAGAAAAGGCGGCGCCCGATCTCGGCGGACAGCGCGAGGTTGCGTTCGCCCAGGTCCTGCAGCGCGGACATCAGCGCCGCATGGCCGCCCGCCTCGTCCTGCGCGCACAGCGCGTCCAGCGACCAGGCCTCGGGCGACGGCAGCTCGTCGAGCACGCGCTGCACCCAGCGCGACTCGCCGCGCGCCAGGCGCGTGAGCCTGTCGCGCAGCGTGTGCGTGACGCCCGCCAGCGAGCGCGGGTTGTCCGGCTCCAGCACCAGCAGGTGCAGCAGCGGCGCCAGCTCGCGGCGGGCCTGGAACTGCGCGCGGTAGGTGATGGTCGCCCAGCACGTCACCCACCGACTCCACCGCGTGGCCGGTGCCACCCGCGGCGGCGGCGGTGTCGGGCGGCTCGAGCACCGCGGCCAGGCGCTCCTCGAAGTCGTGGCCCACCGAATCGATCAGCTTCCAGTGCTCCACCGACAGGCGCTCGCGCAGCGCCTGCCCGCATTGCCGCAGCGCGCGCAGGTTGAAGACGATGCTTTGCGAGGACGGGTCGGCCATCGCATGCACCAGCGAACGCTCGAAGACGCGCACCGACTGCGCCGGCGAAGGCACGCCGCCAACGATGAGGCTGTTGCGCTGCGCCAGGCGGCCCAGCGCATCGAGCAGGGCCGTGTTCGCGTTGTTCAGCGATTCGAGCGTGATGCGCGCGAGCCGCACGCTGTTGTCGGCGCGCTCGGTGTAGCGGCCCAGCCAGTACAGGTTCTCGGCGGCGCGGCTGGTGACGGTGCGGCGCGTGCGCGCCAGCTCGGCCGCGCTCAGCGGCGTGGGCAGCAGCGAAGTGGGATCGACCTCGCCCTCGGTCATCACCCAAGTGTCGACGCTGACGCTGCCATGCTGCATCGACAGCCACGCGTCCTGCGCGGCGTCGCGGCGCGTGGCCACGCGCGTGAGGCCGCCGGGCATCACGCGCCATCCGCCGCGGCCGTCGGTCATCGCATAGACGCGCACCAGCGCAGCGCGCGGCTCCAGCGCATCCTCGCTCCATACGGGCATCTCGGACGGGCGCACCCGCGCCTGCAGCGTGTAGGCCGCCGGGCGCGCATCGATGTCGGCCAGCAGCGCGGCGCGCGCGTCGGCGGGCAACTCGGCGACGCCGTGCGGCGCGAAGCCCTGCGTGGTCTCGCTGGTGGGAAACGTCGGCGCGACGACGAAGTCGGCCAGGCGTTCGCGCTGCGCCTCCCAGACCGCGTCCTCACCGCACCACCAGCTGGTGGTCGACGGCAGCAGCAACTCCTCGCCGAGCAGCCGGCGCGCGACCGCGGGCCAGAACGCGGCGAGGCCCGGGCTCTCGAGAAAGCCCGCGCCCGGCGCGTTGGCCACCACCACCTGCCCCGCGCGCATCACGCCCAGCAGGCCCGGCACGCCGAGCGCGGAGTCGCCGCGCAGCTCCAGCGGGTCGAGCCACTCGTCGTCGACCCGGCGCATCAGCACGTGCACCGGCTCCAGGCCATGCAGCGTCTTCAGGAACAGCCGCTCGCCGCGCACGGCGAGGTCGCCGCCCTCCACCAGCGTGATGCCGAGGTAGCGCGCGAGGAATGCGTGCTCGAAGTAGGTCTCGTTGTGCGGCCCGGGCGTCAGCAGCACGACGCGCGCGTCGTCGCCTTCGGGGCTGAGGCGCTGCAGGCCCTGCAGCAGGCCCAGGAAGCCGGAGGCGATGCGCTGCACGTGCAGGTCGCGAAAGGCGGTGGGGAACTGCTGCGAGACGATCAGGCGGTTCTGCAGCAGGTAGCCCAGGCCCGATGGCGCCTGGGTGCGCTGGCTGACGACGCGCCAGTCGCCCGCGGGGCCGCGCGCGAGGTCGAACGCGGCCACGTGCAGGCGCACGCCGCCCGCGGGCCGGCAGCCGTGCATCGCGCGCAGGTACTGCGGATGCGCCAGCACCAGCGCGGCCGGCAGCAGGCCTTCGTCGAGCAGGTCGCGGCTGCCGTAGACGTCGGCGAGCGCCGCGTCGAGCAGGCGCGCACGCTGCTCGATGCCGCGCTCGATGGCGGCCCAGGACGCCGCGTCGATGAGGAAGGGCAGCGGCTCCAGCGGCCACGCACTGGCGGCGGCCGCGCCCTCGGCGTAGACGTTGTAGGTGACGCCGTCGTCCTGCACGCGCGCGCGGATGCGCGCCCGCGTCTGCGCGAGGTCGACCCAGCCCTCGGCGCCGGTGGCGTCGAAGAAGGCCTTCCAGTCGGGCGCGAGCGCGGCGCCGGCCGCCGCGGCCTCGGCCCGGCAGCCGTGCAGCTCGTCGAAGCTGCCGGGCGTCGCGCGCAGCGCCGCGGCCCGGGCCAGCGCGGTGGCTTCGGGCGCGTCATCGGGGAGGAAGCTGGTCTGGACGGAGGTCGACATCAACTCGGGGGCGACATCCATCGGGATGGACGTGGCGGGTACTTGGTCTCTGGAAGCGAGGGCGCCACCGCGAGGGAGTTCACCGTTCGCGTCGCAGGTCGAGCGTGAAGGGGAATTCGTCGCTGCGTCGCGGTCGGGCGACGTTCATTGTCCCAGGTGTGTGGCCGAGCGCGAAAAAGCGCGCCAGGCGCCGGCTCTCGGCCTCGTAGGCGTTGACCGGCAGCGTGTCGTAGCTGCGGCCGCCCGGATGCGCGACGTGGTAGCGGCAGCCGCCCAGCGAGCGCTTGCTCCAGAGGTCGACCAGGTCGACCGTGAGCGGCGCCTGCACGGGAATGGTCGGGTGCAGGCCCGAGGGCGGATGCCACGCACGGTAGCGCACGCCGCCGACGAACTCGCCGACGCGGCCGGTCGGCTGCAGCGGCACCGGCTGGCCGTTGCAGGTGAGCACGTGGCGCGAGTCCACCAGCCCCGTGACCTTGAGCTCGAGGCGCTCCAGCGACGAGTCGACGTAGCGCACCGTGCCGCCCGCGCTGCCCTCCTCGCCCATCACGTGCCAGGGCTCCAGCGCGCTGCGCAGCGTCACGTGCACGCCGGCCGACGCGAACTCGCCGAGCTTGGGGAAGCGGAATTCCAGGTGCGGCGCGAACCATTCGGGGTCGAACGGCATGCCGGCGCCGGCCATCTCGATCAGCACGTCGGCGAAGTCGGCCTGCACGAAATGCGGCAGCAGGAAGCGGTCGTGCAGTTCGGTGCCCCAGCGCACCAGCGGCTGGTCGTAGGGCGCGCTCCAGAAGCGCGCCACCAGCGCCCGCAGCAGCAGCTGCTGCACGACGCTCATGCGCGCGTGCGGCGGCATCTCGAAGGCGCGCAGCTCGAGCAGGCCCAGGCGTCCGGTGGACGAGTCGGGCGAGTACAGCTTGTCGATGCAGAACTCGCTGCGGTGCGTGTTGCCGGTGGCGTCGACGAGGATGTTGCGCAGGCTGCGGTCGACCAGCCACGGGGGCACCGACATGTCGGCCCCCGGCCCGCCACCCTCGCCAGCCCCGGTGGGGACGCCCGCTCGGCTCCCGAGCGGCCGAGCGCTGTCGTGGCCGGCGCCGCGCTCGGTGGTCGCGCGCGCGATCTCGGCCAGCGCGATCTCGAGCTCGTAGAGCTGGTCGTTGCGCGCCTCGTCGATGCGCGGCGCCTGGCTGGTCGGCCCGATGAACAGGCCCGAGAACAGGTAGCTCAGCGACGGGTGGTTGTGCCAGTAGGCGAGCAGGCTGCCCAGGACGTCGGGCCGGCGCAGGAACGGCGAGTCGGCCGGCGTCGCGCCACCAAGCACGAAGTGGTTGCCGCCCCCGGTGCCCGTGTGCTTGCCGTCGACCAGGAACTTCTCCGACGACAGGCGCGACAACCGCGCCGCCTCGTACAGGAACTCGGTGTGCTCGACCAGCTCCGTCCAGTTCGATGCCGGATGGATGTTGACCTCGATGACGCCCGGGTCGGGCGTGACCTGCAGCACTTTCAGGCGCGGATCGCGCGGCGGCGGATAGCCCTCGATGACGACGGCCAGGCCCAGCTCGCGACAGGTGCCCTCGACGGCCGACAGCAGCTCGAGGTAGTCTTCCAGCCGCTCCAGCGGCGGCATGAACACGTACATCACGCCGCTGGCCGCGCCGGCGCGCTCGGCCCGGGGCCCGTTGGCGCGCCGCGGGTCACGCACCTCGACGCACAGCGCCGTGCGCGTCACCCAGTTCGCGGATTCGAAGCGCGAGGGCAGGCGGTCGTCCCCGGCGGCGGCGCCGGCGGCACCCGGCAACCCGGCACCGGTGCCCGAGCCCGGCGTCGTGCCACCCACGACGCGCGTGCCGGCGATGCGCGCGTCGGCTGCCGACTGCGGTCGGATCGGCGCGTCGGCCTGCGTCGGTCCGGCGCCGGACGCGCCCTGCTGCGATGTCGGCGACGGCGCCTCCGCCGCGGGCAGCGGCCCGCGCGGCGCGAACGGATCCTGTTCGACCAGGACCGGCGCATCGGTGTCCCTGACCCAGGCCAGCGAATCGAGCGGCAGGCGCCACCCCATCGGTGAATCTCCCGGGATCAGGTACATCCGCTCGCCGCGGAAATGCCACGGCCCGGTCACCCAGTGCGCGCCGGACAGGCCGGGCCCCTGGTCGCGCCGCAACGGCAGCACGTAGCCGACGGGCGCCTCCAGCCCTTGCGAGAAGACGCGGCGCAGGCGGTTGCGCTCCATCTCGTCGGACAGGCGGGCGTCGAACGGGTCGACGTTGACCGGCAGCTGGCGCTCGCGCCACAGGTAGTAGAAGGTGTCCTCGTAGCCGGGCTGCACCGTCGAATCGACCACGCCCAGGCGTCGCGCCAGCGCCTGCGTGAAGCGCTGCGCGTCGGCCGCCGTGTGCTGCTGCGGCACGCGTTCGTCGGCGAACAGCGCCGGATCGCGCCAGACCGGCTGGCCATCGGCGCGCCAGCAGATCGACAGCGCCCAGCGCGGCAACTGCTCGCCGGGGTACCACTTGCCCTGGCCGTAGTGCAGGAAGCCGCCGGCGCCGTAGTGGTCGCGCAGGCGCAGCACCAGCTCCTGCGCGCGCATGCGCTTGGTGGGGCCGAGGGCGTCGGTGTTCCACTCGGCGCCGTCGCGGTCGTCGATCGACACGAAGGTCGGCTCGCCTCCCATCGTCAGGCGCACGTCGCCCGCCACGAGCCGCTCGTCGACCCGCGTGCCGAGCGCCAGCACCGCCTGCCACTGGTCCTCGGAATACGGCAACGTGACGCGCGGCGACTCCCAGATGCGCGTGACGGCCATCTCGTGGCTGAACTCCACCTCCGATTCGTCGACGCCGCCGCTGATGGGCGCCGCGCTCGAAGGCTGCGGCGTGCATGCGAGCGGGACGTGGCCCTCGCCGGCCAACAGGCCCGAGGTCGGGTCGAAGCCGATCCAGCCGGCACCGGGCAGGTAGACCTCGCACCAGGCGTGCAGGTCGGTGAAGTCGATCTCGGTGCCGCTGGGGCCGTCCAGCGCCTTCTGGTCGGGCGCGAGCTGGATCAGGTAGCCCGAGACGAAGCGGGCCGCCAGGCCCAGCTTGCGCAGCACCTGCACCATCAGCCAGCCGGAGTCGCGGCAGGAGCCCGAGGCCAGCGTCAACGTCTGCTCGGGCGTCTGCACGCCGGGCTCCATGCGGATCAGGTAGCGGATGTCGTCCTGCAGCCGCTGGTTCAGGCCGACCAGGAAATCGATGGTGGGCGTCGGCTCCAGCGGGATGCCGGCGACGAACGCGTCGAACGCCGGCCCCGCGGCGTCGACGACGCGGTACGGCGCAAGCTCCGTGGCCAGGTCGTCGGCGTAGGCGAACGGGAACTTGTCGGCGCTCGGCTCCAGGAAGAAGTCGAACGGGTTGTAGACCGCCATCTCGGCGACGAGGTCGACCGTCACCTTGAACTCGCGGGTCTTCTCGGGAAAGACGAGCCGGGCCAGGTAGTTGGCGAACGGATCCTGCTGCCAGTTGATGAAGTGCTCCGCCGGCTCGATCCTCAGGGAGTACGACAGGATCTTCGTCCGGCAGTGCGGGGCCGGCCGCAGGCGTACCACCTGCGGACCGAGCGTGACGAGCCGGTCGTAGCGGTAGTGCGTGACGTGGCTCAGGGCGACATGGATGGCCAAGGATGGCTCCCGGATCGGAGGTGCCCGCGCGCCGGCGGCGACGGGCTGGATGGATGCGGACGGCGAACCGGAGGTCGATGCGCCGCGAGGGGTTACTCGGGGACGAGGAAGTCGCGGCTGATGCCCACCCCCAGGTCGCCCACCTGCGCCAGGAACTGGGTGAGGAAGGCGTGCAGGCCGGTGGCGAGGATCTCGTCGATGCGGCCGAAGCGCAGGCCGGACTCGAGCCGGCCGGCGCGCCGCAGCGTCTCGCCCGAGTTCGCGTTGGCGACGTAGCGCAGGTTGCTCACGATGCGGCTCATGCAGTGCGCGAGCGAGCGCGGCATGTCCGAGCGCAGGATCAGCAGCTCGGCCACCTTCTCGGGCTGGATGACGTTGCGGTAGACCTTGCGATAGACCTCGAAGCCGGACACCGAGCGCAGGATCGCCGACCAATGGTAGAACTCGTACTCGTTGTCGCGGTCGTCGGCCTGGCCGTAGAAATCGCTGTCGACGTCGTGGAACTTCACGTCCAGCATGCGCGCGGTGTTGTCGGCCCGCTCCAGGAACGAGCCGATGCGCACGAAGTGGAAGGCCTCGTCCTGCAGCATGGTGCCCACCACCACGCCGCGCGACAGGTGCGAGCGGAACTTGACCCACTCGAACACGCTGGCCGGGTCGCGCTTGAGTTCGCCACTGGCCAGCACCTTCTTGAATTCCAGCCAGGTCTGGTTGGTCGTCTCCCAGACCTCGGTGGTCAGCGTGCCGCGCACGGCGCGGGCGTTCTCGCGCGCGGCGCGCAGGCAGCTGAAGATCGACGACGGGTTGTCGCCGTCGGCCACCATGAACTCCATCAGCCTGGCGGGCCGGATGTCGCCGTAGCGCCGGGTGTAGTCGGGCGTGAGTTCGCTGATGGCCAGCAGGCCGCGCCAGCCGAGCTCGGCGACGGCGTCGGACTGCGGCAGCAGCGCCGTCTGGTAGTTGACGTCGAGCATGCGCGCGGTGTTCTCGGCGCGTTCCATGTAGCGCGACATCCAGAACAGGTGGTCGGCGGTGCGGGAAAGCATGGTGGCGGCTCTCCTCAGGCCGAAGGGGTCTGCGACTGCGACTGGGACTGCGACTGCGACTGCGACTGGGCCTGCGACTGCGACTGGGCCTGCGACCCGTTCGCATGCGGCTGCTCCGCCTCCAGCACCCAGGTGTCCTTGGTGCCGCCGCCCTGGCTGCTGTTGACGACCAGCGAGCCGGCCTTCAGCGCCACGCGCGTCAGGCCGCCGGGCACCATCTGCACCTCCTTGCCGGACAGCACGTACGGCCGCAGGTCGATGTGGCGTGGCGCGACGCCCGACTCCACGTAGGTGGGGCACGTCGACAGGCTCAGCGTGGGCTGGGCGATGTAGTTGGACGGGTTCGCGACGAGCACCTGGCGGAAGGCCTCCACCTCCGCCTTCGTGGCGGCCGGCCCGACCAGCATGCCGTAGCCGCCGGCGCCATGCACCTCCTTGACGACCAGCTCGGGCAGGTTGGCCAGCACGTACGACAGCTCCTTGGGTTCGCGGCACTGCCAGGTGGGCACGTTGTTGAGGATGGGCTTCTCGCCGAGGTAGAACTCCACCATCTTCGGCACGTACGGGTAGATCGACTTGTCGTCGCCCACGCCGGTGCCGATCGCGTTGGCCAGCGTCACGTTGCGGGATCCATGAAGTCGTCATCGAGGCGGCGGTAGATCACGTCCACGCGCTTGGGACCCTGCGTCGTGCGCATGTAGACGAACTCGTCGCGCACGAACAGGTCCTGGCCCTCGACCAGCTCGACGCCCATCTGCTGGGCGAGGAAGGCATGCTCGAAGTAGGCCGAGTTGTACATGCCCGGCGTGAGCACCACCACGGTCGGATCGTTGCTGCCGCCGGGGGCGAGGCTGCGCAGCGTCTCGAGCAGCAGGTCGGGGTAGTGCGCCACCGGCGCGACGGCGTGCATCGAGAACAGCTCGGGGAACAGCCGCATCATCATCTTGCGGTTCTCGAGCATGTAGGACACGCCGCTGGGCACGCGCAGGTTGTCCTCCAGCACGTAGTAGCTGCCCGAGCCGTCGGCGTTGGCGGCGCGCACGATGTCCACGCCCGAGATGTGCGAGTAGACGTCGCCCGGGACATCCACGCCCATCATCTCGGGCCGGAACTGCGCGTTGTCGACCACCTGCTCGCGCGGCACGACGCCCGCCTTCAGGATCTCCTGGTCATGGTAGACGTCGTGGATGAAGCGGTTGAGCGCCGTGACGCGCTGCGCCAGGCCCTTTTCCATCTCGCGCCACTCGTGCGACGGGATGACGCGCGGGATCTGGTCGAACGGGATCAGCCGCTCGGTGCCCTCGCCGGCATCCTTGTCGCCGTAGACCGCGAACGTGATGCCCACGCGCCGGAAGATCAGCTCGGCCTCGTTGCGGCGATCCCGCATGAGATCGGCCGGCTGGCGCGCCAGCCACTGGGCGTAGTCCCGGTAGTGCTCGCGCACCGCGTCCCCCGCGGCGTGCATTTCATCGAATGGCGTGTTCATGGCGAGCGAGGGCTCCCTGGTGCGGTGCCGCGCCGCGCGGCGTTTCCGTTGGAATGCATAGCAACAACCGATCCAGCACGAGATGACCGCGCGCCCTGACGGGCCAGGCCGCCGAACGCGTCGCCGAACGCGCCGCCGAGGCCAGTCCGGCCACCGGCCCGGCGACCCCAGTATCCGCGACGCACCGCGGCTGTGCAACGCGGGGCATG
>JAEKKH010000375.1 GCA_019510465.1 Burkholderiales bacterium
CCTTGCCGCCGGCCTCGATGAGCAGCACGCGCTTGTGCGGATTGGCGCTGAGCCGGTTCGCGAGCAGGCAACCGGCGGTGCCGGCGCCCACGATGATGTAGTCGAAGCCTTCTTTGGACATGGGCGCTAACGGGCGTGCGGGGGGGGCGGATGCAGGCCCTAGAGTAATTCACGCGTCACTCCGGCGCGTTGCCCAGCCGATACCAGTCCAGCTTGCGCGTCAGCGTCATGACGACGGCCAGCACGGCGAACAGCAGCACCGCACCGATGAGCAGGGCCGCCTGCTCCTGCTTCAGCAGCACGTAGAGGGCGCCGTACATCAGCGCGATGCCGGCACCGAAGGCCAGGCCACGCAGCCACCCGCCCAGCATGGCTGCGGCGTATTGCGTCAGCACCACGGCCGCCGCAGTGGCCGCGATCAGATACGCCCTCAGGAAGCTCAGGTGCTCAGACAGGCTGAGCAGCAGCAGGAAGAACAGGCTGATCGCCATGCCGACGAGCAGATATTGCACTGGGTGCACGCGTTGGCCGCTCAGCAGCTCGGTCAGGCCGACGGTGACGAAGGTCAGCGCGACGAAGATGAGGCCGTACTTGATGGCGCGGTCGGCCATGACGTAGGCGTTCACGGGGTCGATGAGATCAATGGCCAGGACGTCGAGGCCGTTGGGCTGAGGTGACCTGCCGCCCTCGGGGTAGGCAGCACCATCGTCCGCCGGCAACGTGGGCAGCTGACGTCCGGCCTGCAGGTCGGCCACGGCGGTGCTGGCCAGCGAGGAGACCTGCCAGCGGGCCGTGAACCCGCTGACGCCGATCTGGTGCTCGATGGGCAGGAATTGGCCCGTGAAGCTCGGGTGCGGCCAGCTCGACTGCAGCGCCACTTGCGTGTCGCCGGCGGCGGGCACGATGGCCAGACGCTGACTGCCGACGAGGTTGAGCCTGAGCGACACGGTCAGCGGCTCTTCCGGTTTCAGTTCGGGCAGCAGTGCATGCAGCCCGCGAAAGGCTGGGTGCGTGGTGCCGGGTTGCACGCTCAGTTCGCGGCCATTGAGCTTGAGTTCGGCGGTACGGATGCCTCGCGAATCGCTCAGCGTCAAGACTACGGCGGGCTCGCCGCATGCCAGTCGGCCGTTGGCATGCTCGGTCTTGGGGGCAAGGGCAGTCACCCGATCCCAGTGCGCCTCGACGTCGAGCTGGCTCGCATAGGTGTTCACCGTGAAGAGGCCGCGGTGACGGACCTCGGGGCTGATGCCGCCGCCGATCTTCAGCTTGGCGGGTGCGGCCACCACCCAGAAGTCGCGCGACTCGGCGAACTCCTTCTTTCCGTCCGCAGCGGGTGTCGTCCAGCTCTCCCTGCACGCCCGCGCGATCACGGGTCCTGCGAAAGCCTGGGGTCCGGCCAGTGACTGCTCGACGCTCTGCGCGGCCTCGTGCTGGCGCGATTGCCTTTCATGCACGAGGCCGCCGATCTGGGCGAGCACGATGCACAGCACGGCGGTGACGACGGCCAGGATGGCCAGCTTGGCGAAGGTGGGGTTGAGGTTCATGCCGCCAGCATCGCCAGGCGACGTGAGGGCAGGAAGAGCTGTGTGAAGGCAGCGTGAAGTCAGCGCTGCAGCACCAGCATCACGCTCAAACCCGGCTCCGCCGCCTCGAACGCCAGCCGCCCGCCATGCAGCTCCGCCACGCGCCGCGCGATGGCCAGGCCCAGGCCCGAGCCCTTCACCAGGCTGCCTGGCCGCGCCGTCGAGAAGAAGCGTTTGCCGAGCTGCGCGAAGCCGGCGGGCGGCACGCCTGGGCCATGATCGCGCAGCGTCAGGCGCGCGGTCGTCGGCGTCGCGCTGACGGCCAGTTCCAGCGTCGAGCCCGCGGGCGCGAAGTCGATGGCGTTGACCAGCAGGTTGCCGAAGGCCAGCTCCAGCAAGGCGGTGTCGACGTCGACCACCACGGCCTCGCGCGCGGCCCATGCGATGGCAAGCCCCTTCTGCGACAGCCGCGGCGCCTGCCGGTCAAGCTGCGCTTCGGCCCAGTCGG
>JAEKKH010000174.1 GCA_019510465.1 Burkholderiales bacterium
GGCCTGTCGACGCCACGGCAGCAGGCCGCCAACGCGAACCGTCAGGGGCCAATCAAGATGACCTGCCGGCAGACGGCTGCGCAGCGGCTGCTGCACCTCGATTTGCTGAACGGGCTGTCAGCAATGTGCCCGAAGCGGACGTCGGCACAGGCCTACCAGGCCTCCAGAAAGCTGCCGTTCAACGCTCAAAGTAAGCGGACCAGCCGGCTTAGCTGGCGCAGGTCCGCTTGACTGCAGGGTTAAACCGCATCGCCATGCTTGGCCAAGGACGGAATGGAGCTTGAAAGCCGCGACCCTTCCCACATGATTGCATTCGAGGCACAGACTACACCTTGACTTGGTTGCAGGACACCAACCAACTCGGTGAAAAGATTTCGGATTTGCGCGGTGTTTCGCTGCAGCGCGAATGGACCAATCGGCGGCAAGTTGATAAGGAAGTAGTTTTTCGCATGAGGCGATGTACTGCCGACCAGCGCTGAAACACTGAAGGATTCGTCTTCGTCACCACCAGACGAAAGGCCAATGTGCATGTCCAATTCCGGTATCGACCCATGATCCGCGTCGCGTCGATTGACACCACCAGACAGAAGATTCGCGACGGCGGCCTCAGTGGGAACAAACGGCTGAGACTCTGCACGCTTGCGTGATCTGGCCTTGACGAGAGAAGCGGCGCCAACCCAGCACGGTCCATCGCCGAGAACGCTTGGGCAAGGACGGCCGCCCCCTCTCTCTCGGCGAGACCTTGCGCTCGGACCAATAAAGCGCGACGGGTGTGCGGCCGGTGATCTCCATACGTGTTTCTTGAGTGCCGTCCTACTGCCTGTGAGCGGATCCGGCGTTGGTCTGTGGTCTGACCACTGAGGCAAATATTCCCAATCGTGGGCCTTCAACCGCATGCCGCTGCGCGACGGCGGTAAAGTGGACAGACCAAACGCCACAAGCACCGAAAAGGACGCTGATGGTTCGCACGTTGCGCCGCTGAGCACCCAGGGAGAGAAAAGATGACAAATCATTTACAAATCCGTCGCGCAATCCGTCGGGCGGCACAGTTGTTTTTTTTGTTGATCGCAGCGTGCGCCGGCACCGCACATGCTCAGAGTACTGATCCCGATTGCGGGCCGGATGCTTCGCCAAGTACGGTTTGCATTAATGGCAAGAGCAATAAAGATTGGATCGATGCCGAGGGCGGAATTCATATAAATTGCGGATCGGGAAACTGCGTTATTCCGGGCGTATCGGACCCAGGCCGTTCTTCGCGACCGGTAGGGGATAACCGAAGCGGCAACACTGCAACGAACTCCGTTAGCGCTGCTGCAACGCCAACCACACAAATGTGCCCTACTTCTGTGGGGGCCCCAGTGCCCGCCACGGCGAAGACCTCTGGTTATCCCGTCATTCTATCCAGTGGGGCCAAGTTCCTTCCTCAGGCGGATTTTCCGCATGCATCGCCATTCAGCCTCGCATTAAATCGAGAATATAGGTCGGACCAAAATTACAACTGGGCCGCACCGACGATGTTTGGTAGCAATTGGCGATCTACATTCGATTATCGGATTGATGGGGTGACGGAGTGGGGTAGCCAGTGGACCGTTAACGGCTTAGTAGTTCCGGGCGGTTTCCGTTTTTATATGGCGGATGGATCCTCTTACAAGTTAGTCACCATCTCCTCTCCTCCCGGCGGGCCTGTGGTGCAATACATGCTCTACGGCGGTTCGCCCCCTAGTCCTGGGTCCCCGCGGGTCAGCGCGAGCTATGACACCAATGCGCGCATCATGTCAGTTATCGTCGGAAATCGCTCGTATAACTTTAAGACTGGCCCTCAGAACCCTTATGGTGCACTGCGTTTTCTTTATATTGTCGGTATCACCGAAGCTGGGAAGACTCTTTACACTTTTGACCGTGATCCTACGACGGCTCGCTTGTTCTCGATTACTAACGCCACCGGCGCATCTATTCGATTCACCTGGGGTAACGGAGATCGTGTAGCTTCGGTCACTGCACCAGACGGAGGGACGTGGAGTTTCGGCTATAACGATAGCAGCGGTATGCTCACAACTGTCGAGCCGCCGCAGCCATCGCCGGGAAAATATACCTATTTTTATGAGGATTCCGACCCGAGGCGTCTCACCGGGTATGCAATAGATGGAGTGCGAGTCAGTAGATATGCCTATGATTCGTCTGGGCGGGTCACGTTAAGCTCGTCCGAAGACGGGGAAATTCGGGATACTTTTCAATACTATTACGCGAATGGTGTAAACACCACGCTGAAATTTGATGTTCGGAGCGGCGCTCCGATCGTCTACAACTTCTCAAATCAGGGGTCGACGACCACGACATTTGGAACGCCGAGTTGCCCTGCGGCAAGCCAGTCGGAGACTTATGACGCCAATGGCTTCGTGAATCAATCCGTCGACTTCAATGGAAAGAAGACGCTCTACACTTTTGACAACGTCGGTGTGTTGCGTTCCAAGACGGTGTCAGTTGGAACCCCCCGCGAGCGTACCTATGTGTACGAGTACCAAGCAGTAGATTCCGCGCACACGCCGGACTTGGTGCGAGTAAGTCTCTATCTCGCTAACGGTGGCGGGCTCGTTTCTCAAATCACCTATTCATACATTGACAGCATCTATGGGCGTCTACCCACCTCTGTCGTCCGCAGCGACCCTCTGACCGGAGCGCCGACACGAACCCAAACGACGGCCTACACGTTCTACGCGAATGGAACCGTCCAAACCAAGACAGTGACTGTCACCCTGCCTTCAGGCGGGGCCTCCACGACTCAGACATTCGACACGGCTGGCAACCTGGTCAGCGAGACCAACGCTGCAGGCCACACCACCACCTTCGGCAACTACAACGGCCTGGGCTTGCCCGGCACGGTGACCGACCCGAATGGCGTCATGACTACCATGGCGTACGACCCGCGTGGCAATCAGATCCAACAGAACACGAGCGGGGTGGGCTGGGTCACCAGCAGCTACCTGGGAAATGGACAGGTAGGTTCGCTCTCATCCTCTGCCGGCCAGTCCGTGTCGTTTGGCTATATGTTGTCCGGCCGCCGTGCATGGCAGGCCAACACCGCAGGTGAGCGCGTCAGCTTCGGGCTAGACGTCGCCAACAACAAGTACACCATCTCGTCGCCGCGCAACGTGCCGCAGTTTGTCGGTGGGGCGGTTTCAGGAAGCCCAGCCGGTACGTTTCTTGCGGCCACCGTGCTGGACAACATCCTGGGCCTGCCGGTGAAGGTCCAGGGCAATAGCGGCCAGGCTGTCACCTTCACCTACGACGCCAAGGGCAACGTGCTCACGCGCAAGGACGCTACCGCGCGAACGGTGACGAACACCTACGACGAGCAGGACCGGGTGACGTCGGAACAGCGACCCGACGGCACCAAGATCAACTACGCCTACAGCGCCACGGGATTCCTGGACAACCTGACCGACCCCAGGCAGCTGCAGACCCGCTATCCCCGCAATGGCTTCGGCGATGCGACCACGCTCATCAGCCCCGATACCGGGAGCACGTCCTACGTGTACGACGTGGCCGGCCGGCTCAGCAGCGAGAGCCGCGCCAGCGGCCTCAACGTGGCCTACGGCTGGGACGCGCTCAGCCGCCCGACATCGCGCACCTCCGCTGGCGTGACCGAGACGCTGACCTACGACCAGGGGAGCTACGGCAAAGGACGCCTGACGGGGTTCTCTGGCCCCGGCGGCAGCGTTGGCTATGGGTATGACGCCGGCGGCCGGCTCACAGGGCAGACCGTCACAGCGCAGGGCCAGTCCCTCACCGTGGGCTGGACTTACGACACGGTCGGCCGCGTCACCGGCATGACCTACCCCGACGGCCAGTCCCTCACCTTCCAGTACGACGGCTATGGCCGGCCGAACAAGGTACTGGGCAATCCCGGCAACGGGCAACTGACCATCGTCGACAGCCTGCTGTACCAACCCGCCACGGATCAGCTCTACGGCTGGCGCTTCGGCAACGGCTTGCCGCGCCTGTACACGCAGGACACCGACGGCCGGCTCACCGGCCTCGACGGCGGCGCGGCGCACGGGTTGCAGTTCGCCTACACGCCCAATCTGGACACCATCGCCAGCATTAATGACACGATCTACGGGTCGACCCAGTCCTCGTCACTGAGCTACGACGCCCAGGACCGGTTGAACACGGTGGTACGCAACGGCGCCAACCAAGGCTTCGGGCTTGACGCCACCAGCAACCGCAACACGCACACCCTCAACGGCGCGAGCTATACCTACACCGTTGACCCGGCGTCCAACCGCGTGACGGCCGTCAGCGGCGGCGGCGCGACTCGCAGCTTCAGCTATGACGCTGTGGGCAACCTTACGCAGAACGCGCCCACCGGCACGGTCCACACCTATGTCTACGACGCTTTCAACCGCTTGGCCCAGGTGAAGGACGGCGGAACCGTGGTGGCCACGTATAGCTACGGGCTCAACAACCATCGGTTGTGGAAGAGTACCGCCGCGGGCATCACCACGTTTGTCTACGGCACGGGCGGTCAACTGTTATACGAGCGCGGGCCGCAAGGCAGCACGGCCTATGTGTGGCTGAACGGAGACATGATCGGTTTGATGCGTGGAGGTGCCTTCTACGCCAGCCACAACGATCATCTGGGCCGGCCCGAGGTGCTGACCAATGCGGCGGCTCAAGTGGTCTGGCGAGCGTCGAGCCATTCGTTCAGCCGGACGGTCGTGGCGGACACCGTGGGCGGGCTCAATATGGGGTTCCCGGGACAGTATTCGGATGCGGAGAGCGGGCTTTGGTACAACTGGAACAGGTATTACGATCCGACGATTGGGCGGTATACCCAGTCTGACCCGATTGGGTTGGCGGGTGGTGTTAATACCTACGCATATGTGCAGGGAAATCCTATCAGCGCGATTGATTCTTCCGGGCTTCGCGATGTTGATGTACACATATGGCGTGCCGAAGGCCGCAGCGTCGGCCACGTCATGGTTACGGAAGCAAATTCGACCCAGGTCATTCTTAGTCAATTTCCTGCTAACGGTTGGCCTGCGGGTCGGAACCAGACTAAGTCATTTGCGGAAACTATGGCCGATGAGAAGCGTCCTGCGACAGAAATTTGGCGTGTCCGCGTCCCAAATGACGCAGCTTTTGATCGCGCAGCAGCGCGGGAGCGTGGTTTAGGCCTATGGACGGCATCTACCATCGGCGCAACTACCCAATGCTCTATTGCGGGATCGAGAGCGCTACAAGCGGGCGGGGTAGCGATTGACGCAATCACTGACGGCACTCTTTGGCCCGGGCTCTTTGCAAATAACCTTCAATCACATGCGGGGCCGGGAATAGTGCGGATTCACTAGTTTGGCTGCGCTACGGCAATAACCAAACCGACTATCAACCGACTTAATAGACATGTCGGATAGGTTCCTGCCAACGAAGTCGCGGCAATTGCGCCTAGTGGTAAATCGGTGACTGGGACGCCTGAATGGCGCCGACTGTAGGTTTGCTGAGGCAGATTTCCAATGAGGCAACTCCATGAAACAGCTTGCTGTATTATATTCAGCTATTTTCTCTGGAATTTCCATCTGGTCATGGATTTGTTATTTCGGGCCTGTCAAAGAGCATTTGTTGCCTTACGCGCTTCTAAGCTTCGCGGCTCTTCCGTCGTCTATAATTGTTGTCGCATTGGCAGTTAAAGTCTCTTGGATTTTGGATAGCGAACTAATGATGCTTTCGCTCACGACAGCAGTCGGCGCCGCCCAAGTAGCTACTCTTTGGCTGGCGGCCATGCGAAAAAAGAAACGAGCCGGGGATCAGAGCTAGGCAAAATTCAGGTTCTACGATTTCAAATCCCAACTGCAACGCCGCGCGAGGCGGTTAATGAGTCGGCACTGAAAAATTCAAAATCTCGTCGTCAGCCGGGTATCGCTGAGCGGGCTGGGTGGGCTAGTGAGCAGCGACGGGAACGCGCGTCGGGTTCTTGAACCGCGCTGTGGCGCTGCTTGATTGCGTGAGCAGCGCATGGCGCCCCAGAGCCAGCCAGCGGATATTGAAGCCCGCCGAGCACAGCTCTACGTGCAACGCGTCCCCTTGACTGCCCTTGAGCCAGCAGCGCTGCATGCCGTGGTCCTGCTTGGTGTGGCCGATCAGCGGCTCGATGGCCTGGCGCCGCCTGAGCCAGCGCTTGTGCTCCTTACTCGAGACAGCGGCATGACTGATCTCAAACGAGCGGTCAGAGGCCGGTATAGCGAAGATTTCGACATGCGCAATCGAGATCGAGTTTTCGGGCCGTTTTAGTGCTTTTCGAGGTCGTTTCCGGGGCGCTTTGGCTCCTCAGGACGGACTACTGCGAGGGCACGGTTGCAGCCGTCCGCTCTGCGGTTTCCTCACTGCCTTGAGCAGGTTCACGCCCAATGCCGCCCGGTACTTTGCATCGGCAGCATGAGGCTGCTTGTTGGCGCTAGAGCCGGAGTGAGCCACTATCGGTGTTCGTGCCGACGAGTCGATGAGCCACATACTTTGTTACCCCGCCGGCATGCCCAACGTGCCGAGAGGGTGACTACTTGGCTCAGTTCAGCGTTGGCGCCAACAGAGTTGCTATGCCTAAGCGGCCATCGCGCTACCTAGTCGGCCCTGCAGCTCTCGAAAGGTCCAATGACTGGCAATGCCGGCAGCGGGCGCCGGGTCGCCAACTCAGCGTCAGCAGACAGCCTATTGCAGTTGCAGGGTGAACTTCGGCTTCGGGCACGATCCTGACCGTCATCATTGAGTCGGCGGTAGCTCCGTGCGTGGCCGACATTCACAGGCGAAAGCTGTTCGCCTGGAGGCAGTCGTTCGCATTGCCAATGCCGGACTCATCGACCTCTCGTCACAAAGGCGTGAGCTAACGACGCATCGATCCGCCTTCGGCGCTGGGAAAGTCTTGCAGAAGATTGCTGCACTCCTGACGCCGGGCAGCGGGCGCCATGGCGCGAAGTTTCTGCGCGATGGCGTTGCCGGCGACGTCCAAGTCCATGGGTGCACCGTTCGGATCCTTGAACTGTGCGCTGAGCGAGCGTCCTAGCGCGATGTGCTTCCAGTTGGCGGCACGCCAGTTGGTAAACCTTGGCAAAAACTCAGACATGAAGTCGGGAATCGATTCATTACAGGCACGAGCCAAGAACATGACGGTGCCGTCCCGCATGTAGAAGTTCATGGCCGTCATGGTGTCGGGTTCGTCGTCGACAGTGCGTTCCTGCGCTACCGCGCTCGCCGCTACCAGGAAGCCGATACAAGTGGCTACGAGATTTCGAAAGCAAGTCGCCATTCAATTGACCTTGTGATTTCAGGCTGAGAGTCGCCCAACCTAACGCTACACACTCAAACTCGCAGTCGCATGCCCATCATGTGGGAAGCAAACCGCGCGACTGGCAGTTCCTGGCCGACAGCGTAAGGCCAACCAGGCGCCGGAAAGCTGACCCTCGTGCAGCGGACGGCAGGCAGCACCGTAAGCGCCGTGAAAGCGCATGCTTGTTGGCCCTCAACTCGATGGGAGACCATCATGGGATCAGCAGCCAACACCCTGTCGCGCGAGCCCTGGAACAAGGGCAAGATCGTCGGCCAGAAGGCACCGTTCAAGGTCAAGGACATCTGGGCACTCCGAGTCCGGCTTCAAATGGAGAGCCGCGTTCGCGAGCTCGCGCTGTTCAATCTGGGCATCGACAGCAAGCTTCGGGGTTGCGACCTCGTCGCGCTCAAGGTGCGAGATGTCTGCCACGGCGACGCTGTGGCCAGCCGCGCGGTGGTGATGCAGCAAAAGACTCAGCGCCCCGTTCAGTTCGAGATCACGCCGGTGACCCGCGAAGCCGTGCAGCGGTGGATCAAGCAAGCGGGACTGAGATCCGACGGTTTCCTGTTCCCAAGCCGCATGCATTCCTCGCCGCATCTTGGGACGCGACAGTACGCCCGAATCCTGGAAGGCTGGGTGGAGGAACTCGGCCTTGACCCTGCCGACTACGGGACGCATTCGATGCGAAGGACCAAGGCGACGTTGATCTATCGCCGGACCAGGAATCTGCGCGCCGTGCAACTGCTGCTTGGGCACACAAAATTGGAGTCAACGGTGCGGTACCTCGGCATTGAGGTTGATGACGCACTCGAGATCTCCGAACAGACGGAAATCTGAGCGAGGCAACGGTCGTCGCCGCCCAGCGGGCCGGGTCGGCCGCTCGCAACGGGGCTCCCGGGAGACCGGACCGGCTGAACTCCAGCCGGTTCCGGTCATTCGATGTCGCAGTTCCTTGAGCAGCTTGGTGCCCAAAGCAGTCATCGGCACGTCATGACGCGGTTGCAGAGATGATGGGCACGCAAACCAGCGGCGGCCATTCCGGACCGACATGGAGTTCCGACGCCAATTGAGGTTGCGGGCAGAATTGGGTTCAGCACGAAATGCCCGCCGGGAGGACATATGTGGTGGAAGGCGCGCTTGCCGGAGATTTTTGCCGGGTTGGTCATGCTCGGAGGCGCGACTTGGCTCTGGAACCTCAAACCTTCGGTCGCGAATATCTTTGAAGCGATCCAGATGCCAACGCCGCCGGGCGCCGAAAGGCTCGATTTCGATCGCCTCCACGAGGGTGAGGGCGACGGCGCCGACTTCGAGTACATCGCGCTGATCGAGGCCGACGACCTGGCTCCAATTTGCGCGCTGCCGGATTCCCAGCCCTTGACCGATCCGGTTCCCGAGCCGCTTGGCGTCTACGCCGCGCGTCTGCCGGCGCCGCGCTGCATTCGTTACTGGAACAACGGAGGGGAATGGGCGACTATGGTTGTCGCACCGCGTTGGCTGGCCATCTACTTCCGGCACACATAGCGCTGTTTGAGTCGCTGATCGTCACCTTTACGGCGCAGGTACGACCTCACGCTCCCGGCCAGAAGGAGTCGCTCGTCAGTGCAGTCTGGATGGCAGCAAAGTGCTCAAAGCCCAATTACGACTCTAGGGTGGACTGTCGACACTGCAGCGGAAGCCGACATCTCATACCAGTCACCGGGTCTGCCAACGACCATACCCGTAGACCATGGAGTAAGTCTCGTCGCTAAAGCCAGGGAAACTCTGCTTCAAGTACGCGCTTCCCCTTCCGTCATAGTCAGCAGCAAAATATGCCGCCTGAAGAAGTTGTGATGCCTGTCGCTTGGCGCCTGAAATTTCTTCAGCAGTAGCGTCCGGGAACTGGTCCATCAGTGCTGGGAGAGCTTCATACATCCCACGCCATACGGGGTCTAGCAGCATTCTCTCCCTCCAAGCTGCCGCATCGAGGAGCGAGCCGCAAAAACTCAACCCGGGATTCGGAAAGAGACGCGTCGCTTTAATCTCAGGCTGTTCAGCCTGTGGCATTGGAGGCCTTGGTCGTCGAAGCCACTTGAACATAAGCGGGCGATTGTCGTCAGAACTTCGGATTGGCTGCTTTCAGCCTAGTGCTGGGGGTTCGATGAATTCGACTTTGTGCCCAAAGCCGAAGCTCGCGACCAAAGACGGAAGACAGCACGGCAGCGATTGCAGTCCTTCGAGTTGCAGGGTTCAACGCCCGGAAGCGGCCGTTCAACCTCGGCGCTCAGCGGGCGGCGAAGCGACCGGCACCCTCAAGCGGCTCGCTCAGTGGTGACGTCAGCCGGTTTGCTGCCTGACTTGGAGAAGAGCCTTTGCCAGGCGGCGAACGCCGTCTTCAATGATGTCGGCTTCTAAAAGAGCGTAGCCCATCACCAAGCCGGCTGAACGCTTCAAGAGCTGGGCTGTCTTGCTTGGGTGGAACAACGGGCTGATGGGATGGACACGCACCGCTTGCTGCCGTGCCGCATCAACAAGGGCGCGCTCGGCCGTTGCCGGCAACGCCCGAAACCAGACCACCAAATGAAGCCCGCTGGCGGCTCCCTGGACTTCCACCTCGTCGCCCATGTGCCTGGTCAGCGCGTCAAGCAATGCACGCTGCCTGACCTGCTGCAGGCGGCGGATGCGGCGAACGTGCCGGTCGTAGCTGCCGTCCTCCAGCAGTCGGGCCAAGGCGCGTTGCACACCAGTCGCTGCGTGGCGGTCCGTCACCCGCTTCCCACCAGCGAAGATTTCCACCAAAGCGGGCGGCAGCACCATGTATCCCAACCGCATCTGTGGCGACAAGGTTTTGGAGAAAGTACCAACGTGGATCACGCAGCCACGGTTGTCGAGCGACTGCAGCGTCGCCTCCGGGCGCACCGCATAGCGGTATTCGCTGTCGTAGTCGTCCTCGATGACCCACGCGTGGCGCTCGGCGGCCCATTCGAGCAACTGGTGGCGTCGTGCGATGGGCAGGAACGAGCCCATCGGAAACTGGTGCGTAGGCGTCACGTAGGCCAGTTGAGCCGGACCAAGCGCCGCCAGTTGCTCGGTCACCAAGCCGTACGCATCAACGTCGGCGCAGAGCAATTTCGCGCCGTAGGCCTCGAAGGCATGGTGGGCCATCCGATAGCCGGGGTTCTCCACGACCACGCCGCCACCCGGCTCGACGAGCAGGCGAGCGCAAAGATCGAGCGCTTGCTGCGAGCCGCTGACGATCATGAGTTGCTCGACCGAACAGGCCAGGCCGCGGGCCTGGCTGAGGTGCGCCTGTAGCGCACGGCGCAGTTCCATGTTGCCGCGCGGGTCCTCGTATTCAAGGCGCCGGCTGCGTTGACGTTCGACGGCGCGCAGCGCCTTCATCCAAGTCAGCGTCGGGAAGTCGCTGCCCGACAACGGCCCGTATACGAAATCAATCTCGCCAGGGGCCGTTGGGCTCGGGTCGGCCAGCTTCAGCGAAGCGATGTGCTGGCCAATGGGGGAAAGCGAGCCGGCAAGTCGATCTGGGGCGGGCAGTTTGGTCCGCGCGCGCTTGGAGCGGCCTGAAGGGGTCGCCTGCGTAGCCCCCACCGCGACGCGACTGGCGGCGCCTGTGCGGCTCTCAATGAAGCCGTCGGCCGCAAGTTGCTCGTACACCAGCGAGACGGTGGCCCGGGATAGACCGCGCTCTGCAGCCAGGGCGCGCGTCGACGGCAGCGGTGTTCCCGCAGGAAATGTTCCGTCCACGATCCGCGCACGAAACTCCTCGTAGAGCGTCCGGCTCAGGCCGGTCCGGCGTTCGTCATCGGTCGGCATGGCAACTGGTCTGGAGAAGTTGTGCAGAACTGGCTATTTTCTGCTGGCCGGCATCGGTGCAAAGTGAGTCTTTCGCCGGGCTTCCGGCCGCACCTGCACCTTGCGCCCATGTATCTGCCCAAGCAATCTGCCGAACCTCGAGTTGATGAGCTCCATCGCATCGTCCGCGAGAACGCGCTGGGAATGCTGGTGACGAACACTGCTGGCGGCTTGGAGGCCAACCACCTGCCGTTTCTGTTCGATGGCGATGCTGGTGGCGCAGGAGTCCTGACCGCTCACGTGGCGCGAGCGAACCCTGTCTGGCAAGAAGTGCGCGACGGCTCCGACGTTCTCGTCGTCTTCCGTGGCGCGCACGGCTACATCTCGCCCAGCTGGT
Organism: Burkholderiales bacterium; assembly: GCA_019510465.1. GTDB lineage: Bacteria > Pseudomonadota > Gammaproteobacteria > Burkholderiales > Burkholderiaceae_C > Scleromatobacter. The sequence goes on from JAEKKH010000174.1 coordinate 11,505, forward strand.
ATCCCGGCAAGCAGGAGACACACCGACGCGTGCCGACGTGGAACTATGAAGTCGTCCACGCGCACGGCACCATCCATGTCCATGACGACGAAAAGTTCATCCGGGGCGTCGTGGCCCGCCTGACGCGTCAGCACGAGGCTGACCAAGCACAGCCATGGAAGATGGGGGACGCGCCGCCGGACTACATTGCCGAGCAGCTGAGCCACATCGTGGGTATCGAGGTCCGGCTGAGCCGCTTGGAGGGCAAGCGCAAGCTGAACCAGCACCACCAACCTCAGGATCGAATGGGCGCCATTCGCGGCCTGGATTCACGCGGCAATCATGGGCTGGCTGAGGCCATGAGGGAAGCCGCCCCGAAGGCATCGTCATGACCCAGTACACCCCCCACCACTTGAGAGAACCGGCCAACGCGCCGGTTGCGTTCGCCCTGTCCGTCGTCGAGCTGCCGGGCGGGCCAACGGCCCTTGGGCTGCGGGGCTGAGGAGCGTATGTACAGCGCCACCTTCACCTTCGCCAAGGGCGAGTACGACGACGAGTTTCACCAGCTCGACAAGGTCATTGCCGACGTGGCCAAGGGCATCCCTGGCTACCTCGGGGAGGAAGCGTGGGAGAACTCCTCTGCCGGTCTTATCTCGACTGTCTATTACTGGGAGGCGCTCGAAGCCCTGCAGCAGCTCGTCCAACACCCAGCGCACCTCGCCGCCAAGGCGAAGCAGGCCAAGTGGATCAACGGCTATCACATCGTGGTCGCGGAGGTGCTTCGCTCCTACGGAGATGGCGGCATCGATCATCCGCTCACCGCCGCGTCCATCGGGACCCGATCCAACCAACCCTGAGCCAAGTCATGTCGTTCCTCGCTTTCGCCTTCGCCGCACTGGTCCTAGCCATCACCCCTGGCCCGGGTATCGCCTATGTCGTGGCCCGGACCGTGGCCGGTGGACGTGGCGAAGGGCTTGCCTCGTGTCTAGGGACCGGGATCGGTGGTCTGGTCCACGTGCTTGCCGCCGCGTTCGGCTTGTCGCTGCTCATCGCGCAGTCAGCTTGGGCGTTCAGCCTGGTCAAGTACGTCGGTGCCGCCTACCTGGTCTACCTGGGCATGCGCATGCTGCTGCGTCGCAATCCGGACGATGCCGCGCCGAAGGTCAGCGCTCAAGGTGCTCGACGTGCCTTCACGGAAGGCATTGTGGTCGAAGCGCTGAACGTGAAGACGGCGCTCTTTTTCCTGGCCTTCCTCCCGCAGTTCACCGTGCCTGATTCACCCCTTGCCCCTCAGTTGGTAGTTCTGGGATGCATCTGCGTGGCACTGAACACGCTCGTCGATGTTCTCGCTGTGTTTGGCGCCGACCGGTTGCTGAAATCCAGCACCGCCCGTGCGGAACGCGCGAAGGTCTTGAACCGCATCTCGGGCTGCACGATGGTCGCGCTGGGCGTCTTTCTCGCCACGGCCCGACGCAGCGCCTGAAACGGCTCACCTAAACTGGATAACGAGGGCCGCAGCGGCCCTTGGCGGAAGCAGGGACGACTCTGCTTCCGGTACATCGTCGGGGACGGCCCCATCAGCATTGGGGAACCTGATGAACTGGGTCGTTCTATTCGTCGCTGGCCTTCTTGAGGTCGTGTGGGCCGTTGGCCTCAAGTACACCGAAGGCTTCACGCGGTTTTGGCCGTCGGTCGTGACGGCCAGCGCGTTACTCATCAGCCTTGGCATGCTTAGTTGGGCGATGCGTGACCTGCCAGTCGGCACGGCCTATGCGGTGTGGGTTGGCATCGGCGCGGTCGGAACTGCGGTCGTCGGCATGCTCCTCCTAGAAGAACCGGCGACGGTATCTCGGCTGGCGAGCATCGGCCTCATCTCGGTCGGCATCATCGGGTTGAAGCTCTCTTCAACGTAGCAGCCGCCCCAGACTGGCGCCAAAACCCCATCGCGGGGCGGATTGCGCACGAAGACAGTGCGTGGCGCCCGCATCCCAATGGCACCGTCCTTGCGACTGACCACCCAAAGCAAATCCGGAGCATGTGGTGGTTATCAGCGACATCGACGTTCGCCTCCTGAGGGTGTTTCGCGCCGTGGTGGAAGCAGGCGGCTTTGCCAACGCGCAGGCCATTCTAAATGTCGGCGCGTCCACGATCAGCACCCAGATGTCCCAGCTTGAGACCCGGCTGGGCTACGTCGTCTGCAACCGGGGCCGCGGCGGCTTCAGGCTGACCGACAAGGGCGAGGCGCTGTACCGGCTGGTGATCGAGTTCTTCCAATCGGTACACAACTTCGAGACCCAAGCTGGCGAATTGCGTGGCGGCATGAACGGCCAGCTGCGGGTGGGCTTCATCGACAACATCGTCTCTGATCCCCGCTCACCCTTCCGTCCGGCAGTCGAGCGGTTCCGCCGACAGCCCCGAAACAACGCCCGACTCCTCCTTGAGGTGTTGTCACCACAGGAGTTGGAACGTGGGCTGATGGAGCACCGCCTCGACGTCGCGGTGGGCATCTTCTATAGCCGCCTCCCGGGCTTGAACTATGAGGCTCTCTATCTGCAACGCGACGTGCTGGTCTGCCATCGAGACCACCCGATGGCCCAGATCAAGGACGACGCCGAGCTGGCCACGGCATTGCCGTCGTGCCACAAGGTGTTGAGGTCATTCCTCGGAACCCAGGAATTCCCTGTGGCGGACTCGGCCGGACAGGCCATGGTCGCCAGCATCAGCCACATCGAAGCTGCAGCGCTGATGATCCTGACTGGAGACTGCATCGGCTTCCTGCCGTTGCACTACTCCAAGCCGTGGATCGACACCGGCGAGCTCGTCGTGCTCTTGCCTGATCAGCTCTATAGAGACACCCACTTCTCTATCGCGACCAGGGCTGACCAAGTCCGCCCCCCTCCGGCGCTTCATACCTTCCTCAGCTGCTTGCGCGCTGCAAAGGTGCAGGACACCGGCACTGCGCAGGTGCACCCGTTTCTCAGTTCGATGGCAGCGTAAGTTACTTCGATTCACGACGATTTATTCGAACCGACCTCGTCGATAGAGTCGATTTCCATGACATGACCCAACGCAATTCGCGGGGGGCGTCTGGCAAAAGAGGACATCGAATGAAACAGTTCATCGTCACGGCTTGCGCTGCTGCGCTGGCCTTCGGGGGCTCAGTCCAGGCGGCCGACAAGCCGCTGACCAAGGTGAAGGCAGGGCACCTGGTCGCCATCGATATGGCGCCGTTGTTTATCGCCAAGGAAAGCGGCTGCTTCGCCCAACAGGGTCTGGACGTCGAAACCGTGTTCTTCGCCAATCCGGGTGACAACAACGCAGCGTTGGCCGGTGGCGCCATCGACTTCAGCACGAACCCGTTCACGCTGCCATTCTTCGCCGCCAACAGTGGCGTGCCGATCCGCGTGATTTCCGCGGCGGGCGGCTGGGGCGTCATGGAAGTCGTCTCCCAAGGCAAGCTCGGGTTCAAGTCAATGGACGACCTGAAGGGCTACGTCAAGGCCGGCAAGCCCAAGCTCAAGATCGCCACGCTGCAGGGTGACACCCTGGAACTGATCCTCAAGCGCGAGTTCGCCCGATTGGGGCTCGCGGACAAGGACGTCGAGCTCGTCTACTTCAATGACCTACTGGCCATGGTCGAGTCCTTCCGCAGCGGCCAGGTCGATCTGCTGAGCCACATCAAGCCCTACACGACGGACATGGTGGTGAGCAAGGGCGCCACTGTCCTCACCACCAACGCGAAGACCTATTCCACGACGACCCCGAACACCGTCGTCAGCGTCCTGGAGAAGACGCTGAAGGATCGTCCTCAGATCGTCCAGGGCTACCTGAAGGGCCTGATCTGCGCGGCGGCGATCATCAACAAGCAGCCCGAGAAGGCGACCGATTTGCTGGTCAAGGGCAACTACTACCGCGTGCCATCCAAGGTGCTGCTGTCCTCGTTGAAGACGGCACCGGCGCCCGTCAGCTTCACGCCGGACGTCGCCGCGATCCAGAGCGTGGTCGATGAACTGACCAAGCTCGGCTACGTGAAGGGCACGGCCAGCGCTGCCGACATCTTCCGTCTCGACACCATCAAGGCGCTGGAGAAGCAATGAGTACCGCGACCACGAGCCCGGGTGCCATCACGACGTTCGAAAGCCTGCCGCCGCTGGCCAGATCAGCGGTGCCGGACCACTCGACGTCCTTTTCGCAAGACCTGGTCCTTTGGCGTGAGCGCATGCCAGGTGGCCTGCATTGGTCAGGCCTGCTGCGCCGGGGCAACAGCCTTCGGATTACAGCCTTGGGCGACGGCGCCAACGTGTCCGCGCTTTTCTACAACTTCGAGGATCGTGCCGAGCGCTACAACATGCCGGACACCTTGAAGTCGCAGAGCACCGCGTACATCCGCAAGGGGCTGGTCTGCTACTCCGACATGGGTCGCGTGCTGTGCTCGGTGGCCGATTCCAACTGCGACTGGCACGACACGATCGGCGGCATCACCGATGCGGCCATCGTGGAGAAGCGCTACGGCGTCAAGCGCTACCAGGAGCAGCGCAACGCGATGTTCCGCAACGCGCGCGACGGCTTCCTGACGCAGCTCGGCAAGTGGGGCCTCGGCAAACGGGACGTCGTCCCCAACGTCAACTTCTTCAGCAAGGTGGAAGTCAACGACAACGGCGACATGAGCTTCGTGGCGAACCACAGCCGCGAAGGTGACTTCGTCGACCTGCGCTTCGAGATGAACACGGTCGTCGTTCTGTCGACATCGCAGCACCGCCTCGATCCCAACCCGAACTACGACCCGAAGGCGGTGGAGCTGGTTTGCTGGCGTTCGGGCACCGCGGGCAAGGATGACCCGTGCCGCCTGTCCATGCCTGAGAACGGTCGCGGCTTCATCAACACCGAGCGCTACTACCTGTAAGGCAGAGGTCCACCATGAACATTCGCATTGTCGAGAGCGATCTCGACCCCGCTGACGCCGTCCTCGACTTCACGCACCCGGCTGGCACGCCTTGGATGCACGAGATCAAGAAGGGCCAGATCTTCCGCATCATCGATCTGGAGGGAAACCAGGCGGTCGACACGATCTTCTACAACGCCCGCGATACCCAGGAGCGCTACAGCCTCGTGCACACGATGCTGGCGCAGACCAACCTCTACCTGGGCGTCGGCACGCAGATCATGTCCAGCGAAGACCGTCCGATGCTGACGATCATTGCCGACACCTGCGGCCGTCATGACACCGTGGGCGGCGGCGCGTGCTCTTCGGAGAGCAACACCGTGCGTTATGCGCTGGAAAAGCGCTTCATGCACAGCTGCCGGGACAACTACATGCTCGGCATCGCGGACCACCCCGCCGGCCTGCACAAGCGGGACGTCGTGTCGAACATCAACTTCTTCATGAACGTCCCGATGACGCCGGGCGGTCGCCTGACGTTCGAGGACGGGATCTCAGGCCCGGGGAAGTACATCGAGATGCGGGCTGAAATGGACATCCTCATCCTGATCTCGAACTGCCCGCAGCTGAACAACCCGGCCAACGGCTACAACCCGACGCCGCTCAGATACCTGGTCTGGGACGCGCCCTCCGCCGTGGCCGGTGCTGCGTGATGGCCAAGAAGACCAATGGTGTCACCGCGCCGCTCATCGTCGGTGTGCTGTCAGTTGGCGCGCTGCTGGGCGCGTGGGAGCTGACTGGGCTGACGGGCGGCGCGCTGGCCAGCGTGCTGCCTCCGCCTTCGCAGTTCCTGCGCAGCATCGCCGAGAGCAACTTCCGCATCGGATTGGGCTCGCAGGCCGCCACGGTCACGCAGTCGCTGCTCGCCACGTTCCTTCGTGTTTTCGTCGGCATGGGGATCGCCTTCGTTGCTGCGATCCTGACCGGTGCGCTGCTCAGCCTGTCGCGTGTCGCCACGTGGAGCCTGTCGCCCATCCTGCAGTTGTTGGCGCCCATCGCGCCCATCGCCTGGATCCCGACGGCCATCGTCGTCTTCGGCATCACCGACGTTACGGCCATTTTCATCGTGTTCATGGGCGTGTACTTCATCCTGACGCTCGCCACGCTGGCCGAAATTCGCCGGCTCCCGCCTGAGTTCCAGACCGTGGCAGGGAACCTTGGGGCCACACCGCTGCAACGCTGGGTGTGGGTCACCCTGCCAGCCATCTTGCCGGGTGTCTTCATGCTGCTCAGGACCAACTTCATCGCGGCATGGATGGCGGTGTTGGTGGCAGAGATGGTGGGCCTTCGCGATGGCCTGGGCGCCATCATCATGATGGGACGCAATCTCTTCAACAACGAGCTGGTCATGTTCGGCATGGTCGTGATCGGGCTCACCGGCTTTGTCGTCGACCGCCTGCTGCAGTTCATCGGCCAGCGCATCCTGTGGTGGAGGGTATGAACGTGCTCAAGAAAACTGACCCGGTGGACGCTTTCCAGGTTGAAAGGCTGACCGTTGACTACGACGCAGATAGCGGCGGCCCGCTGCAGGATTTTTCGCTGAACCTGCGCCAGGGCGAGATCACTTGCTTGCTTGGACCGTCCGGCTGCGGGAAGACCACGCTGCTGAAGACCCTCGGTGGCTTCGTCGTCGGACGAGATACCGGTGGCGTCCTGTTTGAAGGCCGCTACCTCAATGGTCCCACGCCCGACATCGTCATGATCTTCCAGGAGAACAACCTGTTCCCCTGGTTGACCGTCCGCGGCAACGTGGAGTTCGGCCTGAAATTCAAGCGGGGGGTCGGCACTCAGAAGCGCGAGAAGGTCGACGACATGTTGCGCATCGTCGGACTGGCCGAAGCCGCTGACCGATATCCGCACCAGCTCTCTGGCGGCATGCGGCAGCGCACGGCGATCGCTCGTGCGTTGGTCTCTGATCCCCACGTGCTGCTGCTCGACGAGCCCTTCAGTGCGCTGGACATCAGCTTGCGCCGACGCATGCACACGCTCATGCACGACCTGTGGGAGAAGACCGGCATGACCATGGTGATGGTCACCCACAACATCGAGGAAGCGCTGCAGGTGGGGCACCGGGTCATCGTGCTCGGCGATCGGCCGGCGAAGGTGTTGATCGACGCAGACACCAGTGCGGATGCGATGAAGGACCGCTATTCACCCGAGTCCCTCGCGCTGCAACAGCGCATCGAGTCGGTCATCTACTGAAGGCGGCCCGATGAACGGTATCCACGACATGGGCGGCTTGCACGGCTTCGGGCCCGTGATCAGGGAAGAGGACGAACCGGTCTTCCACTCCTACTGGGAAAGCCGCGTGTTCTGCATCACTCAAGTTCTCGATACCAAGGAAATCTGGAACCTGGATGAGCACCGCCACGAGATCGAGCTCATGCCGACGGCCGACTACCTCACTGCCGGCTACTACGGCAGGTGGCTGTTCGCGATGGAGCGTCTGCTCGACCGTAAGGACATCGTCAGGGCACCAGAGGTGCAGCGCCGCGTCGACGAGATGCAGAGCGGCGCCAGCATCACCGCGCCGGATCTACAAGGACGTGGTTGGCCGCTGGCAGAGGAATCCAAGGTTCGCTGGGGCGCCTGGCGCCACGACCAGTCGGTCTCGCCTCGGTTTGCGGCAGGCGACCGCGTCAGGGTGCGCAACATCCACCCGGCCGGCCACACGCGCGTGACCGCCTATGCGCGAGACAAGGTCGGCGTGGTTGATCGCGTGAATGCGGAAGCGTGGGTGTTCCCCGATACCCGCGCGCACTACCGCGGCGAGAACCTCCAACCGGTCTACGGTGTGCGCCTGGCCGCTACGGACCTGTGGGGGCCGCAGGCAGAAGCAGACGCGTGGGTCTACATCGACCTGAGCGAAGACCACCTTGAACCCGCTTGACGACTCTATGGACAAGAACCCACCGAAAGAGAAGCCCTGGCAAGCCGTACGCACCGAGGCCGTCGAGAGCCTGCTGGTGGAACTGGGGGTCATCGACTCGGCCCGGGTCGACGAGATCGTGCGGCACTACGAAGAGAAGGTAGGGCCCAAAGGGGGAGCGCGGGTTGTCGCTCGAGCATGGGTGGATCCCGACTTCAAGCAACGTCTGCTCGCCGATGGCCTGGCCGCGTGCGCAGAGCTGGGATTGGGAGGACCGGAGACCGAGAAGCTCCATGTGGTCGAGAACTCCGCCACCGTTCACAACGCCGTGGTCTGCACCTTGTGCTCGTGCTACCCGTGGCCGATCCTTGGGGTACCCCCCGCCTGGTACAAGTCCAGCGCCTACCGCTCCCGCATGGTCCGGGAGCCGCGTGCGCTGTTGGGCGAGATGGGCCTGACTCTGGACCCGTCTGTCGAGGTGCGCGTCTGGGACAGCGTGTCGGAGATCCGCTATCTGGTGCTGCCGGAGCGGCCGGCGGGCACGGAGTCTTGCTCTGAGGAGCAACTCGCCGCCCTGGTGACGAGGGACTCAATGATCGGCGTGGCCAAGGTGACGGTATGACTGACGCGGTCAACCTGGCACCGGCCACGTTCCCCGCCCCTTGGGCCGCACGGGCGTTTGCCCTCGTCAGCGCCATCTCCGAGGTCGGCTGGTTTTCATTGCGTGACTTCCAGCAGGCGCTGATCGAGTCCATCGCTTCGCGTGAATCTAGCGGGGGGTGCGTCAACGATGAAACCACCTATTACGACTGCTGGATCGAGTCGCTGACGAAGCTCCTTGAAAACAAGGGCCTTTCGTTGACGTTGATCGAGGCCCTCGAAGGCGCAATTCGTTCTCGGCTTGCGTCCAAGGCCCACGACCACGACCACGACCACGACCATGGCCATGGCCATGGCCATGGGCACCTGGAACACGAGCACCCACGCCCGCTCTACGTGGAGGCCGCACGATGAACCAAGTGCAGGCACAGCCGTATCCGTTTCCCATCGATGCAGCCTTCGAGTCACGGTCGGCGGCGCTCGTCATCATCGACATGCAGCGCGACTTCTGCGATCCGGCGGGGTACATGGGTCGGCGTGGCGATGACGTCGCACCAGCCCAACGACTGATACCGCGAATCCAGGCGCTCCGGGCGGCGGCGCGTTCGGCGGGCATGCCGGTGATCTTCACAAGGGAGGGACATCACCCTGACCTTGGCGACCTGCCGGCGAGCAAGCGTGCGAAGACCCGCCGATCGGGCGCCGAAATCGGGTCTGCCGGCGCACTCGGCCGATTGCTCGTCCGTGGTGAACCGGGTTGGGACATCGTTGCGGAGCTCAAGCCTGCTGTCGATGAGGCGGTCATCGACAAGGTGGGAACCGGCGCCTTCTATGCCACCGAGCTTGAGCACCGTCTGCGAGTCCAAGGCATCGACCAAGTGGTTTTGGTCGGTGTGACCACCGGGGTGTGCGTGTCCACCACCGCCAGAGAAGCATCCGACCGCGGATTCAACGTGCTGGTGCTTTCCGACTGCTGTGCCGAGGCGGATCCCCAGATGCATGAGATGGCGCTCGCGCTGCTGCAGGTAGAGGGGGGATACATCGCCGCCGTCGCGGAAAGCGCTCAGTTGCTGGACGTTCTGCTTAGTGCTGACAACACCGGAGCGCACTCCCTATGACTGAAGCAGTACCGCACGCATCACACAAGAAGTCCCACGCGGCCGCCTTCGACCTGGGCGTGGTCGTCGGCGGGATCACCGTCCCGAGCGTGGCCGACGCGAGCGTCCGCCGGGCGCAGCCGACTGCCGGCAGCCTACCGAACGAGTTTCCGTAAGTACGAGGCGGTTCTCGCGCGCCTCCTGAACCGCCGGCCGCGCGCCGGAAGGTGCCCTTCGTCCCAACTTTCTACGAAATCCATCATGAGCCAGAACCTTGCACCCACGATTCGCGACCTGGCCCGGAAGGCCGCAACTGGCGACCTTCACCCGCTCACGATCGTCGACGAGGTGCTCCACCAGATCGAGCATCACAAAGGCAATCCGATCTTCATATCCACGGTGTCGCCGGAGGCGATGAGGCTACGTGCCGATGAACTGGCTGCGCTTCCGGCCGACGCTCGGGCCGCACTTCCCCTGTACGCGGTGCCTTTCGCGGTGAAGGACAACATCGACGTGGCCGGGATGCCGACGACGGCAGGCTGCCCGGAGTTCGCATACACGCCGACCAAGACCGCTTTCGTCGTGGAGCGTCTGCTGGCCGCCGGCGGCATCCTTGTGGGCAAGTGCAACCTGGACCAGTTCGCGACGGGCCTGACCGGTATGCGCTCGGTCTACGGCAGCCCGGTCAATCCGTACAGCCCTGACCACGTCTCGGGAGGCTCGAGCTCCGGCTCAGCGGTGGCCGTGGCGTGCGGCATCGTTAACTTCTCGCTGGGAACCGACACGGCTGGCTCCGGTCGCATCCCTGCGGGCTTCAACAACATCGTCGGCTACCGCCCGTCCAGCGGGTTATTGAGTGCTTCTGGCGTGGTGCCATGCGCACGCTCACTGGACACCATCTCGCTATTTGGCAATTCGACGGATGACGTTCGGCGTGTATTGGCCGTCGCCGGCGGCTATGACGAGAAAGATCCCTACTCTATCGAACTGGTGTCGCGGTCCGTACCGGTTGGTGCTCCAGTGGTTGGCGTCCTTGACGCAGAGGGCGACTACTTCCTCGGCGACGAACTCGCCCGGACGGCCTACGTGCACGGCGTCGCCCAACTGCGGAACCTCGGCTTCGCCACGGTGACCATCGACTACGCCCCATTCAAGGAAATTTCAGACATGACGTACTTCGGTCCGTCCATGTCAGAGCGCACCGCTGTGCTGGGCGAGTTCATTCGACAGCATCCGAACGCCACCTACACGCCGGCGGTGCGCAATGCGATCGTCAAGGCAGCGGACTTTTCTGCCGTCGATGCTTTCGCGATGCTGCATCGTCTGAAGGCGCTGGAACGCCAGACCGAGCGCGAAACGTGGTCGAAGGTTGATTTCCTCTGCATCCCCACCGCGCCAACCATTCACACGCGCGAGGCCGTCAACCGCGATCCGGCCTGGGGTTCGACGAGCCTGGGGGCGTACACCAACTTTGCCCCGTTCCTCGGATTGCCTGCCATCTCGGTTCAGAACGGATTCCGCCAGGACGGTCTCCCCACCGGGATCATGTTCGTAGGAAAGCGCACCGACGACATGGCTCTCCTGCAACTCGCCGAAAGCTTCGCCGCTTGACCGAACCAAATGCGGAGCGTTGCCATGGAGGTTCCACTGATCGACGTCGCGAGTCCGGAGGTGGACGAGCCTAGCGGTGCTGAAGCTGTAGAGGCGGTATGTACGTCGCGGCAACGCAAAGCGACTGACCTTCAGCTTCGCGCCCGTGCGTTTCACAAGATCTTCGAGGCCTGGCTCGACGAGCCGGGTGCGACGGTCGCTTGCGGCCGATGGAGCGACGGTGCGATTTCGGAGCTGATGCTGACCGGTAGGGCTCAGCTGCTGCCTGAACGGTACGAAGGCCCTTTCGTCGGAATCAGGAAGCTCCAGCTTGCAGACTCATCTCATCATCTTCACGTTGACCTCGGTCGGGTTGCAAGGATTGACTTCGCAGTTGCGCCAAGCGTTTGCCTTGGTTTCAGGCCGGCGTTTGAGGTGCGGCTTCTGACGAACACAGAGCCGCACGAGTGGCTCGTTGCGTTGATGCTGCCGCCGCCTTACATAGGCGAGCAAGTAGACTTGAGCGCCGCACGGAGGTTCTTCGAACGCGCCTGCCAGGAAGTCAACGAGCATCCAGAGTTAGCTGCAATAACGTTGGCCCCCGAGTTGTCAGCGAGTTCCGAGGGCCAGCAGCTTCTAAGAACCTGGCATAAAACTTCCGCTGCTTGCTTGACCTACGCGCCGGATGCCAGACCGAACAATGCCACCTCGGTGCATCCCACGATGGCTCCGGCGTGCTTCCAACTGTTGACGGAAGCCCTGGAACTGAAAGATGCCTCGCTGGTCATCTTTCGCGAGCGCACGTTGGTCGAATTCAAGACTGACTACCTTGATGGCGTTCACCGATATGAGAAGCATGGCCATGTGTCTTGGCAATTGGGCGCCTACCACCATCATCACTGCCATCTGGCGCTAGATGCCGTCATACGCGTGGAGTTCTCAGCTGAGCCTGTGCCTTGCCAAGGCGGTGGGTTGAACTACACCATCTGGTTCTTGACGGACACCGCATCAGGAAATCCGTACCGGTCCGACGGCTACTTCTCAATCACGTTGAACCGGCCATACCTGCAGAACGCTAAAGGCGCAGCGCCGCGCTTGGCAGTCATACAGCCGGTGTTGGACTTGTACCGTCGTCACCAGGACCAACCATGGGTCTCGGCAGACCTGCTCTTCAACGATGTCCTCCGCAAAGGACCGCCAAGTAGGCCGCGAAAGCCGGCTGGTTCCGGTCGGCCTAAAGCCTGAAGCGGAAGCGGTTGCGTCCGAGGGCGATGCCGATGCCTGGCCCACGCCATTCAAAACGCCGTTCAGCAGCTGCGCGATGCGATTCGCCGCGCAACTGCGACGCTTGTCGCCGATGGCATCACCAAGCCGGGCACACACCTCACACGCTGAGAACGGCTTCGCCGCGCATTTGCTAAAAGCGCGCAGCCACATCAGCACCGTGCAGGAACTTCTGGGCCTTCCGGATGTGGCAACGACCACGATTTACACACATGTATTGCGGATGGGCGCCAGCGCGGTCTGCAGCCCGTTGGTTGGCCGGCAGTGAGGCGCCGCAAGGCAGCCGTTGGTGAATTTCCGCATCCAGCCTGTTGCTGAAGCTAGGCGGATTTCAGCTTTGGGCACAAGATGTCGACGGCCTGCCGGTCCTCGCCCAGGGGGCAGGCGGGTCAGTGCCCAAAGCAGAAATACCGAGGTACAGCAGAAGGCAGATCGCCGTCGTATGAAAGGCCGCCGCCATAGCAGCCACCGGCCGCGGCAATCGCTCAACGATTTGCGCAAACCTGGCGACGCCTCCATGCATCGTGGCCTTAGGCTGCGAGCTCTCATCACTATGGAGCCGCCCCTTTGAGCCGAACGCAAAGCTTTTTCGCCGGCATGACTGCCTGCGCTAGCGTAATCGCTGCCATCTCGCTGTTGACCGGCGCGAAGGCGCCGCCCGCGAAGTTCGAAGAGATCGACGTCGGCCGCATCAATATCAGGGAGCCCGATGGACAACTGCGCATGGTCATCTCCAATCGCGAGCAGTTCCCGGGGGAGCCTTGGAAAGGCGCTGAGAAACCAAGGCCAGACCGACGCACTATGGCGGGCATGCTTTTCGTCAACGATGAAGGTACGGAGAACGGCGGGCTGATTCAGAAGGGTTCGGTAGGCGCCGACGGCAAGGTTAACGCTGGCCTTAGCCTGACTTTCGACCGATTTCGCCAGGATCAGGTGCTGCAGCTGGTGCATGCCGAGCAAAACGGGCACGTCAGCACGACCTTCAATATCAACGACGAAGCAGACCCACTCAAGCTGGACGGCGAGAAGCGGCAGGAGAAGTTGCGCAGCCTTTCGGCACTGCCGGCGGCGGAGCGCCGCGCAGAGATGGCGAAACTGCGAGAGCAGGGCATGCTCTCGACGAATCGGGTGCGCATCGGAACAACGGGCGATCGGGCATCGGCACTTGCGTTGAGCGATGCTCAAGGACGGCCAAGGCTAATGCTGATGGTGAGCGCGGAAGGCAAAGCCACCATACAGATGCTCAACGACAAGGGCGAGGTAGCGCGGACGATCTCGCTCGATGCCGCTCCGTGAAGGTGTGATGGCTTGCGCTCACCGACGGCTCTTGGCCGGTCATGCGGCTGGAAGCATCGTCGGAAGGCAGCTGTCGCTGCGGTGCGCTTCGTCACTAATCACCAGCTTCTGCTTTGGGCACATTGCCGCCCCTCGGCCGCCGGATCCGAACGGCTGTACCCAGCCTGGCCAAGCAAAGTTCAGCCTCGAATGAAAAACGAGTTTGCCCTTGCGCAGGGCCTGCGAAGCCAAGCCGTTGATCGACCTGACCCGGTCTGGAACTGCCAAGAGAACCGAGAGCCGGCAAGGGCAACCGCGAGTGGCACCAGGGCGGCTGGTCTTCGTGGCCTGCTGCCGTCGTGTCAACACGCCCCAGCGATCAGACGCCCGGCCAGCTCGAAATCCTCCGGCCACGTCACCTTGAAGTTCGCCATTGACGCCCGCACCAGCCGCGGCGCGAGGCCCAGGGCCTCGACCGCACTGGCCTCATCCGTGGCCGCCGCGCCCATCGCGGTCAGGGCCTTCTCGACCAGGCC
>JAEKKH010000326.1 GCA_019510465.1 Burkholderiales bacterium
GCCTGCGCCTGCTGGAACGCCGGCTGGTCGGACACGCCGCCGCCCGACAGGCTCAGGCCGACCTGGCCCAGCTGCTCGGACAGCTGCGGCATGGCCTGCTGCAACGCGTCGCGGGTGGACTGCACGTCGGCGCTCATCTGGACGCGCGCGTGGGCGCCGTCCATCTCGATCTTCACGCGGATCGGGCCGAGATCCTGCGGGCTCAGCTGGACCTCGGCGTGCTGGACACCGCCCTTCATCCAGACGTCGATCTGGTGGCCCAGCGCCGGCGCGAACGCGGGGCTGTGCGGGGGCATGGGCAGCGTGGCCTGGGCCGGCGGCGCCTCCTGCGGGCCCCGAGTCGGATCGAGCGGGGCGTTGGCCGGCGCGCCGACCGCGCCGGCCTGCACGGCCATCGGGTCGGGCTGCGGCAGCATGGCGGCCAGCGCGTCGCGCGCCTCGGTGGCCGCCTTGACGGCGCCCTCGGCCTTGGCCAGCGCGGCGGCGATGTCGCCGTTGTTGGCGGCCGCGCCCTTGGCCGACAGGCCGGCCGCCGTCGCCGGCGCCGCGGCCGTTCCGCCGGGGGCCAGGCTGGCCAGCAGCGCCTGCCGGCCGTCGTCCTTGCCGCCCTTGCCGGCCGCCTTGCGCAGCGCGCCCAGCGGGTCGGTGGCGAATTCGTCGTGGTCGCCGGCGGCCTTGTCGGCCAAAGAGGTGGTGGGCGGCGCGATCGACTGCGCCTGCTGGGCCTGCTGGGCGGCGAGCAGCGCGGCCGGGTCGAGCGCCGCCTTCGGGTCGGCGGGCTTGCCGTCCTTGTCCGGTTGGCCGTCCGACGCGTCCTTCGCATCGGCGGACCGGCCGTCCTGGTCGCCCTCGGGCTTCTTCGCGCCTTCGGCCCTCGGCTTGGCGTTGGTGGCCTTCAACGTCTTGTCGCCAGCCGCCGGCTGCGCCTTGAGCAGCTGCGCGGCGAAGCCGCCGCCCTCGCCTTCCTCGGCGGTCGGGGCGGGCCTGGCCTTGCTGGCGGCATGCGCCGCATGAGCCGCGTGCGAGCTCGGGTGCGAGCTGTGGACGCGGGGGTGGGTGCTGGGTTGCAGGGCCATGGTGTCGCTCGGATGGACAGTTGAAGGTCTGTGTTTCGGGTCAGCGGGCGGCGTGCGTGCGCGCGGTCGCGAGGCGCTGGGCCAGCTCGTCGAGGTTCTTCTGGTCGCGCCGGTCGGCCACCTTGGCCAGCACCGCCTCGCGGCGCTGGATCAGGCGCTCGACGGTGGCCACGCGGATCTCGCGTTCGACCAGCCGCTGCCGATGCGCCTCGACCATGCGGTGCGCGTGCTCCAGCACCGACTGCTGCTGCGTGATCGCCTGCTCCAGCCGCGACAGGAAGCCCTGGTAGCTGCGCAGGATCTCGATGGTCGAGGCCTGCTGGAACTGCGCCGACCACTTGCGACAATACTCGGTGCGGTATCCGGCGAGGCCGTCGGCCTGCTGCTGCTGCGCCTCGGCATTGGCCACGGCGTTGCGCACGTTGGCCATCTGCTCGTCGCGCCGCTTCTGTTCGCGCTCGAGCAGGGTCTTGAGCAGGGCGAGGCGTTTCATGCGGCGCTCCGGCCAGCCGCGTCGGCGTTCGTGGATCCCGCGACTGCGCGCAGGATGGCAAGCACCTGGTCATCGTGCGCGCAGTCGCGGGATCCGTCGTGGCGGGAGACGACCGTCATCACAGGGCGATCGCCTTCGTCAGCTGATGCTTGCTCTCGGCCATGGTCGCGCGCTCGTGCATGTCCTGCTGCAGCAGCGCGGTCAGCTTGGGACTCATCTTGACGGCGGCGTCGAGTTCCGGGTCGGCGCCCGGCGTGTACGCGCCCAGCTGGATCAGGTCACGCGCCTTGGTCACCCTGGACAGCGCCTGGCGGGCGATGCGCGCGGCGGCCAGGTGCTCGCGCGGGGCGACGCTGGTCATCACGCGCGAGATCGACTTCTCGACGTCGATCGCCGGGAAGTGCCCGCTCTCCGCCAGCTCGCGTGACAGCACGATGTGGCCGTCGAGGATGCCTCGGGCGGCGTCGGCGATCGGATCCTGCGGATCGTCGCCCTCGGTCAGCACCGTGTAGAAGGCGGTGATCGAGCCGCCGCCCGCGCCGGCGTTGCCCGAGCGCTCGACCAGCTGCGGCAGCTTGGCAAAGCAGCTGGGCGGATAGCCGCGGGTGGCCGGCGGCTCGCCGATGGCCAGCGCGATCTCGCGTTGCGCCATCGCGAAGCGGGTGAGCGAATCCATCAGCAGCAGCACGTGCTGGCCGCGATCGCGGAAGTGCTCGGCCACCGCGGTGGCGTAGTTGGCGCCCTGCATGCGCACCAGCGGCGGCGCGTCGGCGGGCGCGGCCACGACCACCGAGCGCGCGAGCCCCTCGTCGCCGAGGATGTCCTCGATGAATTCCTTGACTTCACGGCCGCGCTCGCCGATCAGCCCGACGACGATCACGTCGGCCTGCGTGTAGCGCGCCATCATGCCCAGCAGCACGGACTTGCCGACGCCGGTGCCGGCGAACAGCCCGATGCGCTGGCCGCGGCCGACGGTCAGCATCGAGTTGATCGCGCGCACGCCGGTGTCCAGCGGCTGGCGCACGGGGTCGCGCTCCATCGCGTTGATCGATCGGCGCACCATGGGCTCGTCGCGCACGTCGGTCAGCTCGCCGAGGCGGTCCAGCGGGCGGCCATGCGCGTCGATGACGCGGCCCAGCAGGCCCGCGCCCATCGGCAGGTGCAGGCCGCGATCCTCGCTGCGGCGCCACGGGTGATTCTCGGCGCCGAATTGCGGCGGCAGGTGCGGTACGGCGCGCGGCATCACCTTCGCGCCGCTGGCCAGGCCATGCAGCTCGCCGGTGGGCATGAGGAAGGCGCGGTCGCCGTCGAAGCCCACCACCTCCGCGGTGACGGGCGGCTCGTTGGGCGAGCCGGAAACGTCGCACACCGAGCCCACCGGCACGCGCACGCCGGCCGCCTCGAGCACGAGGCCGGTGACGCGCACCAGCGTGCCCTGCATCTCCAGCGGCTGCGGGACGATCGCGTACTTCTCGATGTCGACCAGGTAGCGCTGCCAGCGGGCGACGCGCGCGGAGGCGGAGGTGCCGGCGGGCGTCATTCGTCCACGCCTCCGACGATGATCTCGGGCGCATCCCAGGTGTCCTCGCGGCCGAACACCGCGGCGGCGGCGGCCCAGCGGGTGCCGATGCGCGCGTCGACCTGGCCGAGGTCGGAGTCGACGATGCAGCCGCCCGGCTCGATCGAGGGGTCGGCGATGATGCGGGCGTCGCGCGCCTTGAGCGCCTCGCCGGCGCCGGCCGTCACGTGCTGCTGGTCGGCCGGGTGCACGCGCACGCGCAGGTGGCGCGCCGACAGCACGATGGCGTTGACGGCTTCCTGCGCCACCTTGGCGACGATCTCGGGGCGCGTGTCCAGCTCGTGGCGCACCACCTGGCGCGCCAGCTGCACGGCGGTGCGCGTGACGGCCAGCGCCATCTGCTCTTCCAGGCCGTTCCACTGCTCGTCGAGACTGGCCAGCAGGTTGCCGAACTGGGCGGCCATCTGGCGGGCGAAGGTTTCCTTGAACGCCTCGAGCGCGACCTGGCCGTCGCGATAGCCGTCCTGGTAGCCGGCCTCGCGCGCGTGCTGCACCTCGGCCAGCCACTCGGCCTCGGTCGGCGGCGGCGGAGGCGGCGGCGGCGCGGCGTGCACCTTGTTCTCGGGACGGTCGGCCGGATGCGGCGACTGCGGACCCGTGCCGCCGAACGAACCGGGGCGCCAGGCGGCGAAGCCTTCCAGCTCCTCGCGCGGGATGAAGCGCGACTGCTGCGCGCCGCGCGGGGGCAACGGGGCCGGCTTGTCGAAATCCTCGGCCGCGCGGGCGTGGAACGGGACTTTAGAGGAAGTCATCCGCGCCTCCGCTGGCCAGGACGATCTGGCCTTCGTCGACCAGGCGACGGACGATCTTCAGCATTTCCTTCTGCTCGGACTCGACTTCGGACACCCGCACCGGGCCGCGCGAATCGAGGTCCTCGCGCAGCGTCTCTGCGGCGCGCGTGGACACGTTGCGGAACACCTTCTCGCGCAGCTCGGGCGTGGCGCCCTTGAGCGCGATGACCAGCGACTCGCTCTGCACTTCCTTGAGCAGCGACCGGAAGCCCTTGTCGTCGAGCTTGTTCAGGTCGTCGAACGTGAACATGTTGTCCATGATCTTCTGGGCCAGCTCGTTGTCCGCCTCGCGGATGTAGTCGAGCGCCGAGGTCTCCACCGAGGAGCCCATCAGGTTGATGATCTCCGCGGCCGTCTTGACGCCGCCCAGCGACGCCTTCTTGAGCTTCTCGCCGCCGGCGAGCACCTTGCTCATCACCTCGTTCAGGTCCTTGAGCGCGGAGGGCTGGATGCCGTCCAGCGTGGCGATGCGGATCAGCACCTCGTTGCGCTGGCGTTCGGTGAACGACTTGAGCACGGAGGACGACTGGTCGAAGTCCAGGTGCACCAGGATCGCCGCGACGATCTGCGGGTGCTCGTTGCGCAGCAGCTCGGCCACCGAGCTGGCGTCCATCCACTTCAGCGACTCGATGCCGGTGACGTCGCTGCCCTGCAGGATGCGGTCGATCAGCAGGTTGGCCTTGTCCTCGCCGAGCGCCTTGCGCAGCACGGCCTTGACGTACTCGTCGGTGTCCTGCACCAGCACGTGCTGGGACTGCGCGATGGTGCCGAAGCGATCCAGCACGCCGTCCATGCGCTCGCGGGTGATGGACTTCATGCGGGCGATCGTCTCGCCCAGCTTCTGCACTTCCTTGGGCGCGAGGTGCTTGAAGACGGCGGCGGCCTCTTCCTCGCCGAGCGACATCAGCAGGATGGCGGCGTCCTCGACGCTCTGGTCTTCCTTGACGTTCTTGGGCAGCGGCATGGTGGTGTCGTCCGGGCGTGGGCGTCAGGCGGCGGATTCGCCGTTGACCCAGTCGCGCACGATGTTGGCGACGACGGTGGGGTTGTCCTTGGCGAGCTGGCGCGCGCTCTCCAGCTTCTTGGCCATGTGCGGCGCCTCGAGCAGCTCGGGCAGCGCATCCATCGGCAGCTCGTTGGCGTCGTCGACCACGGCGTTCAGGCCTTCGTCCCTGGGCTCGACCACCGGAGGCGCGAGCGCGGCCATCACGGCGGGGCGCACCAGGCCGAACAGCACCGCCAGCGCGACGAGCGTCAGTCCCGCGGGCACGCCGCCGGCGCGCAGCAGGTCCAGCAGCCACTGCTGCTTCCACAGCGGCAGTTCCTCGGCCTTCAGCGCGGCCTCGGCCTTGAACGGGGCGTTGATCACCTTGACCGAGTCGCCGCGCGTCTGGTCGTAGCCGATGGCTTCCTGCACCAGCGCGGTGAGCTTGTCCATCTCGTCCTGCGACAGCGGCGTGCTGGTCGTCTTGCCCTTGGCGTCGGTGTTGACCTTCTGGTTGACGACGACGGCCGCGTTCAGGTGGCGCACCAGGCCGGTGGCGTTGCGGGTGACGCGCACGGTGCGGTCGACCTCGTAGTTGGTGACGGTCTCGCGGTGGCCGTTGGCGCCGACCGTGCCGCCCTGGGCGGCCTGCAGCGGGGCCGAGGCGCCGTTGATCGGGGCGGTGGCGGGCACCGGCGGCTGGTTGCTGCTGGCGCCGGGCACGCCCGAGGGCACGTTGCCGGCGCTGCCGCCGGCGTCGCTCGACTGCTGGCTGCGCACCGTGGCATCGGCCGGATTGCCGTTCGGCTTGAACTGCTCGGAGGTGGCTTCGCTCTGCGAGAAGTCGATGTCGGCGGTGACCGAGGCACGCAGGTTCTCGCGGCCGATCACCGGCTCGAGCAGTTCCTGGATGCGCTTGGTGTAGCTGGCCTCCATCTGCGTGCGGTACTGCAGCTGCGTCGCGTCCAGGCCCTGCGAGTTGGCGCGGTCGCCGTTCTCGGTCAACAGCGCGCCCGTCTGGTCGAGCACGCTGACGTCGCGGGTCTGCAGCTCGGGCACGCTGGAGGCCACGAGGTGGACGATGCCGGCCAGTTGCGAGCGATCGAGCGTGCGGCCGCCGCGCAGCATCAGCACGACGGACGCGCTGGGCTTCTGCTGCTCGCGGAAGAAGCCGTTCTGATTCGGCAGCGCCAGGTGCACGCGGGCGCTTTCCACGGCGTCGATGGAGCTGATCGTGCGGGTGAGCTCGCCCTCGAGCGCGCGCTGCAGGTTCACGCGCTCCTGTGTCTGGGTCTGGCCGAACTTGGCGTTGTCCATCAGCTCGAAGCCGACGACGCTGGACTTGGGCAGGCCGGCGGACGCCAGCTTCAGGCGCACCTCGTTGACCTTGTCGGCGGGCACCAGGATGGCGGTGCCGCCCTCGGCGAACTTGTAGGGCACCTGCATCGTGGACAGCTGCGCGACGACGGCGCCGCCTTCCTTGTCCGGCAGGTTGGCGAACAGCACGCGGTAGTCGCCCTGCGAGCTCCACAGGCAGATCGCCACGATCACGGCGGCCAGTCCGGCGACGCCGGCGCCCAGCTTCATCTTCGTGGCGGCGGGCATCGCCATCACGCGATCGAGCGCGCCGGGGGCGACGGCGAGGGGAACGGCGGGGGCGAGAGCTTGTTCCATGGAGGCGGCGGAGGCAGGTTTGTTCGCTTGGGCGCCAGACAGGGAACGACCCAGCCTCGGCGCAATGAACGCATTCTTTAGCCTGGGCCTATCGGACGAAGCCATGAGAAGGGCAGCATTCGTCCAGCAGATCTCTTCTTCTGTTACATGCCTGCTCGCTAAAGTTCAGACCATGCCAGCCGAACCCGTCCTCCGCCTCGCACGCGCCCTGCCCGCCTCCCGCGCGGCCGGCCGCCGCGCGGGCGCGGCGGCGACGAGGAGCGCCTCATGACGATGGACGTCCGACTCAAGCCCTTCGACTTCGCCGCCGCCGTCGCGCGCGCCGGCCTGAAGACGGACGGCACGCCCATCGCCGGCGGCGCCGGCCCGCTGGGTTCACCGGCGGGCGTCACCGGTGCCGGCAAGGCGGGCTTCGGCACCGCGCTGTCGGACGCGCTCAAGGGCGTCAGCGACACGCAGAACCAGGCCAGCTGGATGCAGAACGAGCTGCAGATGGACAACCCGACCGTCAGCCTGGAGCAGACGATGGTGACGATGCAGAAGGCCCAGATCGGCTTCCAGGCCGCCATCTCGGTGCGCAACCGGCTGGTGCAGTCCTACACCGACATCATGAACATGCAGGTCTGAGCGTCTCGGCGCGACCGCAACGAGGCGCCCGCGGGCGCCTTTGCTCATTCCGGGGGGTCAGGTCTACATTCTTGCGGGGTCAGGTCTTGCGGGGTCAGGTCTTGAATCGTGCACTTGCAAGCGGAACGCGATGCCAGAACTGCACGATTCAAGACCTGACCCCGCAACGTTCAAGACCTGACCCCGAACGTTGGGCGTTTGCGCAAACGGGTCGCCCCGCTCGCGCAAGCCGACCTCACTTGATCGTGTAGCTGTCCCCGTACGTCTTCCACTTCAACGGCGTGTCCAGGCTGAGGTTGCCGTTCTTGAGGAACACGCGCTGCTCGGTGTCGACGCGCGAGGTGTCCGAATGCGCCTCCTCCTTCTTCATCACCGCCTTGCGGACATCGAGGTAGGCGTTGAGGTAGGTCGTCTCGTTGCCGCCCTGGGCCGGCGGAACTGGCCCAGCGCGTGCAGGCCGTCGGACTTGGCCTGGTCGACCGCCGGGTTGAAGTAGGTGTTGTCGCGCTCGGCGTCCTGCGCCTGCTGGAAGGCCGTGTCCGAGGCCGCCTTGTGCCAGGCCGAGACGTAGGCCGAGCCGAGGCCCGAGTGCGAGTCGCTGCCGTTGACCTTCTTGAGCGCCGGGATGTACCTGGCCAGGCCGTTGCCCGGCTCGCGGTTGGCGTAGTCCTGCACGACCTCCAGCATGTCGCCCGTGCCCGAGCAGAAGCCGATGACGCCGCCGGTGTAGCCGCGGCCGTCGCCGATGTCCTCGATGTAGGTGTACTGCGCCTTCCAGTCGAGCGACGAGTTCTCCGCGCTGGAGACGAGCTCCATCGCGATCTCCTTCTTCCTGGCGTCGAAGAGGTCGACCGAGGAGACCTTGGCGGCCAGCGCCAGCGCCTTGCCCTCGGCGTCGTCGGCCTGCATCGCGGCCTCGTCGTCGGCGGCGCTGCCGCCGCCGCAACCGGCGACGAGGCAGGAGGCCGCCAACGCGAGCGGCAACAGGACGAGACCGAGGGGGCGCACGCGGGCGCCGGACACGAGGACAGTCATCTTGGATCTCCGGTGGGTGGTGGTGGGAGGGAAAAGGCGCAGGGCAACGCGGCCCCGCGCGCGAGGGAACGTCTCATTGCTTCGTGAAGCGCCAGGCCTGGTTGACGTTGCCCGTGCAGTTCCACTGCTGGATCTTTCCGCCGTCGTTGCTGCTCCAGCCGGCCACGTCCAGGCACTTGCCGCTGTTCTCGTTCGTCAGGACGAAGGTCGTCGCGTCGGAGCCCGGCTTGATCGAGAAGCGCTGCGCGCCGGTGCCGTTGTCGGTGTACTGCTGCACCTTGGCGCCGTCGGCGGTGGAGGCCGACGCGATGTCGATCGCCTTGCCGCTGTGGGTGTTGACGAGCCGGTACCAGCCCGCGCCCAGGTTGGTCACCTTGAAGGTCTGCGCGCCGGTGCCATTGCACTGGTACTGCTGCACCTGCGCGCCGTTGGCGGTGGAGGCGGACGCGATGTCGACGCACTTGCCGCTGAAGGCCGACGTGATCGTGTAGGTGCCGTCGGCCAGCGCGCCCGGCGGGGTCGCCTTGGCCGCGGCCATGATCTTGTAGAACTCGTAGGCCT
>JAEKKH010000327.1 GCA_019510465.1 Burkholderiales bacterium
GCCAGCGTCGGATGCGTCTCGGCCAGCGTGCGGCGGATGCGCAGCTGGTAGCCGTCGATCTCGATGTCGCGCACGTGGCACAGCTGCTCGATGGCCGTCAGCGGCTCGCTGGGCACGCCGTCCCACGACGGCGGCGCCCAGTGCGTGAACTGCGGCGCGAACGCGGCGTAGTGCGCCTCGAGTTGCGCGGGGAATTCGGCGAGGGCGCGGAGCGTGATGGCGTGCATGGCGCCACGTTACCGCAGCCGTGGCCGCCAACGAAAAAGGGCCCCGAAGGGCCCTCTGTGAAACGATGCCGCGCGGCGTCGCTTCAGGGGTACAGGCCGCGCTCTTCGCGCGCGATCAGGATGCGCTCGCAGGCGACCGCGAAGGTCGCGGTGCGCAGCGTGATCTTGTGGCGATCGGCCGTGTCCCAGATCTTCTTGAGCGCGTCGACCATGATCTTGTCCAGGCGCACGTTGATCTCGTCCTCGCTCCAGAAGAAGCTGGAGAAGTCCTGCACCCATTCGAAGTAGGACACCGTCACGCCGCCGGCGTTGCAGATGACGTCCGGCACCACCAGGATGTTGCGCTCGAAGAGCATGTCGTCGGCCTTGGGCACCGTCGGGCCGTTGGCGCCTTCGAGCACCATCTTGGCCTTGATGCGGCGGGCGCGCTCTTCGGTGATCTGGCCTTCGAGGGCGGCCGGGATCAGGATGTCGCAGTCGACGTCCCAGAACTCTTCCGACTTGATGACGTCGGCGCCCTTGAAGCCGGCCACGCCGCCCGTGTTGTTCACGTGCGGGATCAGCTCGGCGAGGTCGAAGCCCTTGGCGTTGTAGATCGTGCCGGTGTGGTCCTGCGCGGCGACGATCTTGGCGCCGGCCTGGCCGAACAGTTCGGCGGCCGAGCCACCGACGTTACCGAAGCCTTGCACGGCCACGCGTGCGCCGTTCAGGTCCATGCCGATGCGGCGGGCCGCTTCACGGCCGGTGACGAACACGCCGCGGCCGGTGGCCTTGATGCGGCCGGCCGAGCCGCCCAGGTGCAGCGGCTTGCCGGTGACCACGCCGGTGGACGTCGAGCCGGTGTTCATCGAGTACGTGTCCATCATCCAGGCCATGATCTGGCCGTTGGTGTTCACGTCCGGCGCCGGGATGTCCTTCTGCGGGCCGATGATCAGGCCGATCTCGCTGGTGTAGCGGCGCGTCATGCGCTCCAGTTCCTTCTGGGAGAGCTTCTTCGGGTCGACGCGGATGCCGCCCTTGGCGCCGCCGAACGGCAGGTTCACCGCCGCGCACTTGACCGTCATCCAGGCCGACAGGGCCATCACTTCTTCCAGCGTGACGTCGGGGTGGTAGCGCACGCCGCCCTTGCCCGGGCCGCGCGACAGGTTGTGCTGGACACGGAAGCCCTCGAAGTGGGCGACGCTGCCGTCATCGAGTTCGATGGGCACGTCGACGATCAGCGCGCGCTTCGGACGCTTGAGCGTCTCGGCCCAGCGGGCCAGGTTGCCCAGGTAGGGCACCACGCGATCGACTTGGGACAGGTAGGTGCCCCAGGGGCTGTCATCGGTCGGGGCGACGTACGACAGGTTCGTCATGACAAGGTCCTTGTGTCTGATTGAGGTTCGCGGATCGCGCCGGCCTCGTGAGCGGCGGCCGCAAGATCCTGGGGCGCGGGCGGACTCGATCGGAGAAAGCCCGGCGCCGGGAGTGGTGCGCACTGTAGGCCGGACCCCGCCGAATTAGTCACCGAGGGTCATGCAACTTTTGCATGACCTCTGCCCATCGGTTTCATGCCGGTGACGGCAGGGGCCGGTCCTACACTGGGCGCCATGATGAACCCGACCCCCCCGACCGCGCCATCCCAGGGGCCTTCGGCGCCCTCCACCCCGCTGCTCGCCTTCGTCGGCGGCGGCAACATGGCCAGCGCCATCCTGGGCGGCCTGCTGGCCGCGGGACACCCGCCCGAGCGCGTCGTGGTGGTCGAACCGCATGCGCCACAAGCCGGCGCCGTCCGTGAGAAATTTGGCGTGCGCGTGGAGGCCGCCGGCGGCGCCGCGCTCGGCGGCGCGGACATCGTCGTGTGGGCCGTCAAGCCGCAGGTGTTCGTGGAGGCCGCCGCGCCGTGCGCCGCGCATGTCGGCCGCGCGCTGCACCTGTCGGTGATGGCCGGCATCCGCAGCGACGCGATCGCGCGTGCCACCGGCAGCGAGCGCGTCGTGCGCGCGATGCCCAACACGCCGGCGCTGATCGGCGAGGGCATCGCCGGCCTGTTCGCGCGCGCTGCCGTCACCGCCGACGACCGCGCCGCGATCGAGCGCGTGCTCGCGCCCACCGGCGAGACGCTGTGGGTGGCGCAGGAGCGCGATCTCGACGCCGTCACCGCGCTGTCGGGCTCCGGCCCGGCCTACGTGTTCTTCTTCATCGAGGCGATGATGCAGGCCGCCGCCGACATGGGCCTGAGCCCGGAGCAGGGCCGGCGACTGGCGCAGGCGACGTTCAAGGGCGCGACCTCGCTCGCGCGCGCCAGCGACGAGCCGCCCGAGACGCTGCGGGCGCGGGTCACGTCGAAGGGCGGCACGACGTACGCCGCGATCAGCGCCATGGAGGCCGCGGGCGTGAAGCCGGCGATCGTGGCGGCCTTGCGCGCGGCGCAGGCGCGCGCGCGGGAGCTGGGCGACGAGTTCGGCGGCTAGCTGCGCCACAGCCGCCCGTTCCCCGGCGGCTGCGCCGGCTTCGCCCGTTGCGCCGCCGCTTCCACGATGCCGACCCGGTGAGGCGCGCCGCGCGCGCCCCTCAAGGCGACGCGACGAAGCAGTTCATCACGCAATCCTCGCCGCCGACCACGACCGCCGACACCGCCACGTCGCGCACGCCCGCGCGCTCGAACGCGCGCGGCCAGAACGCCGCCGCGGCGCGGTTGCGCGCCAGGTAGTACAGCTCCCAGGCGCCCGGATAGCGCGCCAGGAGCCCGCCGAACGCGGCCGCGCCGACGCCGCGTCCGCGGAAGCGTCGCGCCACGAAGAAGTAGCCGAGATTGAGGTCGTTGCGCGGGTCGACCAGGTCGTCGTCGACGATCGCCAGGCCCGCGAGCTCGTCGTCGGCCAGGATCAGCCAGGCCTGCGTGCCGGGCAGCGCGAGGTAGCCGGCGCGCTGCGGGACCGCGAGGCGGCCGTCGTCGCCGAGCCGGATCGGGTACCAGGCGCTGAGTTCATAGAAGTAGAACTGCAGCAGGTTCTCGAGGACGGGCCACTGCGCGCGTTCGGCCGCGCGCAGTGTGACGGTCGTCACGGCGAGGGGTGGGCGCCGACGACGAACGACAGCACCACGCCCGCGAACACCGCCGCGCCCAGCCAATGGTTCGCGCGGAAGGCCCGGAAGCAACCCTCGCGCGTGCGGCCCCAGATCAGCGTGAAGTGCCAGCCCGCCTGCAGGCCGGCGATCACGATGCCCACCGCGTAGGCCGGCCCCAGGCCCAGCTTCAGGCCCAGGTACAGCCACGACAGCAGGTAGGCCGCGTAGAACGCCATCACGCCGGCGACGTCGAAGCGGCCCAGCGTGATCGCGGAGGTGCGGATGCCGATCCGCAGGTCGTCGTCGCGGTCGACCATGGCGTACTCGGTGTCGTAGGCCAGCACCCAGAACAGGTTGCCCAGCAGCAGCCACCATGCCAGCGCCGGAACGGCCGCGGGAATGGCCGACAGCGACCAGTCGTGCGCGCCGGTCGCCGCGCAGAACGCCATCGGGATGCCGAAGCTGAACGCGACGCCCAATACCGCCTGGGGCATCGACACGAAGCGCTTGGCATACGGATAGGCGAGCGTGATCGCCAGCGCCGCGAACGACAGCAGGATCGTCGGCGGATTGGTGGTCAGCACCAGGCAGAAGGCGAGCAGCGCGAGCACGGCGCCGAAGGTCAGCGCCGCCTTCACCGACAGCGCGCCGCTGGTCACGGGCCGCTGCGCGGTGCGCTTGACGTGCTTGTCGAACTCGCGGTCGGCCACGTCGTTGATGCAGCAGCCGGCGCTGCGCATCAGGACCGTGCCCAGCGTGAACACCGCCAGCAGGTGCCAGCCCGGGAAGCCGTCGCTGGCGATCCACAGCGCGGCCAGCGTCGGCCACAGCAGCAGCAGCCAGCCGGCGGGACGGTTCCAGCGGATCAGGTCGAGGTAGAGGGCGACTCGGCTTGCGGACATCGTGGGGGCATTGTCGCCCGATCCCGCGCCGCCCCGACGCGTGCGCACGCTCGGCGGGGCACGGACATTGCCGCGCCGGCGCATGCCGACGCCGCCTGCACGACTTCCCGCCGCGGCCGGCGCCTGGCCCGCGCGCATCGCCGCGCTCGACATCGGCCTGATGTTCATGGGCAGCACCCTCGCGACGCCGCTGTATGGCTTGTGGCGACGTGAATTCGGCTTCTCCGCGCTGACGCTCACGCTGGTGTACGCGACCTACGTCGTCGGCAACGTGCTCGCGCTGCTGTTGTTCGGTCGGCTGTCCGACCAGGTGGGACGGCGCCGCGCCAGCCTGCCGGCCCTCGCGCTGCTGGCCGCGGCGATGCTGCTGTTCGCGTTCGCGCGATCGCTCGCCTGGCTCTACGCGGGGCGCGCGCTCACGGGCCTCGCGGTGGGCGTGGCCGGCGGCACCGTGAACGCCTGGCTCGCGGAGCTGGTGCCCGACGGCGACCGCGACCGCGCGAGCACGATGGCGATCACCGCCAACCTCACGGGCATCGCCTGCGGCCCGTTGCTGGCGGGGGCGCTCGCGGAGTTCGGCCCGGCGCCGCTGGCCACGCCCTTCCTCGCGTTCCTCGTGCTGCTCGCGCTCGCCACGGCGGGCGTCTGGCGGCTGCCCGAGACGGCGTCGCAGCGCCTGTCGTTCGCCCAGGCCTCGTACCGGCCGCGGCTGGCCGTGCCGACGGGCATCCGCGCCGCCTTCGCGCCCGTCGCCGTGGCCGCGTTCGCCGCCTTCGCGTTCGGCGGCTACTACGCCGGCCTGATCCCGACGCTGCTGGCCGACAACCTCGGCGTGCACAGCCCCACCGCTGCGGGCGCCATCGTGTTCGAGGCGTACGGCGCGGGCGCGCTGGCCGTGCTCGCGACCCGGCGCCTGCCCAGCCGCGCCGCGATGCTGTGGGGCCTGGCGCTCGTCGTTCCCGGCACCGCCGGCCTGCTGCTGGCGCGGGCCGAATCGTCGCTCGCGGCGCTGGCGGCGACGTCGCTGGTCGGCGGCGCGGGCTTCGGCCTGTGCTACCGCGGCGCGCTGCAGGTGGTGCAGCGCATCGCGCCCGACGATCGCCGTGCCGAGGTCGTCTCGTGCTTCCTGGTCGCCTGCTTCCTGGGCAACTCGCTGCCCGTGGTGGGCGTGGGGCTGCTGGCGCAGGCCGCCTCCCCGAGTGCAGCCCAGTCGGTCTTCGCCGCCATGGTGGTGCTGCTGGCGCTGGCGGCGTTGGCCGCCGGCCTGCGCTGGATCCCGCGCGACGATGCCTGAGGCGACGCGGCTACAGCGGCCCCAGCACCTGCGGCAGTTCCTCGGGCGACAGGCCCGGCTTGGCGACGACGTGGCCGTCCTTCGAGCGAAAGACGATGCCCGGCGTGCCGAGCAGGCCGAAGCCGTGCATCAGGTCCTCGTTGTCGGACAACGTGCGGGCGAGCGCCTCGGGCAGCGGGTCCATCGGCGCGAGGTTCGGGTCCTCCAGCGTCTGGCGCGGCCCGCCCGACATCATGCGCACGACGCCGAACGCGTGCGCCTGCTCGAAGGCGGCCAGGCGCCGCGACGGATCGGGGTCGGCCAACAGGGTGGCCGCCTTGCCCGGACTGCTGGGGGCGATGACGCCCACCATGACGTGGCGCAGCTGCACCTTGCCGGCGTTCACCCAGGGACGCGCGTCCGACCAGAACTTCGTGCAGTACTTGCAGTTCACGTCGAGGAAGACGTAGACCTTGCGCGGCGCGTCGTCGCGGCCGTCGGCGATCCAGCGGCTGCGCTCGAGTTCCTCCCAGGCGGCGGGCGAGGCGGCGCGGCGCTCGGTGGCAGCGCTCCACTGCGACGCGGCGGGCGCCTCGACGCCAGCCAGCGCCAGCACGGCGGCGCCGGCGAGGCAGATCAGCGGGAACTTGCGGGTCATGGCGCGTCGCGAGTGAAGGGACACCGGTAGACGTCGCCCGGCCGGAAAGGTTCAGTCGTCCAGCCGCTTCTGGAAGATCAGGCCCGCGTGCTCGCGCAGCGCATGGAACTTGATCCTGGGCCAGTTGGCCTCGACGGCGCGCAGCTCGGGCGCGTATTCGACCAGGATGGCCGGCGCGTCGACCGCGTCGTGGGCGATGCGGTGCGCGTTGGCGTCGATGAAGCGCTGCAGCTCCTTGTCGCCGCCGTCGTCCGGGTCGCACGTGACCCAGCGCGCCAGCGCGTAACGCGCGGGCGTGATGCGCGCGCGCACGCCGTACTCGTGCTCGAGCCGGTGCGCCACGACCTCGAACTGCAGCTGGCCGACGGCGCCCAGCAGCAATACCGTGCCCAGTACCGGACGGAACACCTGGATCGCGCCTTCCTCGCCCAGCTGGGTCAGGCCGGCGCGCAGCTGCTTGGTCTTGAGCGGGTCGGCCACCTCGACGGAGCGGAACAGCTCCGGGGCGAAGAACGGCAGGCCCGTGAACTGCAGCTGCTCGCCCTCGGTGAGCGTGTCGCCCAGCTGCAGCACGCCGTGGTTGGGGATGCCGATGATGTCGCCGGCGAAGGCCTCGTCCAGCAGCTCGCGGCGCTGCGACAGGAAGGACACGACGGTGTTCGGACGCAGCTCCTTGCCGGACCGCACCACCTTCAGCCGCATCCCGCGCTCGAAATGGCCCGAGGCCACGCGCAGGAAGGCGATGCGGTCGCGGTGCGACGGGTCCATGTTGGCCTGGATCTTGAACACGACGCCGGTGAACTTGCCCTCGTCGGGCTTCACCTCGCGCTGCATCGCGGGGCGCGCGCCGGGCGCGGGCGCCAGGTCCACGAGCGCGTCCAGCACTTCCTGCACGCCGAAGTTGTTGATGGCCGAGCCGAAGAACATCGGCGTCTGCCGCCCCTCGAGGAAAGCCTCCTCGTCGAACACGGGCGCCGCGGCGCCCAGCAGCTCGATCTCGCCCCGCGACTGGTCCCAGCCCATGCCGAAGCGGTCGGCGTTGGCGGGGTTGTCGAGGTCGGTGATGACCTCCTCGTCGCCACCGGCGCGATCCTCGCCGGGCGCGAACACGCGCATCTGCTTCTTGCGCAGGTCGACGACGCCGCCGAACAGCTTGCCCATGCCCACCGGCCAGGTGAACGGCACGACGCTCATGCCCAGCTCGCGCTCGATCTCGTCCATCAGCGCCAGCGGGTCCTGCACCTCGCGGTCCATCTTGTTGACGAAGGTGAGGATGGGCGTGTTGCGCGCGCGGCAGACCTGCAGCAGGCGGCGCGTCTGCGGCTCGACGCCGTTGGCCGCGTCGATCACCATCAGCGCGGCGTCGACCGCGGTCAGCACGCGGTAGGTGTCTTCCGAGAAGTCCTGGTGGCCCGGGGTGTCGAGCAGGTTGATGACGCAGTCGCGGTATTCCATCTGCATCACCGACGACGCCACCGAGATGCCGCGCTGCTTCTCGATCTCCATCCAGTCCGACGTCGCGTGCCGCGCCGCCTTGCGCGCCTT
>JAEKKH010000373.1 GCA_019510465.1 Burkholderiales bacterium
GTTGCTCTTGGGCCCGGCCATGAGCTTGTCCGTCACCGTGAAGGTCTGCGTGCTGATGACGTAGATCTCGCTGGACATCTCGGCCGCGACGTAGGCGCGGCGCCCGTCCGGCGAGAAGCCGATGCCGCGCGGCCGCGTGCCCACGGGCACCTGCGCGACCTGGCGGCGCTTGTCCACGTCGATGACGTCCACGGCCTCGCCCTCCTCGGCGCTGACCAGCACCCAGCGCCCGTCGGGGCTGAAGACGGCATGCTCGGGGTTCTTGCCCTTGACCTTGACGGCGAAGCTGCGCGCCATCGTGCGCGTGTCGACGAAGACGACCTCGTTGCTCTCCTCCACGGCGGCCACCACCCAGCGGCCATCGGGCGACTGGCCCAGGCCTTCGGGTGACTCGCCGAGCGGGATCTCGCCGGCTTGGCGGCGCGCGGCCAGGTCGATGACGACGAGGCGGTTGCCGGGCTGGTCGCTGACGTAGGCGCGGCGGCCATCCGGGCTGATGACGGCGCCGCGCGGCTTGGCGCCGGCGGGCAGCTCGTAGAGCACCGCGTCGGTGGCCGTGTCGATGACGCTCAGCGTGCCCGAGCCCTCGTTGGAGACATAGGCCAGCGGCCCGGCGTGGGCGGCGGTGATGGCCGCGGCGACCAGGGTCAGCGTGGGCAGGAGTTTTTGCATGACTGTCTCCTTTATTCCTGCCGCGTTCGCGGCGTTGTCAGTTGCGGGTCGAGCGCCGTCCCCTCGGGGGACCGCCTGGACTCGCTCGCGTCCAGCGACGCGAGGGCGGGAGAGGGGTCAAAAACGGTACGTTGCGTTGGCGCTGGCCAGCCAGGTGCGGCCCGGCGCGGGCTCGAAGAAGCGGCTGTTGCCGTCGTTGACGATGACGGAGCCGGCGTAGCGGCGGCCGGCCAGGTTGTCCACGCGCAGCAGCGCGCCCAGGTCCCAGGGGCCGACGCTGAACTGGTAGCCGACATGGGCGGCCAGCGTCGCGTAGCCGGGCGCGGCGTCGTTGTTCAGGTCGTTGACCCAGACCTTGCCGAGTGCTCGTCCTTCGACGCCGATGCGCCAGCCGCTGGCCGGCTGCCAGGTCAGCGCGCCATAGAGCGCCGTCTTCGCGATGCCCGGGATGCGGTTGCCGGCGGCCACCTGCTGGTTGGCGGCCGCGCAGGGCGTGGCGGTGCAGGTCAGGAAGCCGTCGCGGTAGGTCGCGTCCAGCCAGGTCGCGGCGAGCTGGGCCTGCAGCGTGGCGCCAAGCTGCAGCTGGCCCGAGGCCTCCAGGCCACGGCGCTGGGTGGCGCCGGCGTTTTGGTAGGTGGCGCGGCCGCCCACATTGGTCTGCGTGACGATCTCGTGCGAGGTGCCGGTCTGGAACAGCGCCAGCGTGAACTCGCCGCCGTCCCAGGGCCGGGCCTTCACGCCGGCCTCGACGCTGTGGCTCAGGGACGCTTGCAGGCCGAAGTTCAGCCCCGTGCCCCCGCTGGGCCGGTAGGCCAGCTCGTTGAGCGTGGGCGTCTCGAAGCCGCGGCCCGCGGTGGCGTAGACGCGCAGACTCTCGGTCACGGCGTAGCTGATGCCCAGCACCGGCAGGTTGGCGGCGTACTGCGCCGCGCCGCTGTCGTTGGGGTTGGTCTTGGTGATGTAGGCGTCGGTGGAACTGAAGCTCACGCTGCTGCGCCGCACGCCAGCGCTGAGCAGCCAGGCCGGCGTGGGCCGCCATTCGGCCTGCAGGTAGGGGTCGGCGTTGCTGACGCGGTTGGTCTCGTCGCGGCGCAGCGCGCCCTGGATGCCGACCGTGCTGCCGACGAAGTTCTGGTAGCCCAGGCGGTGCTCGCGCAGCTCGTCGGCCGCGATGCCGGCGACCAGGCTGGTGGCCTCGCCCTTCCAGCGCCAGCGGATGTCGGCGCCCTGGTAGTCGCGCGCCAGGTCGATGACGCCGCCGGGGTGCAGCGCGTTGCCTTGGGTCGCGACGGGGATGGCCTGGAACTGCTCCGTCGTGCGGTGGCCGCGGTAG
>JAEKKH010000374.1 GCA_019510465.1 Burkholderiales bacterium
CGTGTACGTGTCCGACCAGATGGTCGGCCACAAGCTCGGCGAATTCGCGCTGACGCGGACCTTCAAGGGTCACCCGGCCGACAAGAAGGCCAAGCGCTAAGGAGCAGACGATGGAAACCAAAGCAATCGTCCGCGGCGTTCGCCTCTCGGCAGACAAGGGTCGCCTGGTCGCTGATCTGATCCGCGGCAAGAAGGTCGGCCTGGCGCTCAACACGCTGGAATTCACGCAGAAGAAGGCCGCCGGCATCATCAAGAAGGCCCTGGAGTCCGCGATCGCGAACGCCGAGCACAATGACGGCGCCGACATCGACGAACTCAAGATCACCTCGATCTACGTGGAACAGGGCACCACCCTGAAGCGTTTCTCGGCTCGTGCAAAGGGCCGTGGGAATCGCATCAGCAAGGGTACGTGCCACATCTACGTGACCGTCGGCAACTGACGCGCGCAAAGGAAGACTATGGGACAGAAAATCCACCCGACCGGCTTCCGCCTGCCCGTGACCCGGGCCTGGGCGTCGCGCTGGTACGCGTCGAACCGCAACTTCAGCCAGATGCTGGCCGAAGACCTGAAGGTTCGCGAATTCCTGAAGGCCAAGCTCAAGAATGCCGCGGTCTCGCGCGTCCTGATCGAACGGCCCGCCAAGAACGCTCGCATCACGATCTACTCGGCGCGTCCGGGCGTCGTGATCGGCAAGAAGGGCGAAGACATCGAGAACCTGAAGGCCGCGCTGGCCAAGCTGTTGAACGTGCCGGTGGCCGTCAACATCGAGGAAGTGCGCAAGCCTGAAATCGACGCTCAGCTGATCGCCGACTCGATCACCCAGCAGCTCGAGAAGCGCATCATGTTCCGCCGCGCCATGAAGCGCGCGATGCAGAACGCGATGCGTCTTGGCGCGCAGGGCATCAAGATCATGTCGTCGGGCCGCCTGAACGGCATCGAGATCGCCCGCTGCGAGTGGTACCGCGAAGGTCGCGTGCCCCTCCACACGCTGAAGGCCGACATCGACTACGGCTTCTCCGAAGCCAAGACGACGTACGGCGTCATCGGCTGCAAGGTCTGGGTCTACCGCGGTGACCGCCTCGCCAACGGCGAAGCGCCCGTGATCCCGAAGACCGAGGGCGAAGACGATCGTCGTGGTCCGCGTGGTCCGCGTCGTGACGACCGTGGTGGCCGTGGCGCCCCGCGCAGCAACGACCGTGGCGGCCCGCGTGACGGCGCCCCGCGTGCCGACGCTGCCGCGCCGGCTGGCGACAAGCCTGCCGTCAAGCGCGTCGTGCGCAAGGCTCCGGCCGCAGCGGCTCCGGCCGCGGCTGCCGAAGGCAAAGGAGAATAAGACATGCTGCAACCAGCACGCCGCAAGTTCCGCAAGGAACAGAAGGGCCGCAACACCGGCATCGCCACTCGTGGCGCCGCCGTCTCGTTCGGCGAATTCGGCCTGAAGGCCACCGAGCGCGGCCGCATCACGGCCCGCCAGATCGAAGCTGCCCGTCGTGCCATCTCGCGCCACATCAAGCGCGGTGGCCGCATCTTCATCCGCATCTTCCCGGACAAGCCGATTTCGCAGAAGCCGGCCGAAGTCCGCATGGGTAACGGCAAGGGCAATCCGGAGTACTACGTGGCTGAAATCCAGCCGGGCAAGGTGCTCTACGAGATCAACGGTGTGCCGGAGCAACTGGCCCGCGAAGCGTTCACGCTCGCGGCCGCCAAGCTGCCGCTGAGCTGCACCTTCGTCGCGCGCCAACTCGGCCAGTGACCGGAGCAAATCAATGAAAGCATCTGAACTGCGGACCAAGGACGTCCCGGCGCTCGAGAAGGAAGTCACCGACCTCCTGCGCGCCCACTTCGGCCTGCGCATGCAGAAGGGTACTCAACAGCTGACGAACCACTCGCAGCTGAAGAACACCCGCCGTGACATCGCTCGTGCCAAGACCATCCTGGCCGAGAAGAAGGGAGCCGCGAAGTGACGCAAGCCCAAACCGCCGCGACCGAAAAGCCGCAAACCAA
>JAEKKH010000380.1 GCA_019510465.1 Burkholderiales bacterium
AGTTGGCGCGACGTGATCGCGAACAGGACGATGAGCGGGATCGTGGCGATGGCCGAGCCGCACATCAGCGCGCCCCACTCGGTGTTCATCGTCGACTGCAGGCTGCGCAGCGCGAGCGGCAGCGTGTAGTTGGGCAGGCTGCGCATCACGATCAGCGGGTTGATGAAGTTGTTCCAGGACTGGATGAAGGTGATCAGCGCGAGCGTGCCCAGCGCCGGCTTGAGCAGCGGCAGCACGATGCGCCAGTAGATGGAGAACTCGCCGCAGCCGTCCATGCGCGCGGCCTCCACCAGCTCCCTGGGCACCGCCGACGTCGCGAACTGGCGCATCAGGAAGATGCCGAACGCGCTCGCCGCGCCGGGCACGTAGAGCGCCCGCTGCTGGTCGATCCAGCCGAGCGCGTCCATGATCATGAACATCGGGATCATGTTCATGAACTGCGGCAGCAGCATGGTGGCCATCACGAGGCCGAACAATGGCTTCTTGAAGCGGAACTCCATCAGCGCGAAGGCGTAGCCGGCCATCGAGCAGAACAGCAGCGTCAGCACGGTGGCCATCAGCGCCACGTACACGCTCCAGCCCAGGTTGCGCCAGAACGGCAGGCGCTCGGTCAGCAGCCTGAAGTTCGTGAGCAGGTCGTCGCCGAACCACACGGGCGGCGGCAGGTGGTAGATCTCGCTGCGCGAATGCGTCGCGAACACGAACATGAACCAGAACGGCGCCAGCATGAACAGCGCGCCGATGGCCACGATCAGGTAGGCGCTCCAGCGCGACGCGCGCGCAGCCGCGCCGTCGGTGCCGAGGGCCGGCGCGGGGGTGACGGCGGCGGTCATTGCTCGCCCTTTCGCGTGCGGAAGGCCAGGTTGGTCAGCCACGTTAGCAGCGCCACGACCACGAACAGCAGCCAGGACATCGCGCTCGCGCCGCCGAAGTCGTTGAAGTTGAAGGCCTCGCGGAACAGGTACACGGCCGACGTCATCGCCGACTGCTGCGGACCGCCCTTGCCGCCGGTCAGGATGAACGGCTCCTCGAACAGCTGCAGGCCGCCGATCACGCTCAGCGTCACGCCGAAGAAGATCATCGGCTTGATGCTGGGCAGCGTGATGTGGAAGAACTGTCGCCAGCGCGCCGCCCCGTCCAGCGTGGCGGCCTCGTACAGCTCGCCCGGGATCGTCTGCATCGCCGCGAGGTAGAGCACCGTGTTGAAGCCCACGTAGCGCCAGAACACGATGAACGCGATCGCCGGCTTGATGTGCGCCACGTCGTGCAGCCAGTCGATGTGCGACATGCCGAACAACTGCGCGAGCGCCGCGTTGATCAGCCCGTAGTCCTTCGAGAACAACGCGTTGAACATGATCGCGATGGCGACGGTCGACGTGATGTAGGGCAGGAAGTACACCGCGATCACGCCGTCGCGCAGCCGCTTGAACGAGGTGTGGATGAAGGCCGCCAGCGGCAACGCGATCAGGTGCTGCGGCACGCCCGAGGCGACCGCCAGCCACAAGGTGTTCTTCAGCGCCGTCCAGAACCAGGGGTCCTTCACTGCGAAGCTGAAGTTGGCCAGGCCGACGAATTCCATCGCCTTGAGGCCCCCGGTGGGTTCCCACGACTGGAACGCGAGGTACAGCGAGAAGCACAGCGGAAAGATGCCGAACACCGCGAACAGCAGCAGGAACGGGCTGATGAAGACGTACGGCGCCCACTTGGGCGACAGGCGGAGGAAGGAAGGCAGCCTCATGATCAGCGCCGGGCGCGCAGCTCCAGCAATCGCGCCACGTCCGACAACGCCTTGCGCACGCCGACGCCGTCGTCCAGCACGCTGTCCAGCGCATCGTTGACCGCGTCCTCGGCGAACTTGTCCTGCTTGTGGACGAAGGTGGCGGAGATGCGGCGCGCGGCCTCGCGCCAGAGTTCCCGCGCCTGCTGTCCGCCCAGGAAGGGAAGCGGCTCGTCGAAGCCGGGCGCGTCCTGCGCGGCCAGCAACGCGGGGAAGGCGTCCTG
>JAEKKH010000276.1 GCA_019510465.1 Burkholderiales bacterium
TCCAGGGGCTGGCCGACGCCGACGTCGTCTATGCCACGCGCATCCAGAAGGAGCGCTTCGTCGGTGAAACGACCGAGGGCGGCGGCGCGGCGTTCGAGATCGACCGGGCGCTCGTCGATCGCGTCTGCAAGCCCGACGTGGTCGTGATGCACCCGCTGCCGCGCGACAGCCGCCCCGGCGCGCACGACCTCGGCGCCGATCTCGACGGCGACCCGCGCCTGGCCATCTTCCGCCAGACCGACAACGGCATCCCGATCCGCATGGCGATCTTCGCGACGCTGCTGGGCGTGGACAAGCTCGTGCAGCGGTCGATGCGCGACGCGCAGTGGACGCCGCCGACCTACATCGGGCCAGAGGACAGCCCGTTCCACGGGCTCGACTAGCGTTCCATCGCGCGCGGCAGGCGGGTGACGAGCCTGGTCGCCGATCCACTCCACGTCATCCTGCGCGGAGCGCGGCGCACTCGCAGAACTCCTCCCCGCCGCAACGCGCTGGTCCAGGCGAGGTGCGCAGACGGATGCGCCTAGCGCGGTTCCTCCGGCCAACGCCGCGCCGACGCGAGGTCGATCATCCAGATGCCATGCTCATGGTGGTCGAAGACGACGCGCAACTGCCCGGGTGCGCTCTCGGTCATGCTGTGGACGAACCACACCGCCGTCTGCGCCGAGGCGTCGGCCGACGCACGTCCGCGGAAGAAGCTGAGATGAGCGCGACGCCGGGGTCGCCAACGTGCTCTCCCGCGATGCGGGTCGAGCCGTCGCGCTTGTCCACCACGTAGACCGACTCGGCCGCGTGGCTCAGCAGGAAGTTGGCAGATTCGGCCAGCACGCGCAGGTCACTCGTTCGCACGGCGCCCTCCTTCGAGACGAAGTCGCATCGTACGCGCGTCAACGCCCCCGTGGCGCCCGCCCAGACGGGGAAACGGGAAAGCCGTCCCCCAGCGCCGTGCGCCAGTAGCCGATGAACGCCTGCACCGCACGCGGCACCACCGGGCTGTAGGGCCGGATCGCATACAGGTGCTCGCCGAACGCGCCCACCGGCTTCCACTGCGGCAGCACGAGTTGCAGCTTGCCCGCCCGCACGGCGGCCTGGGCGCTGAAGTCGGGCAGCAGCGCGATGCCCAGCCCGGCCAGCGCCGCCTCGCGCAGCGCCTCGCTGTTGTTGGCCGCGAAGACGCCGCGCACCGCGACGCTCACGCGGCCGCCGGACGCGGGTGGCTTGCCGCCGCGCGCGGGATCGGGCTCGAAGCTCCAGGCCGGCGTGTCGCCGGGGCGCAGGTAGTGCAGGCAGTCGTGCGTCGCCAGGTCGCCGGGCGCCGCGGGCGCGCCCGCGCGGCGCAGGTAGGCGCGCGAGGCGACGAGCCAGCTGCGGGTGGCGCACAGGGGCCAGGCGACGTGCGTGTCGGGCGGCGCGGCGGTGTGGCGCAGCGCGACGTCGAATCCCTCCTGCGCCATCGCGACCAGGCGGTCGGTGAGCTCGAGTTCCACGCGCACCTGCGGGTAGGCGCGCAGGAAGCCGGCCAGCCGCGGCACGATCTGCTGGCGCCCGAGCGCCACGGGCGCGCTGGCGCGCAGCACGCCGTGCGGCTCGCCGACCCGGTCCTGCACCCCGGCGAAGCCCTGCTCGATCTGCTCGAAGGCGCCGCGCGTGGCCTCGACCAGCCGGTCGCCGGCCTCGGTCAGGCGCACGCTGCGCGTCGTGCGGCGCACCAGCGGGACGCCGGCGGCACGCTCCAGCTCGGCGATGCGCTGGCTCATGGCGGCCTTGCTCAGGCCCAGGCGCTGTGCCGCGGCGGTGAAGCTGCCGGCGCTTTGCAACACCCCCAGGCCGTGCACGTGCGACCAGAGCGATTCGATCTTGCGGGCGTCCATGTCATTTGTCCTGATTTCGGTGAGGCCATTGTTCATCTGAACGAACAGTGAATCCAGTGCGGCAGGCTTCCCACGTTCCGGGCGAGTGCCTAGACTCGGCCCGATGGATCCTGCGACTTCGCGCAGGACGACGACTTCCCTTCCGGAGACCGCCCATGCCCACGCCCGCCTTCTCGTCCTCGACTCCGGTCGGCCACTTCATCGGCGGCGAGCACGTCGTGCATGCGGACGCGCGCAAGCAGTCCGTCTTCAATCCGGCCACCGGCGCCGTCGCGCGCCAGCTGCACCTGGGCACGGCGGCCGACGTCGACGCCGCCGCCGCCGCCGCGAGCAAGGCGTTCGACGCCTGGTCCAACACGCCGCCGATCAGGCGGGCGCGCGTGCTCAACGCCTTCCTGGCCCTGCTCAACGAGCATCGCGACCAGCTCGCCGCGATGATCACCGCCGAGCACGGCAAGGTGTTCTCCGACGCCCAGGGCGAGGTGATGCGCGGCATCGACGTGGTCGAGTTCGCCTGCGGCATCCCGCAGTTGCTCAAGGGCGACTACACCGAGCAGGTGTCCACCGGCATCGACAACTGGACGATGCGCCAGCCGCTGGGCGTCGTCGCCGGCATCACGCCGTTCAACTTCCCGTTCATGGTGCCGTGCTGGATGTTCCCGGTGGCGCTGGCGTGCGGCAACACGTTCATCCTCAAGCCCAGCGAGCGCGATCCGTCGCCCAGCCTGCTCATCGCCGAGCTGCTGCAGCGCGCCGGCCTGCCCGATGGCGCCTTCAACGTGGTGCAGGGCGACAAGACCGTCGTCGACGCGCTGCTGTCGCATCCCGCGGTCAAGGGCCTGTCCTTCATCGGCTCGACGCCGATCGCCCAGTACATCTACGAGACGGGCGCGCACCACGGCAAGCGCGTGCAGGCGCTCGGCGGCGCGAAGAACCACATGGTCGTGATGCCCGACGCCGACATCGACCAGGCCGTCGACGCGCTGGTCGGCGCGGCCTACGGCTCGGCCGGCGAGCGCTGCATGGCGATCTCCGTGGCGGTGCTGGTGGGCGACGTCGCCGACCGCCTGCTGCCCAGGCTGGCCGAGCGCGCGCGCCGGCTGGTCGTCGACAACGGCATGAACCCGGCCGCGGAGATGGGCCCGGTCATCACGAAGGAGGCGCTGCAGCGCATCGAGGGCTACATCGACCTCGGCGTCAAGGAAGGCGCGACGCTGCTGGTGGACGGCCGCGGCCACCAGGTGTCGGGCCACGAGGACGGCTTCTTCACGGGTGGCACGCTGTTCGACCACGTCACGCCGCAGATGCGCATCTACAAGGAAGAGATCTTCGGTCCGGTGCTGGCCTGCGTGCGGGTCGACGACTTCGCGACGGCCGTCGACCTCGTCAACGCGCACGAGTTCGGCAACGGCGTGGCCTGCTTCACGAGCGACGGCAACGTGGCGCGCGAGTTCGCGCGCCGCATCCAGGTGGGCATGGTGGGCATCAACGTGCCGATCCCGGTGCCCATGGCGTGGCACGGCTTCGGCGGCTGGAAGAAGAGCCTGTTCGGCGACATGCACGCGTACGGCGAGGAAGGCGTGCGCTTCTACACGAAGCAGAAGAGCGTGATGCAGCGCTGGCCGGCGTCGATCGGCAAGGGTGCCGAGTTCGCGATGCCCGTCTCCAGGTAAGGCGCCGGCCGCCCCGCGTGATAGAAATGCGGCATGGCCAGCGAAGCGCCCCGCGTCCTCCTCGTCACCGGTGCCAGCCGCGGCATCGGCGCGGCCTGCGCCGTCCGCGCGGCCGAGGCCGGGTGGGACGTCGGCGTCAATTTCCAGCGCGACGAGCAGGCGGCCGAGCGCGTCGCCGCGCAGGTGCGCGAACGCGGGCGGCGGGCGTGCACGCTGCGTGCGGACGTCGCGAACGAGGGCGCGGTCGAGGCGATGTTCAACGCGCTCGACGCCGAGCTCGGGCCGCTCGGCGGGCTCGTCAACAACGCGGGCATCGTCGACGGGGCCGCGCGCGTGGACGAGATGCCCGCCGCGCGCATCGCCCGCATGTTCGGCGTCAACGTGGTCGGCGCGTTCGTGTGCGCACGCGAGGCCGTGCGGCGCATGAGCATGCGCCATGGCGGGCGCGGGGGCGTCATCGTGAACATGTCGTCCGCCGCGGCGCGCCTGGGCTCGCCGGGCATCTACGTCGACTACGCCGCCAGCAAGGCCGCGATCGACAGCCTCACGCTGGGGCTGGCGCGCGAGGTGGCCGGCGAGGGCATCCGCGTCAACGGCGTGCGCCCCGGCATCATCGACACCGAGATCCATGCCACCAGCGGCATGCTGGCGCGCGCGCGCTCGGCGGTCGACCAGATCCCGCTGCAGCGCCTGGGCACGGCCGACGAGATCGCGCAGGCCGTGGTCTTCCTGCTGTCCGAGGCCGCGGGCTACGTCACCGGCGCGACGCTGGACGTCACCGGCGGGCGCTGAGGCGGCGCGCGCCGATCCGGCCGTTCGTGACACCTTCGCGGCAGTTTCCGCACCGGTCCGCGTGAGATGCGTCACGTGGCGACCCGTTCACATAGTGTCAGCCCCTAGCGGGCAACCGGTTTCATCCCTTACATAATCGTTCCGTCGGTGGGTGTGAAGGGAAAAAACCATGAAGTTGATTCGACGTGTCTCGGCCGCGATGGCCGCAGTGGCCATGGGCCTGGGTTCGACCGCGGCGCTGGCCGGCTCCCTCAGCATCAGCGTGAGCGCCGACGACAATGCGCAGCGCGAGGCCTACAAGGCGCTCGCGGCCGACTTCCACTCGGCCAACCCCGACGTCGACGTCCACCTGACGATCCAGGACGCGCCCACGTACCGCAAGGCACTGCCCGCCACGCTGGACTCGGACAACGCGCCCGACGTCTTCAACTGGTTCGCCGGCGACCAGCTGCGCATGATGGCGCAGCGCGGGCAGCTCGACGACGTCAGCGACGTCTGGAAGGCCAACACCTGGTGGAACACCTTCCCCAGCGCGGCCGTCACCGTCGGCGGCAAGCAATACGCCCTGCCGTACCAGTACTACCCCTGGGGCCTGTTCACGCGCCGCGACGTGCTCGCCGCCGCGGGCATCCGCGAGCAGCCGCACGACCTGAGCGCGATCATGACGGCGTGCTCCAAGCTGCGCAAGGCCGGGTTCACGCCGATCGCGCTCGGCGCCAAGGACGGCTGGGCGCTGGCGGCGTGGTTCGACTTCATCGACATGCGCGCCAACGGCTACGAATACCACCAGCAGCTGCTGGACGGCAAGGCCACGTACAACGACGCCAACGTGCGCCGCACGTTCGCGATGTGGAAGCAGCTGATCGACGCCAAGTGCTTCGACCCGAACGCGCTGGCCGTCGACGAGCGCGGTGCCAAGGGCGAGTTCTACGGCGGCCACGCCGGCATGCTGCTGATGGGCACCATCGTCAGCGCCAGCTTCCCCGAAGTCGTGCGCCCGGTGATCGACTACCAGAAGTTCCCCACCATCGACGCCGGCCAGGCCGCCGCCGAGGCCGCGCCGACCGACACCTTCCAGATCGCCGCCCGCGCCAAGAACAAGGCCGACGCGCGCCGCTTCCTGAAGTACGTCAGCAGCAGCACCACCAGCGCCAAGCTGGCCAAGGCGATGGGCTCGTTCCCCACCAACAAGTTCGCGCCGGTGGCCGGCACGGTGCTCGATCTCACCTCGTACAAGGTGCTGACCGACGCCAAGGCCAACATCGTCCAGGGCTACGACCGCGACGTCCCCGCCGACATGGCCGCCGCCGGCATCAAGGGCTTCCAGGAATTCTTCGCCAAGCCCGACCAGATGTACGCGGTGATGAACCGCCTCGATGCGACGCGCGGCCCCGCCTACGCCGCGCTGGCCGACCAGCAGGCCGTGCCGGCCGCCAAGGGCCGCAAGAACTGATCGCGCGACAGGCAGCGGATGAAGCCGGCGCGTCCGAAAGGGCGCGCCGGTCTTGCTTTGGGCCGCGCACACGTGGTCGGCCGGGTCGTTCGATCCGCTCCACGGTCCTTCGCACCCTCCTGACAGAACGCTGTCAGCAGGGGCCGCGCAGCATGGCGTCCTCTTCCAACAAACCCACGAGAGGCCCGCCATGTCGCACAACGCCATCCACTGGTTCCAGATCCCCGTCGCCGACCTCGATCGTGCGCAGCATTTCTACGAGACGCTGCTCGGCCGCTCGATGCGACGCGAGCAGACGGGCCCGCAGGAGATCGCCGTGTT
This sequence comes from Burkholderiales bacterium, assembly GCA_019510465.1. Lineage (GTDB taxonomy): Bacteria > Pseudomonadota > Gammaproteobacteria > Burkholderiales > Burkholderiaceae_C > Scleromatobacter. Next base: position 6,111 of record JAEKKH010000276.1, read on the forward strand.
CGCGTACGAGGACGGCATCGGCGGCTCGCTGCTCAAGAGTCCGACGGCGCCCCGGCCCAGCCTCGACGGCGCGGTGGTCTACCTGAACGCCGGGCCGTCGCTGGACGTCGTGCTGTCGCGCGCGAACGAGCTCGGCGCGAAGGTGCTGCTGCCCAAGCTGGAGCTGCCGCGCGACATCGGCTTCGTCGCGCAGATCGTCGACTGCGAAGGCAACCGCATCGGCCTGCATTCGCCGGCCGCCTGAGACCAGCGACGCTCCTACACTCCGAGTCATGCGCCGTGCCGATCGTCTCTTCCGCATCGTCCAGCTGCTGCGAGGGCGGCGGCTGTCCACCGCTGCCTGGATCGCGGAGAAGCTGGAGGTCTCCGTGCGCACCGTCTACCGCGACGTGGCCGACCTGCAAGGGCAGGGCGTGCCCATCGACGGCGAGGCCGGCGTCGGCTACCGGCTCGCGGGCGGTTTCGACCTGCCGCCGCTGATGTTCACGACCCTCGAAGCCCAGGCGCTGGTCGCCGCGGTGCGACTGGCCCAGAGCCGGCTCGACCCGGCGCTGGCGCTGGCCGCCGAGGACGCGCTGGCCAAGATCGTGGGCGTGCTGCCGCCGGCCGCGCGTGCCGCGGCGGAGTCGCTGCCCTTGTTCGCCGCCCCGCGGGCGCGTGATCTCGAGAGCGCCGAGCGCCTGGGCATGCTGCGCGACGCGGCGTCCGCGCGCCGGCGCATCCGCTTCGACTACGCGGACGCGCAGGGCGCGGCCACGTCGCGCACCGCGCGGCCGCTGGGCTGCTACCACTGGGAGTCGGTGTGGACGCTGGCGGCCTGGTGCGAGCACCGCGACGCCTTCCGCAGCTTCCGCGTCGATCGCATGCGCGGGCTGGACGTGCTCGACGACGTGTTCCGCGACGAGCCGGGCCGCACGCTGCCCGACTTCCTGCGACACGTGCAGGAGTCGCGCAAGGCCTACGAAGCCACGAAGATACTGTAAAAGACCCTTTCCATGTAAAGGCTCCTTTACACCCTCGCGAGACCGTCGCACAATGGAAAGCATCCTTTCCACATGGACGTTCCGCGAATGACGAACCGGCAATACCTGAAGGAGCTGGCGGCGACGCTGCTGGTCTACGGCGCAATGCTGTTCGGCTCGATCGAACTGCTCACGCACGTGCAGCTGGCGCGGCCGTGGCGCGACCTGGTCGCGCTCGGTCCCATGCTGCCCGCGGCCGCGATGGCCTGGGTCGTCCTGCGCGAGCTGCGCCGCATGGACGAGCTGCAGCGCCGCATCCAGCTGGAGGCCCTCGGCTTCTCGTTCGCCGGCACCGCCATCCTCACGTTCAGCTACGGCTTCCTCGAGGGCCTGGGCTACCCGAAGCTGTCGATGTTCAGCGTCTGGCCGATCCTGGCCGTGCTGTGGATCGTCGGGCTCGTGCTGGCCCGCAGGCGCTATCAATGAGGAACCGCGTGCGCGAGCTGCGCAGCGAGCGCGGCTGGTCCCAGACCGAGCTCGGCGAACGCCTGGGGGTCTCGAGGCAGACCGTCAACGCGATCGAGAACCAGCGCTACGACCCCAGCCTGCCGCTCGCCTTCCAGATCGCCCGGGCCTTCGGGCTGACGATCGAACAGATCTTCATCGAGGAGAAGTGACATGAACCGCCCCGTGATGCCGCTCGCGCGGCAGGCCGCCACGCGCGGACCCTGTTCTGCTGCGGGACGCTTGGCCATCGTCGTCGGCATTGCCGTCGCCATCGGCTCGTCCGTGCATTCGGCGCCCGCACCGTTCGAGGTGCGCGTGACCCGCACCGGACCCGACGTGCTGCCGGCCGGCCGCCACTTCGTCATGCCGGACGACCCGGCGTGGTTCGCGGCCACGCTGGACGCGTTCATTCGCCCGGCCCCGCCCGAACCACGCGGCACAGGAAGCAGTTGAACTTCGACCGGATGTGGACGTAGGCCACGTCACCGTCCTCCAGCGCGCAGCAGCGCCGGCTGCAGGTGCGCGAACCAGGGCGGCAGGCGGTCGGACGCGTAGCGCGGGCAGTCCTGCGCGTGCAGGAAGATCGGGCCGGCCTCGGCGTAGGGCTGCAGGCCGTCGAACGGGCGCCAGCTGAGGACCAGCGTCTCGTCGCCCTCGCGAATCAACTGCAGGCAGTGCCGGCACGGGTTCATCGTGCCTTGCGCGCGCCGCCGCAGCGCGGGTTGGCCGTTGGCGTCGGGGCCGCCACCGCGCAGGCGTTCGGCGCGCTCGGTGGGAATGCCGCGCACGGCGAGTCGGGTCATCGTGTTCTCCTTCAAGGGTTCGAGGACGCGATTGCACGCCGACGCGCGTGCCGCGGCGCGCCGTATCCGGACGCGTGATTCGCCTGCGCGAAAGGGCTTGCGCACCCGAAGGCCGGGCCGCGTCGCCTAGACTCGCCCGATGCCCTTGACCCACCTGCTGCTCGCCCTGGCCGTCGTCGCGGTCTGGGGCACGAACTTCGTCGTCATCCGCCTGGGCCTGGACAGCTTCGCGCCGTACACGTTCGCGGCGTTGCGCTACACGTTCTCGTTCCTGCCCTTCATCTTCTTCATCCGCAAGCCGCCGGTCTCGTGGGGCAAGCTGGCGGCGTTCGGCCTGCTGATCGGCGTCGGGCAGTTCGGGCTGCTGTTCTGGGCGATGCGCGCCGACATCTCGCCGGGCCTCGCGTCGCTGGTGATCCAGTCGCAAGTGTTCTTCACCATCGCCTTGGCCGCCATGCTGTACCGCGAGCACCTCAAGCGCCTGCAGTGGCCGGCGTTCGCGCTGGCGATCGCGGGCCTGGCGATCGTCGCGACGCACGTGTCGGCGGGCGCGGGCGTCACGCTGTTCGGCATCGTGCTGGTGACGGCGGGCGCCATCAGCTGGGCCGGCGGCAACCTCGTCGCGCGCGCCGCGGGCCGCGTCGACGCGCTCGGCTTCATGGTGTGGTCCAGCCCGTTCGCGGCGGTGCCGCTGTGGCTCATCACGCTCGGGGTGGACGGCCCGGCGGCGGTGGGCGCTTCGCTCGCGCACGCGAACGCGGCGGCCTGGGCCGCGGTGGCGTGGCAGTCGATCGGCAACACGCTGTTCGGCTACGGCGCCTGGAACTGGCTGCTCGCGCGCCACCCGGCGTCCACCGTCACGCCCACCGCGCTGCTGGTGCCCGTGTTCGGCATGAGCGCCTCGGCGATCGCGCTGCACGAGGGCCTGCCGGCGTGGAAGCTGGGTGCCGCGGCGCTCGTGATGGGTGGGCTCGCCGTGAACGTCCTGGCGACGCGCCGCCGGGCCTGAGAGCGCGGGCGCCTTCAGGCGATCGCCACGCCCAGCTTGCCGGCCCAATGCCGCGTCAGCGGCGTCACCGGCTTGGCCAGGCAGCGCTCGTTGAGCACCGCGCGCCCGACGTGCTGCTGGGCGCTGGCGGCCGCGCAGTGCATCAGCGTCTGGGCGATCAGGTCGCGCCGCACATGGCTGCCGCCCAGCCGCGCCGCCGATTCATGCACCAGGTACAGCCCGCGCACCGCGGCGTCGTGCTCGCCACGCTCGGCAGCGAGCAGCGCGCGCATCAACGGCAAGCCGAGGTCGCGCGCGACCGCGTGGTTGCTGCGCGCGCCCTCCTCCGCGCGCATCACGCGCTCGGCGCAGCGCGCCACCCACGACTCGGCCTGCGCGCGCTCGCCGGCGCCCAGCAGCGCGAGCACCACGTGCCAGTCGGTGAACGCGTCCATCCCGGCCTGCGCGGGGTCGGGCGTCCAGCGCCGCAGCAGGTCCTTGAACAGCGCGTCGACCTCGACATCCATCACGCGCAGCCGCCAGTACAGCGCGGCGGCGTCCAGGCACTGCAGGCCGTGCGTGAGCGCAGTGCCGGACAGGTGCGTGTCGATCAGGCGCAGCGCGCCGGTGACGTCCAGCGCCTCGAGCCGGAACAGCGCGAGATGCCACCACAGGTGGCTCGCGAAGCGCGTGCCGTCGGTCCAGCCGGCCTGCTGCTGGCGCAGCCAGATGGCGCCGTCGTCGAAGCGGCCCTGCATCTCCATCGCGTGCGTGACGGCGTGCACCGCCCACGGCACGCGGGCCGGCGTCGCGGGGTCGGTCGACTGTTCCTGCGCCAGCGCGATCGCGCGCCGGCCCAGGTCCTCGGCCAGGCCGTATTGATGGCATTCGGCCAGGCCGAACGCGTACAGGCCCAGCACGCACGGGAACAGCGGATCGGCGTCGTCCCACTCGGGCAGCGCGCGCGCCGGGCGCAGCCGCATGCTGGCCGAATCGCCGCGGGCGTGGTCCCACTGGTGGGCCCAATGCATGGCAAGGGCGTCGCGCGGCTGTTCCAGCAGCAGGTCGTCCCAGATGCGCAGCGCGGCCGCCACCCGGCCGTCCTGCAGGCGTTCCAGCGCCTCCAGGTGCGCCCGCTCGCGCGCGTTCGCGCGTGACGCCAGCGCGCCCGCGGACGCGAGCAGCTCGCGCGCGGCGGCGCGGTCGTCAGGCTGGTTCAGGCCGAGCCGAAAGCCCGCGTCCAGCAGCAGCGGCAGCGCCCAGCCGGGGTCGGCCTCGCGCGCGGCCTGCAGCGCCAGTCGCGGCGTGTCGGCGAAGGTCATCATCTGCCACTGCGCCTCGTCGGCGCGGTCGGCGGCCGCGCGCGACGTGGTTCCCAGACGCAGTCCGCGCGAGTCCCGCAAGGCCTCGGCAGACGCGTTCGTCATGCGGCGAGCGCCCAGTGGCGGTCGCGGCATGGCAGGCCGCAGGCCCACCCAAGCTCTCGGGAAGCCAGGCTCGCAGCCGAGCCGAACCGGGCGCCCCCTCGGGAAGCAGCGACCGGAGGGCGCGTGGGGGTCACAATGACAGGCCCTCGGGCAGGCCCAGGTGCAGGTTCATCGTCTGCACCGCGGCGCCGGACGCGCCCTTGCCGAGGTTGTCGATGCGCGCCATCAGCAGCACCTGGCCGGCATGGCCGAACACGAACAGGTCGGCACGCTGCGTGTCGTTGCACGCCTGGACGTCGAACGAGCCCTCGGCCAGCACCGCGGGGTCGGCCAGCGGCATCACGCGCACGAACTGCTCGTCGGCGTAGCGTCGCGCGAGCGTGGCATGCACCTTGGCGGCATCGGTGCCGGCGGCGAACTGGTCGGCATGGAACGGGATGCTCACCGTCAGGCCCTTGTAGAAGTTGCCGACGATGGGCATGAACACCGGCGCGCGCGTGAGCTTCGAGCAGGTCTTCATCTCGGGGATGTGCTTGTGCGCGAGGCCCAGCGCGTACGGACGCGGCGCGCTGAGCGCGGCGTCGATCTGGCGCTCGCCGTCCATCTGGCGCGCATGCCAGGCCTGGTATTGCTCGATCATCTTCTTGCCACCGCCCGAATAGCCGGTGATGGACGTGGCGGTGACCGCTGCGTCGGGCGCGACGAGCCCGGCGTCGACCAGCGGGCGCATCAGCAGGATGAACGCGGTGGCGTGGCAGCCCGGGTTGGCGATGCGCTTGGCGCTGCGCAGCGCCTCGCGCTGGCCGGCTGCGAGCTCGGGCAGGCCGTAGACCCAGCTCGGGTCGGTGCGGTGCGCGGTGCTGGCGTCGATCAGGCAGGTGTGCGGGTTCGTCACCATCTTCGCGGCGGCGCGCGAGGCCTCGTCGGGCAGGCACAGGAAGGCGACGTCGGCGGCGTTGAGCAGGCGCGCGCGCTCGGCGTCGTCCTTGCGCAGCTCGGCGGAGATGCGCAGCAGCTCGAGGTCGGCGCGGGCGGCCAGCATCTCGTGGATGCGCAGGCCCGTGGTGCCTTCCTGGCCGTCGACGTAGACGCGGAATTTCTTGGCGGTGCTCATGTCAGGATCTCCGGGAGCCGCGGGCGCTCGCGCCGGCGCGGCAGAATCAAGGCGTGGCGCGCGGATCGAGCGCCCTTTCAAACGCGAAGCATAAGGCAATGACATTACAGGATCCCTGTCGCGCGGAAGTGCCGGGGCTGCACGTGCTGGTGCTGCCCGGCTGGCAGAACTCCGGGCCGCTGCACTGGCAGAGCCGCTGGGAATCGGCGTACGGCGACGCGCGCGTGGAGCAGAGCGACTGGATGCACCCGCTGCGCGGCGACTGGATGATGCGGCTCGAGGAGGCCATCGCCGCGCTCGAGGACCGCGAATCCGCGCCGCAGGTCGCGCTCGTGGCGCACAGCCTGGGCTGCCAGCTGGTGGCGGCGTGGGCCGCGCATTCGCGCCGCACCGCCCGCGTGCGCGCCGCGCTGCTGGTGGCGCCACCGGACATCGAGCGCGACGAGTTCCGCGCGCCACTGCACTCGTTCACCCCCATCGTGCGCAAATCGCTGCCATTCCCGGCCCTGGCCGTCATCAGCGCGGACGACCCCTACTGCGATCCCGCCCGCGCCCAAGGCATGGCCGCCGACTGGGGCGCCATCGCCTTCGACGCCGGCGCGCGCGGCCATCTCAACAGCGAGTCCGGCCTGGGCGACTGGCCCGATGGGCGGCAATTGCTGGCGAACCTGCTCGCCAGCGGATAATC
>JAEKKH010000277.1 GCA_019510465.1 Burkholderiales bacterium
GTCCAGCCGACCGCGCCCAGGTTCTCGCGCAGCTGCTTCTCGTCGCGCGCGCCGACGATCACGTTGGCCACGGTCGGGCGCCGAAGCAGCCAGTTCAACGCCACCTGCGGCACCGACTTGCCCACCTCCTCGCCGACCGCCGCCAGCGCGTCCACCACCTTGTAGAGCAGCTCGTCGTCGACCGGCGGGCCCTTGTCGGCCGTCGCGTGCAGCCGGCTCTGCGCCGGGATGCCCGAGCCGCGCCGGATCTTGCCGGTGAGCCGGCCCCAGCCCAGCGGGCTCCACACCACGGCCGAGACGCCCTGGTCGATGCCCAGCGGCATCAGCTCCCATTCGTAGTCGCGCCCCACCAGCGAGTAGTAGGCCTGGTGCGCGACGTAGCGCTGCAGCCCCAGCCGCTCCGAGGCCGCGAGCGACTTCATCAGGTGCCAGCCCGAGAAGTTCGACACGCCGAGGTAGCGGATCTTGCCTTCGCGCACCAGGTCGTCGAGCGTGGCCAGCGTCTCCTCGACCGGCGTCAGCGCGTCGAAGGCGTGCAGCTGGAACAGGTCGACGTAGTCGGTGCCCAGCCGCCGCAGCGAGCCCTCCACCGCGGCCCGCAGGTGATGGCGCGACGAGCCGAGCTCGTTCGGCCCGGGCCCGCTGCGGAAGGTCGCCTTGGTCGAGAGGAGCACCTGGTCGCGCCGGCCCGCGATCGCCTGGCCCAGCACCTGCTCGGCCAGGCCGTTCGAGTAGACGTCGGCGGTGTCGAACATCGTCAGGCCGTGCTCGAGGCAGATGTCGACCAGGTTGCGCGCGCCGTCGGCGTCGGTCGAGCCCCAGGCCGCGAAGAAGGCGTTGCCGCCGCCGAAGGTGCCGGTGCCCAGGCTGAGCGCCGGCACCATGAAGCCGGAGGCGCCGAGTTGTCGGTGTTCCATGTGATCTCCTGCAAGGTTGGGATGGGCGCATTCTCACGACGCGGGTCGTCGGCGACACGCCGTATCCGGACATCGAAATGTACGGATTCCGCACGATCGGCCGCCAGACGGAAACCCTGCGGCGGGTGCGGTGTCGATTGGCCATTTCCGGGTCCGAAAATGGCGTGTTCCGACCGGCGCGGCTCGCGACAATCGTCTCCAACCCAACGACCCGATCGCCCATGACCGCCGCCAGCCTCGTCCGCCTGCTCAGCCTGTCCGCCATCTGGGGCGCCTCGTTCCTGTTCATGCGCATGGGTGCGCCGGTGCTGGGGCCGACGCTGCTCATCTTCTGCCGCGTGCTGTCGGCGGCGCTGTTCCTGGCGCTCGTCGGCGCCGTCATGCGCAAGCCGCTCGAGCCGCGCCGCCACGCGCTGCACTTCCTCGTGCTGGGCCTGTTCAACTCCGCCCTGCCCTTCCTGCTGTTCGCATTCGCGGCGCGCACGCTGTCGGCCTCGCTGCTGTCCATCCTCAACGCGACCGCGCCGATCTGGGGCGCGGTGATCGGCGCCGTGTGGACGCGCAGCGCGATCGCGCCAAGGGCGCTGCTGGGCCTCGCGCTCGGCGTGGGCGGCGTCGGGCTGCTCGTCGGCTTCGATCCGCAGAGCCTGCGCCCGGGCGCGCCGCTCGCGATCGGCCTCGGCCTGGCGGCCACGTTCTGCTACGGCATCGCCACCCACTACGCGAAGTCCGCGAAGAAGGTGGACGCGTTCGCCAACGCCCACGGCAGCATGTGGGCCGCGACCCTGCTGATCGCGCCCGCGGTGCCATTCGCGCCGGCGCCCGCCACGCCCACGCTCGCGATCGGCCTGGCCGTGCTGGCGCTCGGCGTGCTGTGCAGCGGCATCGCCTACCTGCTGTACTTCCGGCTGGTGGCCGACCTCGGCGCCGCCTCGGCGTTGACGGTCACCTTCCTCATCCCGGTGTTCGGCGTGCTGTGGGGCCACCTGTTCCTGGGCGAAGCGACCGGCTGGAACACCTGGGTGGGCGCCGCGATCGTCATCGCCGGCACGGCGCTCGTGACGGGCTTCAGCCCGGGGGCGGTGTTCCGGCGTGCCACCGCCGCGGCCTGAGCACCGGTTCGGGCGGAGGTATCGAGGGCCGATCCCCCCGGGGCCACGCTGGCGGCACCCGGGCGCCTCCCGTGGCACGCCACGGCCGCTTGCGGCATGCTCGCGGCTTGCTTCCATGCCGCCGCCAATGACCACAGCCACCCGGGCCGACGCGCAATCGCGCGTCGACGACATCCTGAGCTTCCGCAGGGAGCTCGCGCGCGTCCAGGCCGAGGACGCGCTGCGCCTGGACGACGGCCAGCGCTCGGCGCTGCAGCAGCACCACGACGCGCTGCTGGCAGCGCTGCATGCATCCTTCGACGTCGACCGCGACACGCGCGCCAGGCAGCTGTCCCTGGGCATGCGCATCGCATCGCTGGTCGGCGCGCTGGCGCTCGCGGCAAGCGTGTTCTTCCTGTTCCGCAACTTCTGGGGCGACTTCTCGACCCCGGCGCAGGTCGTCACGCTGCTGGCCTTCGCGCTCGGTTCCTTTGGCCTGACGGCATGGCTGGGCCGTGTCGACGCGAGCGGCTACTTCACCAAGCTGGCCGCGATGGTGGCGTTCGCCTGCTTCGTGCTGGACATCGCGATGCTGGGCCAGATCTTCGACATCACGCCGTCCGACAAGGCGCTGCTGGCCTGGGCCGCCTACGCCTTCGTCCTGGCCTACACCTGGGACCTGCGCCTGCTGCTGGTGGCCGGGATCGCGTGCCTGGTCGCCTTCATCTCGGCCCGCGCGGGCAGCTGGGGCGGCCTGTACTGGCTGTACTTTGGCGAGCACCCCGAGAACTTCTTCCCCGCCGCCGTCGCCATCTTCCTGGTGCCGCGCGTGTTCGACCAGTCCCGGTTCCCCGGGTTCGCGGCGGCCTGGCGCGTGCTGGGCATGCTGACGCTGTTCCTGCCGATGCTGGTGCTCGCCAACTGGGGCGATGCGAGCTACCTGGCGCTCGATCGGCAGCTCGTGGAAGGCCTGTACCAGGTGCTGGGCTTCGCCGGCAGCGCCGCGCTCACCTGGTGGGGCACGCGGCGCGACTGGAAGGACGTCAGCAATACCGGCGTCACGCTGTTCCTGATCTTCCTGTACACCAAGTTCTTCGACTGGTGGTGGGCCTGGATGCCCAAGTACGTGTTCTTCCTGGTGCTCGGCCTGGTCGCCGTGCTGCTGCTGTTCGTGTTCCGTCGCCTGCGTGGGGTGCTCGCATGAACTGGAATCGACGCACGGCGACCTGGGCCGGCCTGGCATTGCTGGTGCTCACCAATGCGGTGGCCCTCGGGGGCGCCGCCTGGAACCGCTCGGGCGAACCGGACAGCCGCCTGCAGCTGAGCGAACGCGAGCTGTCCGTGCCGTGGAGCGCCTGGTCGCCGCCCGGCGCCGAGAACAGCGGCCTGTCGCTGCGGTTGAACTGGCGCTGCAATCCGGCGGCGAAGACGAGCGCCAGCCGGGCCAGCTACTACGACGACGCGAGCCCCGGCTGGCTGGACACCCGCAAGTTGACCGAACTCGGCTTCGACATGGGCCGCGCCGGCGGTACGCCCGGATTGCACCGGCCGCACGAGGTGCGCGAGGTCTGGGTGGTGCTGGAACTGGACGGCCCCGCGTACCGCGCGTGGCAGGCGGCCGCTGCGGCCGAGGCCGCTTCCGCCGCGGCCGCCGAGGCCGCGAAGCCGCCGCCGCACAGGGTGGCGCACGTCGAGCCGCCGCATGGCGCCAGCCGCCTGTTCGCCGTCGACGCGGGACTCGACCGCGCGGCGCTGCGCGTGCGCTACGCCGACCGCGCCCAGTACGCCGTCGTGCGCGCGAAGGTCGGCCGGCTGCGCGACACCGAGGACGTCGTGGACGGCGGCCGCATCGAGTCCTTGAGCATCGACGAGGTCAACGTGCCGCTGGCGCTGCGCCCGGCCTTTGCCGCCGCCGCGCCGGCAGGACGTGGCGGCGTTGAGCGCAGCCGGTTCATCGCGACGGTGGCCTTCGGGCGACGCGCCGAACCGTGGCTGGTCGACGCGCGGCCGTTGCCTGCCGCGCCCGACGCCCGCTGACCGGCGGGGCGCGTCACGGCCTGCTCGCCGTCCGGCCCGCGCGACGCCGCCACGCGCCCCAGCTCCGGCCGGCGAGCGTTCCCAACGCCGCCGTCACGCACAGCATCGACGCCAGGTGCACGGCGACCGCCGCCAGCGCCAGCGCCATCGATCCCGATGCCGTGATCTCGCGCCCCGGCGAGGCGGACATGCACAGCGGCACGAGCGCGGGCACCAGCATCATGCCGGCCCCGTGCAGCGTGCCCGCGGCCAGCGACCACAGTGCCAGGCCCGTCGGGGCCGCGGCGGCGTGCACGCGCCCACAGCCGCGGACCGACACATGCACCGCCGCCGCGAACACCGCACCGCCGCCGGCGAGCCAGGGCAGCAGGCCGCGCCCGGCGGCCATGCCCAGTGCCGTCAACGCCGCCACCAACGCAACCGAGCTCGCGTGCCCGAGCGCGATCGGCGCCAGCGCCTGCCAGGTCCGCGCGCGTTCGCCCGCCCGAACGCCCCACGCGACCAGGCCCCAGCCCGTGGCGGGATTCAGGCCGTGCAGCGCGCCGACGCCCGCCACCGCCAGCCAGGGCCCGATGCCGGTCATGGTGTCCTCGTCGTGCGACCGCGCCGCGTCAGGCGTTCGAGGCGCAGCACGCCGACGCCACGGGCGCGGGCGCATCCTCGTAGCGGTCGTGGTGGCGCACCCAGGCCATGCCGTAGTCGTCGCGCTCCTCGTCGCGGCCCCTCGGCGCCAGGTCCAGCAGGTGGTAGGTGCCCATCATCACCTCCACGCCGCGGCCGAAGGTGGAGTAGGTGTGGAAGACCTGGCCCGCGTCGTCCTTGCAGAAGAAGCTGATGCCCGGCGCTTCCTCCTTCGGGAACGCCGTCATGTGCCAGTTGTAGTACACCTCGCCGCCGCTGCGCGTCCCTTCGGGGAAGCTGACGTGGAAATCGAGGTTGAAGTCGTTGCCGCTGGCCGACGCCCACTTGAACGGCCAACCCATGCGCCGGCGGAAGCGCTCGATCTCGGGCAGCGGGGCGCGCGACACGAGCAGCACGCTGACGTCACGATGCTGCAGGTGGATCTCCGCGCCGAGCAGGTGGTCGGCCATGAACGAGCAGCTCTTGCAGCCCTGTTCCCAGCCCGGGCCCAGCATGAAGTGCTGCACCATCAACTGGCGGCGGCCCTCGAACAACTCGGACAGCGAGCGCGGCCCCTCGGGCGTGTCGAAGACGTAGGGCTTGTCGATCCGGACCCAGGGCAGCGCGCGGCGTTCGCGCGCCACCTGGTCGCCCAGGCGGGTCAGTTCCTTCTCGCGCGCCAGCAGCTCGCGGCGCCGCTCGGTCCAGTCGTCGAGCGAGGCGACGGGGTGCGGGACGTTCGGTGTGAGGGTCGCGGTGTTCATGTCGGGTTCCTTGGTTTCAGGGGGAGTGGACGAGGCGGAGAAACGTGTCCGCCTCACTTGATGGTTAGGACATGGACGCGGCTGCCCTGCGCCGGCGTCCGGATCGGTCACGGGTCGGGGTTCAGGCCGCCGTCTTGCGCGGGCGGCGGACGGCGCGCACCTTGCCGCTTCGGCCGCCCCCGCAATAGAACAGGCCGTCGCCATCGGACTCGAGGCCGCTGACGCCGGTGCCTGCGGGCATCCGGACGCGCTCGAGCACCGCGCCGTCGGCCGGATCGACGTGGCGCAGTTCGCTCTCGTCACCCTCCCAGGTGCCGTGCCACAGCTCGCCGTCGACCCAGGTCACGCCCGTGACGAAGCGGTCGGAGGCGATCGTGCGCAGGATGGCGCCGGTGGCCGGGTCGATCTGGTGGATGCGGCGGTCGCGATGCTGGCCCACCCACAGGCTGCCCTCGGCCCAGGCCAGGCCGGAGTCGCCACCATTGCCGGGCGCCGGGATCGACCCCAGCACGCGGCCGCTGGCGGCGTCGATCTTGGCGATGCGCTTCTCGGCGATCTGCCAGAAGTGCTTGCCGTCGAACGCGGTGCCGGCGTCGCAGGGTTGCTCGACGCGGCGGGTCTCGGCACCGCTGGCCGGGTCGAAGGCCAGCAGCGCGCCGCCGGTGGCGGCCCACACGTGGCGGCCGTCATGGGTGACGCCGGCGACGCTGTCGACGCCGTCGAACGCGTACTCGCGCACGATCTGGGCCGGGAGGGCGGGCGGGAGGGCCTTGCGGGAAGTCATCGTCGCATCCTTCGTGGCGCCACCGTGGCGCGTTGGAATGCACTCTACCCAGGCGGGAGCGCGGCGGGGAGTAACAAGATCGTCGTGAATCCGGCCAGCGGCGGCGCCAGCCAGCGCCGCGCCCGGGCGTGCCCCCATGCGCGCACGCGGCCGTCGGCCTCCAGCTCGGCGAGCGCCCGTTGCACGGTGCGCTGGCTGGCGTTCAGCGCGAGCGCGAGCGCCGACGTCGACCAGGGCGCGCCGTCGGACAACAGCGCCACCAGCGATGCCTGCTCGCCTTCGATCGGCGGCGCCAGCAGTGCCACCGCGTGTTCGCCCCGCGGCCGCAGCGCGAAGCCGCCCGGCGTCGCCTCGATCTGCGCGACGTCGCGCAGGAGCGCGCGCAGGCGACCGATCTCCACGCGCAGCCGGGCGCGATGCGTCTCGTCGGGATCGCGGAAGCCGAACGCGCCGGCGATGAGCGCCTCGCGCTCGACATCGCCCGGCCAGGCGGCGGCCAGCGCGCGCGCCAGCGCGAACAGGACGGGCCGCCGGGCCAGGGGGAACCATCGGCCATCCACGCCGACGCCACGCCGACAGCCATCGACGACCAGCGCGTCCGAGTCCAGCAGCGCGGCGACGTCGTCCAGGCGCAGCGCGTGTTCGCCGCCGGCGCCGATCCGACGCGCGGCCGGTCGCTCGAAGGCCTCGCGCGCGCGCTCCACCTCCGCGAGCAGCGCGGGCACCCGCGCGCGTGACGCGGCGGCGTGCGCGCGCGCCAGCGCCGCCCGCGCGGGCGCGACCCGCAGCGAGCGCAGCGCCAGCTCGGCGGCGCACAGGTCGGCGACCGCGGCCAGCGCCGGCGTCAGCGCGGCGGCGGCCAGCGATTGCAGCGTCGTGGCGGCCTCGTCCAGCCGCCCCAGCAGCGACAGCCGGCGCGCCGCGATCAGGTGCGCCTGCATCGCGTTGCCGCGGTCGCCATGCGCCTCGAGCACGGCGGCCGCGGCCGCGAGCGCGCGCGGCGAACCCGCGAAATCGCGCATCGCCAACGCCACCTCCGCTTCGGCCACGACGCAGCGCGCCCGCGCCAGCTCCTCGTGCGCCCCGAAGGCGCGCGCCGCCCGCTTGAGCAGCTCGCGCGAACGCGGGTAGTCGCCGAGCTGCGCCATCGCGATGCCGCGCAGCGCCAGCGCCGGCGGGTCGTCGCGCAGGGCGACGCGCTTGAGCGCGCCGAGGGCGTCGCCCGCAGCGAGCGCCCGGGCCGAGGCGGCAATCAGCGAATCCATGGACGCAAGGCTAACCGGTCGCGCGGCGGACGCGGCGGGCGTTTGGGCGACCCATCCTCTGCCGCTCCGCGGCCTTGCCGACTTCGGCCCTGGCCGACTCG
>JAEKKH010000381.1 GCA_019510465.1 Burkholderiales bacterium
GCTCTGGCAGTAGACGATGCCGGCGTCGCCCTCGTGCTCGTCGCGCAGGAAGCGCAGCAGCTGCTTCTTCGCCTCGTCCTTCTCGACGATGGTGTAGCGGATGTTGGGGCGGTCGAAGCTGGAGATGAACTCGCGCGCGCCCGCCAGCGCGAGGCGCTCGCGCATGTCGGCGCGCGTGTGGTCGTCGGCGGTGGCGGTGAGCGCCACGCGCGGTACGTTGGGGAAGCGCTCGTGCAACTGCGCGAGCTGCAGGTAGTCCTCGCGGAAGTCGTGGCCCCACTGGCTGACGCAGTGCGCCTCGTCGATGGCCACCAGGCTCAGCAGGCCGCGTTCGTCGAGCGAGGTGAGCATCGCCATGAAGCGCGGGTTGGTCACGCGTTCGGGCGCCGCGTACAGCAGCACCAGGCGGCCGCTCATCATCTCGCGCTCGATGCGCTGCGCCTCCTCGCCGGTGAGCGACGAGTTGAGGAAGGCGGCGTGCACGCCGAGTTCCTCGAGCGCGCCGACCTGGTCGTGCATCAGCGCGATGAGCGGGCTGATGACCAGCGTGACGCCCAGCCCTGCGCGATGGCGGGCGATGGCCGGCACCTGATAGCACAGGCTCTTGCCGCCGCCGGTGGGCATCAGCACCAGCGCGTCGTCGCCGCCGGTCACCGTCTCGACGATGCGCTGCTGCTCGCCGCGGAACGCGCTGTAGCCGAACACCTGCTGCAGGATGCCGTGGAGATCGGCGTCCTTGGCGGCGCGGCGCTTCGCGGGGTCGGCGGCGACCCGCACGCCCTCGTCGGCGCCCGCGGGACGCGTGGCGGGCAGGGAATCGAAGTCGTAGTCGTCGTAGTCGAGATCGGACACGGGGAGAGCCGGTGCGGCGCGCTGGAAAGGCGGGGAATCGAGGCTGCCAATGGTACAGGGCGCGCGTGAAGCCGGCCGGCCGCGCGGGGGCCGATTTCGTCGGGATTTCGCGCGCCGGGCCCGTCTGCGCGGCCGAGGAGCCGCGCTGCCCCGCCCGGCTGCGCGACGGCGCGGCCTGTCGCAGAATGGCCCGCTCGATCCACCGGAGACGCCATGTCCGCCAAAGCCGAAGAACTCCGCGCCAAGCTCATCCGCAACTTCGACGAGGTGCCGCTGAGCCGTGAGACCCGCGAACCGCTGTACGACGGCGCGGGCGCGCGCCTGGCACGCGGCACCGCCGCGCTCAAGCTCGGCGCCAGCGTCGACATCCTCGAGCCGGGCAAGCGCGGTTGCCCGTACCACCTGCACCATGCACAGGAGGAGATGTTCATCGTCATCGAGGGCCACGGCACGATGCGCGTGGCCGGCGAGATGCTGGCCGTCAAGGCGGGCGACGTCATCTTCGTGCCGCCCGGCCCGGAATATCCGCACCAGATGATCAACACCTCGGACGCGCCACTGAAGTACCTGTCGATCTCGACCAGGGAGACGCCCGAGGTCTGCGAGTATCCCGATTCCAACAAGATCCTGGCCAGCGGCCCGGCCATCTCGCGCATGAACCGGCTCGACACCGACCTCGACTACTGGGACGGCGAGCCCTGAGCGGCTTTTCAGGGCAAAACCTGCCGCGGCGCGCCGACCGGCCGGCGGGGCGCCCCGGCATAATCCAGGCTCCGGCGCGGCGGCGCTCACGCCCGTGCGCCGGTCCACCCACAAGCCGCCATCCGGCGGCCGGCCACGGGGGAGCCGTCCCCCGCCTATTCCTGGAGCACGCACATGGCGTCAGTCAACAAAGTCATCCTCATCGGCAACTGCGGGCGCGACCCGGAAGTTCGCTACACGCCCAGCGGCACCGCCATCTGCAACGTCTCGGTCGCCACCTCCAGCCGCCGCAAGGACAAGGCCAGCGGCGAGAGCATCGAGGACACCCAGTGGCACCGCGTCACGTTCTATGACCGCCTGGCCGAGATCGCCGGCGAATACCTGAAGAAGGGCAAGCCCGTCTACATCGAGGGCCGCCTGAAATACGGCAAGTACAC
>JAEKKH010000382.1 GCA_019510465.1 Burkholderiales bacterium
TGACCCGCTCGAACACCGCGGAGGGCGACAGGTGGACCTGCTCGGCGAGCTGGAGATTCGAGATTCGTCCGTCCCTCTGCAGCACGTGCAGGATGCGGTGGTCGATCTTGTCGTTGAAGCTGCGCCGGACGCGCTGGGGAGCCTGGATGTGCATGTTTCGAAGTGGAAGAATTGGGAAATCCTGATCGAAAGACCGTCCTGCTCATGCACCTGCCGTGCCAGCTCGGCCGTTGCTCCCATCCGCAGGCGCGTCCACCTCGGTGGCGCCGGCCCGGCGCCGCCTGCGCGGCGACGCACGGCGTGTGGAGGTCCGCACATTCCACGTCGGCCCGCGTATCGCAATCCACCCACGCGAGAACATCGGCTTGACCGCACGGCGGCTCGTGTCCGAAGATGAGCGGCTCGACTCGTCAGGGGATCCGCCTGCCGACTATTGCGGGGACTGGTTTGGATTCGAAGCGACTGAAGGCGATCCGGCGTGCGGCGCCATTCCTCATCGGGTTGAGCACGCTGGCCCTGGTGGCAATTTCCGCCAGCCTGGCCTACGCCTGGGCCGAACGACGCGCGTTCATGCGCCTGGACGACGGCGTCGGGCATCAGCTCGACCTGTACGCGGCCGTCCTGGAACAGGGATTGAGCAACCAGGCCGACCTTCCGGGCATGCTCGACCAGGACGACCGCACCGTCGCCCTGATCGATGCCCCCGACAACACGGCCCTGCGTTCGAGCCTGAACCGTCGCCTGACACGCTTCGTCGCCCGCTCCAACGCGCTGAGCGCCAGCATCGTGGACACCCACGGCCGCGTCCTGGCCAGCAGCGACTGGTACCGCGCCGACGCGCGTGGCGAGCGCAACGCCGCGCAGGAGCCGTGCATCGTCGAAGGCCTGGGCAGCGGCCAGCCGGTGCAGCGCTTCTCGCCGGACCTCGACACCGGCGCGCCCGAGGTGTGCTTCGCACGCCCGGTGCGCAGCGACGGGGCCACCGTGGGCGTCGTGACGGTCCGCATCAGCCTGCAGCCGATCGAGGCCACCTGGATCGATTCCGCGTTCCGCGCCGAAAGCGAAAAGCCGCTGGTCGTGGACGCCCGCGGCATCGTGATCATGTCGTCGGTGCCGGCGTGGAAACAGCAGGCGTTGAGCGCGTTGACCCAGCCGCGCAGCCAGGCCGGCAGCGACGTGGAACTGGTGCGCGTGCCGGCCCTGAAGGCCTCGGGCATGGAGATGCAGGTCATCCACGAGCGGCCCCTGCCGCGCCTGGGGTGGCGGCTGATGATCCTGACCAACGCGAAGGATGTCTGGCGCGACGCTCGAACCGCGGCGTGGACCGCGGGGGCCATCGCCGCGTCGCTCGGATTGCTGTTGCTGTTGCTGCTGCAGCGCCGCCGCGTCGCGGTGCAGAAGGTCGCCGGGCGCGCGGCACTGCAGCGGGCGCACGACGAACTCGAGACCAAGGTGCTGCAGCGCACCGCCCAGCTCGAGGCGTCCAATGCATCGCTGCGCCACGAGGTGGTGGAGCGCCAGCACGCCGAGCAGGTCTTGCGCCAGGCCCAGGAAGAGCTCGTGCAGGCGGGCCGGCTGGCGTTGCTGGGGCAGTTGTCCGCCGGCATCTCGCACGAACTCGGCCAGCCGCTGACGGCCCTGCGCGCGCTCGCCCAGAACGGCTGCCTGCTGCTGGAGCGCGATCGCCCGCTGCAGGCGCGTGACAACTTCAAGGCGATCCTGGGCCTGGCCGAGCGCATGGGCCGCATCACCTCGCAGTTGAAATCGGTGGCGCGCAAGGCCCCCACCGACGTGCGCTCGCTGCCCATCGTGGGCGCGATCGACAACGCGCGCCAGATCCTCGCGGCGCGCTTCAGCGCCGAGGGCGTCGGGCTGGTCACGGAGATCGCGCCCGGACTCGCGGCCCGGTGCGACAACTACCGCCTGGAACAGGTGCTGGTGAACCTGATGGCCAATGCGATGGACGCGATGCGCGCCACCGAGACGC
>JAEKKH010000278.1 GCA_019510465.1 Burkholderiales bacterium
CACGGCGCTGGACGTACGCCTCCCAGACGACCTACGTCCTCGGCGAGTTCTACTGGAAGGTGCAGGCCGACCAGCGCACGCAGCACGAGGACTACGAAGGCTCGGCCAGCGGCCACCGCGCGTTCCTGAGCAAGGAGAGCACGGCCAGCGAGACGACGTGGTCGGCGGGCGAGTCGATCCCCGCGCCCATGGTGGCGCAGGTCTTCGGGCTCGACGCGGACGCCGGTGCGCGACTGCAGCGCGGCGGCGCGATGGGCGGCGGCGGGCCATCGCTGGGCGGGCTGGTCGGCGCCGGGGGGCTGATCTCGTGGCCGAAGCTCATCCTGCTACTGGTCGTCGTGCTGATCCTGCTGGCGTGGTGCAGCCAGGACGCGTGCCGCGACGTCAAGCGCGCCTACGGTTCGTACAGCGCGGAATACCGGCAATGCAAGGCGCGCTCGGCCGCCGGGACGGGCGCCTACTACGGCACCGGCGGCGCCTGGGGCGGTTACTCGTCCGGCGGCGGCGGGCACAAATGATGAGCCCCCTCGCTCCTCCCGTCGCTGCCCCCCGAGGGGGAGCTCGGTTCGGCTCGGATGTGATCCTCGCTTCCCGAACCCCGCTGCGGCACCATCAAGATACCTTCCGAAGGAGAACGACATGAACGTACCCGAATGGCTTCACCCGGCAGTGATCGGCGGCACGGTCCTGTACGCCGTGATCGGCGTCGTCGTGCTGTGGCTGGCCTTCCTCATCATCGACTGGATCACGCCCTACAAGCTGTGGGAGGAGATCGTCGAGGAGAAGAACCTGGCGCTGGCCATCATGGTCGGGTCGATGTTCATCGCGCTCGGCATGATCATCGCCGCGGCGATCCACGGTTGATGCGCCTGGGTCCCGTGAAGGACGGTGGCGGCGCCGCGCCGCGCGTCGGTGCGGGCGAGCTCGCGCTGCTCGCCTCCGTGTTCGTCGTGGCCGCCTGCGGCCTCGTGTACGAGCTGTGCGCCGGCGCGCTCGCGAGCTACCTGCTCGGTGACTCGGTACTGCAGTTCTCCACGGTGATCGGCACGTACCTGTTCGCGATGGGACTCGGCTCCTGGGCTTCGCGCCACGTGCGCGAGAACCTCGCCGGCATGTTCGTGCGCGTCGAGCTGATCGTGGGCATCGTCGGCGGCCTGATGCCGGCGGCCTTGTTCGCGGCGCATGCCACGCTGCCTGCCGCCAGCGTCGTCTCGTTCAAGGTGCTGCTGTACGGGCTGGTCACGATCGTGGGCATCGGCGTCGGCCTCGAGATCCCCATCGTCATGCGGCTGCTCGACCGCCACCTCCAGGGCCGCGACAGCCTGTCGACGCTGGTCTCGCAGGTCCTGACCTTCGACTATCTCGGCTCGCTGGTGGTGTCGGTGGCGTTCCCGCTGCTGCTGGTGCCGCACCTAGGCATCGTGCGCTCGGGGGTGTTCTTCGGTCTGCTCAACACGCTGGTGGCGATCTGGTCGATGTGGCTGTTCCGCGGCGAGATCCCGCGCTGGCGCTGGCTGGGCGTGCAGTGCGGCGCGATCTTCGCGCTGCTGGTGGCCGCGATGGCGGCCGGCGACCTGCTCACCACCTGGGCGGAGGACCAGTTCTACGGCCCCGGCGTCGTCTACCACGAGTCCACGCCCTACCAGCGCATCGTCGTCACCTCGCAGGCGGGCACGCTGCGGCTGTTCCTCAACGGCAACCTGCAGTTCAACTCCAAGGACGAGTACCGGTACCACGAGGCGCTGGTGCATCCGGCGATGGCGGGCTACGGCGCGCCGCGGCGCGTGCTGGTGCTGGGCGGGGGCGACGGGCTGGCGATCCGCGAGATCCTGAAGTACCCGTCGGTGGAGCAGGTGACGCAGGTCGAGCTCGATCCCGCGATGACGCGCCTGTTCACGCACGACGCGACCCTGTCGGCCCTGAACCGGCACTCGCTGAGTTCGCCCAAGGTGCACATCGTCAACGCCGACGCGTTCACGTGGCTGGAGCAGCACGACGACGCGTTCGACGTGATCGTGGTCGACTTCCCCGATCCCAGCAACTACGCGCTGGGCAAGCTGTACTCGACCAGCTTCTACGAGCTCGTCGACCAGCACCTGGCCGCGGCCGGCTACGCGGTGGTGCAGACGACCTCGCCGCTGATCGCGCGGCGCAGCTTCTGGACGGTGGCCACCACGCTGGAGACGGTGGGCCTGCACGTGGTGCCGTACCACGTGCACGTGCCCAGCTTCGGCGAGTGGGGCTTCCTGATCGCCAGCCACCGGCCGTGGGTGCTGCCGCGAACGCTGCCCGCCGGCATGCGCTTCCTGACGCTGCCCGGCATGCAGGCCCTGCTCGATTTCCCGCCCGACATGGCGCGCGTGCCCGCCGAGCCGAACCGTCTCTCGAACCAGACGCTTGTCAGAACGTTCGAAGAGGAATGGGGCAAGGTGCATGACTAGCCCCCACGCTCGCTCGCGCTCGCTGCCCCCCGAGGGGGCCGGCCGCGAGCGGACCGGCGGAGCCGGTTCCGCCGCTCCCTTGCACTTCGAGGCCGATCGGCGAGCGCCGGCGGCGGCCACGCGGAATGCCTAGACCTCTGCTCCGGTCATCAGCGACACGCCGGGAGTTCCTGGGCGCTGCCCTGGCGGGGCCGGCGATCCTCACCGGCTGCGCGAAGCCGGACGACTGGCGCCAGCGCGTGGAAGGGCGCTGGATCGGCGACAACAGCGTGCTGGGCCATCGCGTGCGCGACGCGCGCGACGCGGCCGCGCATCCGCCCGCCGGCGCGCGCGAGCGGCGCTGCGACGTCCTCGTGGTGGGCAGCGGCATCGGGGGGTTGTCCGCGGCGCGCTCGCTGCAGCGCGCGGGCATCACCGACTTCGCGGTGCTGGAGCTCGAGGACGAGCCCGGCGGCAACAGCCGCGGCCATGCGATGCAGGGCCTGCGCTGCCCGATCGGAGCGCACTACCTGCCGCTGCCGGGCCCGCAGGCGGGCGACATCCAGGACTGGCTGGTCGAGATCGGGCTCGCGAAGTCCACCGCCTCCGGCCTGAAGTGGGACGAGCGCCACCTGTGCCACAGCCCGCAGGAACGCCTGTTCATCGACGGCCGCTGGCAGGACGGCATGCTGCCGCTCGTGCCGCGCGACTCCGCGACGCAGGCGCAGTACCGCCTGCTCGCCAAGCTCGTCGCCGACATGGGCCGGCTCGGGTTCGCGCTGCCCACCGCGCGAGGTCCGTGGACGAGCGCCCATGCCGCACTGGACGCCGTCCCCGCCGCACGCTGGGTGCGGGAGCAGGGACTGCGCGATCCGCTGCTGCTCGCCTATCTCGACTACTGCTGCCGCGACGACTACGGCGCAGGCATCGCCACTGTCTCGGCCTGGGCGCTGGTGCACTACTTCGCCAGCCGCCACGGCTTCAGCGCACCGGGCGACGACGCGAACGACCGCGACCCGGTGCTCACCTGGCCGGACGGCAACGCACCCCTCGCGCAGGCGCTGCGCCAGCCCTGTGCCGACCGCGTCCACACGGGCCGCGCGGTGTTCCGCGTCGACGAGGGCCTGGGCGGCGTCGAGGCCTGGGCGTTCGCGGGCGACGAGGTCGAGCACTGGACCGCGAAGCACGTGATCATGGCGACGCCGCTGTTCATCGCCGCGCGCGTGCTGCGCGCGCCACCGGCGGCGCTCGTCGCGGCCGCCGGGGCGCAGCGCCGCGCGCCGTGGATGGTGGCCAACCTCCGGCTCGACGCGCTGCCGCTGGATCGCGTCGGTGCGCCGCTGTCCTGGGACAACGCGATCCACGGCAGCCCGTCGCTGGGCTACGTCGACGCGCAGCACCAGAACCTCGCGCCGGTCGTCGGACCGCGCCTGCTGACGGCGTACTGGGCCTTCCCCGACAGCGATCGCAAGCGCCTGCTGCAGATGTCGTGGCAGGACGCCACGCAGTTGATCGTCGACGACCTGCGTGCCGTGCACCCCGACCTGGGCGAGCGCCTGCAGCAGGTCGACATCGTGCGCCACGGCCACGCCATGGCCATTCCCACGCCGGGCCTGCGCTCCAGCGCGGCGCTCGCCGCCGTGCCCGCGAGCGCTCCCCGGGTGAGCTTCGCGCATGCCGACCTGTCGGCCTATTCGGTGTTCGAGGAAGCGTTCACGCGCGGCGAGGACGCCGGACGTCGCGTGGCGCGGGCCCTTCTCGGTCGCTGAACGCCGGCCCGCCGCGGGAACTTGCCCGCGCGTGCGGGATCGCATGTCCGTCACAATACGCCGTGATCCCGCGCGCCCACTGTCGAGCACGCCCACGGACACCCGCCATTTCCCGTGGCTCCGCGCTGGCGGAGCCACGCACCGGCCTCCCGACGAAGAATTCCCCGATGACCCTCCGCCTGTCCACCGCCCGCCTGCTCCCTTCCGCCCTCGCCGCCGCGATGTTCGTCGCCGCGGCCGGTTCCGCCGCCGCCGCCACGCATCCCAAGCCCAAGGCCAAGCCCCACCCCGTGGCGCGCAAGGCGGCCGAGTCCAGCGAACCCGCGATGACGACCGACGCCAACGGGCGCTCGGTGCCCGTGCTCGCCAACAAGGCGTGGGTCCTGATGGACTTCAACACGGGGCAGATCCTCGCGTCCTCCAATGCGGACGAGCCGCTGCCGCCGGCGTCGCTGACGAAGATGATGACCAGCTACCTCGTGGAACAGGGTCTCAAGAGCGGCAAGCTCAAGCCGACCGAGATGGTCACGATGAGCCTGAGCGCCTGGTGCAAGGGCGGCAAGGAGGGCGACAGCTGCATGTTCGTGCCGCTCAATTCGCAGGCCTCGCTGATGGACATGCTGCGCGGCGTCGTCATCGACAGCGGCAACGACGCCTCCAAGGCGCTGGCGGAGCACATCGGCGGCTCCGAGTCCGGCTTCGCGGCCCTGATGAACGCCGAGGCCGCGAAGGTGGGCATGACGCACACCCACTTCGAGAATTCGGCCGGCCTGCCCGATCCGAACCACAAGGCCTCGGCACGCGACCTCGCCTTGCTGGCGCAGGCGATCATCCGCAACAGCGCCGAGTACTACCCGATCTACGCGGAGCACGAGTTCACCTACAACGGCATCAAGCAGGGCAACCGCAACGCGCTGCTGTACACGGACCCGACCGTCGATGGCCTGAAGACGGGCCACACCGAGGAAGCCGGCTACTGCCTGACGGCGTCGGCCAAGCGCAACGGCATGCGCCTGATCTCGGTGATCATGAACGCCAACAGCGCCCAGGCCCGCGCCGACCAGACGCGCGTGCTGTTCAACTGGGGCTACGCCAACTTCGAGGAAGCGACGCCCGTCAAGGACGGCGCGACGCTGGCCACCGCCAAGGTGACCTACGGCGTGCTGCCGACCGTGGCCGTCGGCGTCCCGCAGGCGTGGACGCTGGTGGTGCCCAAGGGCCAGGGCGGCAGCGTGCAGACCGCGGTCACCCTGAACCCGAACCTCGAGGCGCCGATCGCCAGGGGCGCCGTGATCGGCAAGGTCGTCGCCACCGCCAACGGCAAGCCGCTCGGCGAGACGCCGGTCGTCGCGCTCGCCGCGGTCGAACGCGCCGGGTTCTTCCAGCGCCTGGGCCAGCGCATCAGCGGCCTGTTCTCGAAGTAGTCCGCGCCCGCCTGCCGCGTCCCGCAGGCCGTCGGCCGCGGGGCGTTCAGCGGCCGGCGACGCGGAAGTCGAAGCGCACCGACAGCCGGTTGTCGGCCACGCGCACCGAGTCGATGTGCAGCGCCTGCACGTCGACCTGGAGCTGGCTGCCGGCGCCCTGGAGCATCGCCCGGACGGCCTTGAGCACGTCGAGCTCGAACGCCGCGGGCAGCGTCGGGACGAGCCCGGAGTTCAGCAGGATCCGCGTGTTGGCGTCCGCGACGTCCTCGATGCGGATGTCGCCCAGCCGCACGGCCGTCCCCTGCGCGCTGGGGACACCGGACACCGTGGCCCACGACGCGAGGTCGACGCCGGCGCAGCTGTCGCCGAAGTCCATGCCGAGGCGTGCGCTCAGGTGCGCGCGGATGACGACGCGCCCGGCCGCGAGCGTGACGGCCGGGCTGTCGAGGAACGCGTTGCACGCGCCGCGCTGCAGGTAGAAGCGGCCGTTGTCCCTGAACAGCGATTCGACCACCAGCTTCTGGACGGCGGACTGCTCGAGGACGATCTCGGCGCCGCGGGCGGGCGCGCTGGCAAGAAGCGTCGCGGCCACCAGGGCCGCGCAGGAAAGTCGGATGCGCATCGCGCCAGCCTAGCACCGGCCTGCAACGCCAGGATTGCTGCAGTTCCCCTCGATCCTGCCGCGCGGACGCTCCAACGAGTCGTTACACGAAAGCCGGGAAGAAACGGCGGGCGCCGGGCGTTCTCCCTTCGACGAGGCGCGGCATGGCGTGAACGTCGACACAGGTCGTGACTCGGCGTGCAGAAAGGAAATGGGAACGTGGATTGCCAAAAGCGACCTCGAGCCCGGTCCGACGTTGACCTCTTCAAACGACTTCAAGAAGGAGTGAGTCCATGACTCGACATCAATCGCGTGCGCTTCACGCGCTCGCGGCGGCCGCCGCGCTGGCCTGCGCCGGCCATGCCCTCGCGCAGGGCAACGAAACCTACAACCCGAACGCCTACATCCTGCTCAATGGCAGCGCGGTCAAGCCGGATTCCAAGTATCCGGAGGACAAGACGGGCTGGGGCGGCGGCCTGAAGGTCGGCATCCCGTTGAACCCGAGCTGGGACCTGCAGGTCGGCGGCAACTACGCCGCATCGACCGACCACGGCGCCAACTTCCACCAGACGCTCGCGGGCGTCGACGCGCTGTACCTGTTCACGCCGGGCGGCTTTCGTCCGTTCGTGCTGCTGGGCGCGGGCGCCGCGCGCGACCACTTCGGCGACGGCGTGAACGGCACGTTCAGGAAGACGGCGCCCTACATCAACGCCGGCCTGGGCTTCCAGTACAAGTTCACCCCGACGCTGGGCATGCAGGCCGACATCCGCGAAGTGGGCACGTTCTACTCCGGCCGCGTGCAGCCGTACGACATGAAGCACACGGCCAACACCTATGCCAACGTGGGCCTGACGTGGGCCTTCGGCGGCCCGCCGGCGCCCGCGCCAGTGCCGGTGGCCACCACCACGCGCACGGTCGAGACCACCACCGTCACCACGCCGCCGCCCCCGCCGCCGCCGGCGCCGCTGCCACCGCCGCCGCCGGTGATGAAGAAGTACACGCTGTCGGCCAGCGAGCTGTTCGGCTTCGACAGCGCCAGGCTGGGCCCGAACCAGCCCAAGCTCGACGAGGTGGCCACCACGATGAAGGCCAACACCGACATCGCCAGCGTGACCATCGTCGGCTACACCGACCGCCTCGGCAGCAAGCAGTACAACCAGTCGCTGTCGGAGAAGCGCGCCAACGCGGTCAAGGCCTACCTCGAAAGCAAGGGCGTCGCCGGCAACCGCCTGACCGCCGTCGGCAAGGGCGAGGCCGATCCGGTCGTCGAATGCAAGGACCAGAAGAAGCGCCCGGCGTTGATCAAGTGCCTGGAGCCGAACCGCCGCGTCGAGATCGAGCCGG
>JAEKKH010000279.1 GCA_019510465.1 Burkholderiales bacterium
GCGCATCGCCTCCGCCGCGGTGCCGGCGCCGCCCACGTTCACGATCGAGCGCACGCCCGCGTGGGTGCACCCGCTCGCGGTCGACCCGTCGGTGCCGGTGCCCGCCGCGCCCTACCAACTGCTCGTCGCCGAGGAACAGGTGCGCGTGCTCGATCACGGCGCCGAGCATTACCGCCACACCATCCGCCAGATCAACGACACCTCGGCACTGCAGCAGGGCGGCCAGATCGAGCTGACCTTCGACCCGGCCTACCAGCGGCTCGTGCTCCACCAGATCGACATCGTCCGCGGCAACCAGCGCATCAACAAGCTCGACGCGAAGAAGGTGCGCCTGTTGCAGCGCGAGCAGCAGCTCGAGCGGCAGGTGGTCGACGGCCGCTTCACCGCGTCGCTGGTGCTGGACGACCTGCGCGCCGGCGACCGCGTCGAATGGTCGGCCTCGATCATCGGCGACAACCCCGTCTTCGGCGGCCGCTTCGTCGCCACCGAATGGGACGCCTACCCGAACGCGCCCACCGGCACCTGGGCCCTGCGCCTCGTCGCGCCTGCCGCGCGCGACATCCACGTGCGCGTGGGCGACCCGGCCACGACGACGGTGACGGCCCGCGTGCACGACGGCCTGCGCGAGACGCAGTTCAAGCGCACGAACATCGCGCAGCTGCTGTCCGACGAGCGCCTGCCGGCCGCCGACTACCTGAAGTGGCAGATCGAGCTCAGCGAGTTCGCCGACTGGAAGGAGGTCTCGGACTGGGCCGCGCAGCTGTTCGCCCGCGCGATGCAGCCCAGCCCCGCCGTCGACGCGCAGGTGGCCGAGCTCAAGGCCAGGGCGCCCGACCGCGAGGCGCTGCTGCGCGCGACGCTGGACTTCGTGCAGCGCGACATCCGCTACTTCGGCACCGAGGGCGGCACCGACTCCCACCAGCCGGCCGCGGCCGACACCGTGCTGCGCCAGCGCTTCGGCGACTGCAAGGACAAGGTGGCGCTGCTGGCCGAGCTGCTCACGCGCATGGGCTTCGAGGCGACCCCGGTGATCGTGTCGGCGCAGTTCCAGGCCGCCAGCGGCAAGCGCCTGCCGGGCCCGCTCGCGTTCGACCACGCGATCGTGCGCGTGATGGTCGACGGCAAGCCCGTGTTCCTCGACGCCACGCGCGCCTACCAGACCGGGCGCGTCGCGGCGCGCGAGGCGCTGGACCTGGGCGTCGGCCTGCTCGCTCAGGCCGGCACGCCGGCGCTCACCGAGCTGCCCAGCGGGCGCGACGCGGTGCGCATCGAGACGCTGGACACCTTCTCGTTCCCGAGGCTGGCGCGCGAAGGCACGCTGACCTCGGTCACCACGCTGCATGGCGAATGGGCCGAATGGTTCCGCTCGAGCCTGGCCAGCCAGCCGCGCGCCGACATCGAGAAGGGGGTCCAGGCCGACCTGGTGCGCGCCTATCCATCGCTGGTCGTGAGCGCGCCGATGGACGTGGCCGCCGACGGCGAGGACAACACCGTCAAGGTGACGTCGCACTTCCGCACCGGCGAGTTCTGGACGCTGCCCGAACACCGCGCGCTGGCCGGCCGCTACGCGCTGGGCACGCTCGTCTCGCCCCTGCGCCTGCCCGACCAGGCCGCGCGCACGCAGGCGTACCACCTGCAGACCGGGCGCTTCCTGCAGCACGTCGTGTTCGATTTCGGCGAGCCGTTCCCGGGCGTGCAGAACACGCCGCCCTTCGACGAGACGAACGACGTCTTCGAGCTGCACACGCACTCGGAGATCCAGTCGCCGCGCCAGGACATGTTCGGCGAGCTGCACCTGCTGACCGACACCATCCCCGCCAGCGAGTGGTCGGCGCACCGCGACCGCGTCCTCAGGGTCGGCACGCACCTGGGCGGCAGCGTCATCGTCTCGGCGTTCTCCGTCGGCCAGTTCGCAGCGTTGCGCAGCGAGGGCGACGTGCTGCTGGCCAGGCTGCGCAAAGGCGACCTGCACCTGGTCACGCAGACGCAGGCCAACGCCACGATGCAGGTGCTCATGCTCGACAAGGAGCTCGACTCCGACCGCCTGACGCCGCCGCTGCGCGCCCAGGTGCTGCTGGCCAAGGGCATCGCGCTCGACAACGTCGGCAAGCAGGATCTCGGCAAGGGATCCATCGAATCGGCGCTGCTGCTCGATCCGGCGAACGCCGACGCGCACGCGGCGCTTGCCGAGAACGCGCTGGCGCGCGGCGACGACAAGACGGTGCTGCGCGAGATCGGCGAGACGCTGAAGCTGTCGCCGTCGAAGACCGAGGTCTACCTGACGCGTGGCCGCATGCACTACCTGGCCGGCGACATGGGCCCGGCGCGCGACGACTTCGTGACCGCGCTGCAGTCGCGCCAGGAGGTCGAGCGCATGTACGGCACGATCTGGCTGTACCTGGCCCACCGCCGCGGCGGCAGCGACGCCGGCAAGGCGGTCGAGGCCGTGCGCGCGTTCGAGCCCTCCGCCGCGTATCCGGAATGGCCGTACAGCGTGCTGCAGCTGATGGAGGGCCGCACCAGCCTCGACAAGGCGCTCGCGGCCTCGCAGGAGAACGGCCAGCGCAGCGCGGGCCGCGAATGCGAGCTGTACTACTACGCCGGCGAGAAGGCACTCGCCGACGGCGACCTGGCCGGCGCGCGCAAGTACCTGCGCCAGAGCGTGGCCACCGGCGTGACCGAGTTCGTCGAGTTCCAGTCGGCCCAGCGCGAGCTGGCGCACCTCGGCACGCCCTGAACGCCCTGAACGCGCGGCGGCGCGCCGCGGCTCAGACGGCGAGATCGAGCGCCGACTGCTGGGCGGCCGCCGCGGGCGGCGCCGGCGGCGTGCTCGCGGGGGCGGCGGCGCGGGCCGGCGCGAAGCTGTCGGCGCGCGCGATCGGCCAGTACATCCTGTAGACGTTGTGCGGCCAGTCGCATTCACCGCGCGCGGCCGCCAGCAGCGCGCCCGGCTCGACGAACTCGAGGTGGTTGGCGAGCAGCTTGACCTTGTCGCCCGCGACGCGGCGCACCACGTGGTTGGCGGTGATCTCGTTGGGATGCTGCAGGCCGGCGGCCTGCACGAGTTCCTTGAGCGCCTCCAGCGTGTGGCGGTGGTAGTTGTGCACGCGCTCGATCTTGGACGGCACGACCAGCGCCCTCTGGCGCAGCGGATCCTGCGTGGCCACGCCCGTGGGGCAGTGGTCGGTGTGGCAGCTCTGGGACTGGATGCAGCCCAGCGCGAACATGAAGCCGCGCGCCGAATTGCACCAGTTCGCGCCGAGCGCCATCATGCGGGCGATGTCGAACGCGCTGACCACCTTGCCGGCGCAGCCGATCCTGATCTTGTCGCGCAGGTCCAGGCCGACGAGCGTGTTGTGCACGAGCAGCAGGCCTTCCTGCACGGGCGTGCCGACGTGGTCGGCGAATTCCAGCGGCGCCGCGCCGGTGCCGCCCTCGCCGCCGTCGACGACGATGAAGTCGGGCAGCAGGCCCGTCTCCAGCATGGCCTTGGCGATGCCGAACCACTCCCACGGATGGCCGATGCAGAACTTGAAGCCGACCGGCTTGCCGCCCGAGAGCTCGCGCAGCGTCGCGATGAACTGCAGCATCTCCACCGGCGTCGAGAACGCGCTGTGGCTGGCCGGCGAGACGCAGTCCACGCCCTGCGCCACGCCGCGCGCCTCGGCGATCTCCTGCGTGACCTTGGGCCCGGGCAGCACGCCGCCATGGCCCGGCTTGGCGCCCTGGCTGAGCTTGACCTCGATCATCTTGACCTGCGGCTCGGTGGCGTGCCTGGCGAACAGCTCCGCGTTGAACGTGCCGTCCGGGTTGCGGCAGCCGAAGTAGCCCGAGGCCACCTCCCAGATCAGGTCGCCGCCCTGCGCGCGGTGGTGCACGCTGATGGACCCCTCGCCGGTGTCGTGCGCGAAGTTGCCGCGCAGCGCGCCGCCGTTGAGGGCGCGGATCGCCGCGCCGCTGAGCGCGCCGAAGCTCATCGCGCTGATGTTGAAGATGCTGGCGTGGTAGGGCTGCGCGCAGTTCGCGCCGATGGTGACGCGGAAGTCGTGCGAGGCCAGCTTCGTGGGCTGCAGCGAATGGTTGATCCACTCGTAGCCTTCGGACTGCACGTCCAGCTGGGTGCCCAGCGGCCGCTTGTCGGGGTCGCCCTTGGCGCGCTGGTAGACGAGCGAGCGCTGCTGGCGCGAGAACGGCGCGGCCTCGTTGTCGCCCTCGATGAAGTACTGGCGCATCTCCGGGCGGATGAACTCGAAGAAGAAGCGCAGGTGGCCGATCACCGGGTAGTTGCGCAGGATCGAGTGGCGGCGCTGGCGCACGTCGCGGATGCCGACGATGACGCCCGCCAGCCCGAGCACCGCCCAGGTCCAGCCGGTGTGGGCGACGACCTCGGTGAACGCGCCCAGCAGCGCGATGACGGCGCACAGGATCCACGCCAGGTAGCGAATCGGGAAGAATCGATCGAGCGACAGCAGCCAGGTGGGCATGGGAAGGTCTCGTGCAGGTTCTCGTGTCGGGTGGCGACGGGCCGTCCCGGGATCTTCGGCACGTTCGGGCGCAAACTTGATGACAGCTCGGCCGTGCACTGAGGGTCAATGTAATCCTCCGCGGCCGGCCGGTGTCCCGAGACTTCCCTGCCGCGCCGCGGCGTCAGCGCTGGCTCATCCGCACCAGGAACCAGCGCCGCCAGCCGAAGGGCCGGTGCACGGCGGGCGCCTCGGGCAGCAGCGGCCAGGCCAGGCGCGGCTGCGGATGCACCATCACCGTCCACGCGCCGTCCCCCAGGAAATGGAAGCCGATCGAGCGCGGCGGCCCCAGCACGAGGTGCCGGAACCGGCCGGTCGAGCGCGCCTGGCCGATGCTGGCGGTGTCGATCAGGCGTCCGTCCTTTTCCACCAGGTGGACGGACAGCAGCTCCTCCATGTCGACGCCGTCGGTCAGCAGCACGAGGTAGCGGCCGTTCACCTCGACCGCCGCCTCGAGGTTCAGGCCGGCGACGAAGCGGCCGGTGGATCGCCCGCCGACGCGCAGTTCGCAGCGGGGCCCGCGGCCGTCCGGCGGCGCGGGCATCACGGTCACTTCGTCGGCGTGCCGCACGGCGGGTCGAGCGGGTGCTACTCGACGCCGGCCTCGGCGGAGTGCCAGGCGCCCCAGATCAGGCTGACGCCGATCCCCGCGTCCTGCCTGCTGCGCACCAGCGGGCTCGCCTCGTTGGCCGCGCCGCGCACCGTCTCCAGCTGCGCGAAGTACTGCATGCGCAGCGTCGGGCTGATGCGATGGCGCAGGCTCGCGTTCAGGCGCGTGGCGATCAGGCCGGCCTTGGCGCCGTAGGCCGGCCGGTCGGCGGTCGCGTAGGGCGCGTCGACGCCGTAGTACAGGTGGTTGAGCGTGCGGTCGCCGAACAGCGTGCTCGCCGAGACGACCAGCGAGAAGCCCTGGCCCGTCCAGGCCGTGTGCGACAGGCGCGGCTCGAAGGTCCAGCCCTCGTGGTCGAAGCGGTGGCTGACGTCGAACACGGCGCGCAACGGGATCTCCAGCTGCGTGAGCCGCGGCTCGCGCCTCGGATCGAGCAGGTCGCCGAGGTTGATCCTGACCGCCGGCCCGATCTCGGCCAGCGTGCCGATGCTGGGCATGCCGTGGCGCGCGTCGACCTTGTTGGCCGACGAGCCGAACGAACCCGACGCACTGACGTCCCATTCCCAGCGCGGCGTCTGCAGCGCGCGCAGGCCGATTCCCTTGCCGTCCACGCGCAGCAGGGAGCCGCGGTAGATGCCGAACGGCAGGATCCGCAGCCGCCCGAAATCCTGGTCGGAGCCGGGATACGCCGGCTGGTAGGCGGCGATGCCCACGAGGCCGATCTCCCACAGCGGCAGCGGCTCCTTGGGGCGCGTGGGCTCCGTGGCACCGGCGGTGTCGGCGCCCGTCTCCTGGGCGTGGACGCCGGCGGCGGCGGTCAGTGCGAGCGCGGCCGCGGCGGCGCGAAACGGCATGGTCAGGGTTCGGCTCATGGCGGGCCACTATAATCAGGCGACAGCGCCGATTTGATTTCCGGCTTGCGGGCGCTTTATAAATTTCGCTAAAGAGGGGCGCCCCGCGGTGTCCGAGCTTTTCCCGGATGACCGTGAACGCAAAGGGTGCCGAGATGGGTTCCGTCGGCCGAATCGAGCCGCAGGCGATGCACTTCGCCGAGCCGCTGCCGCTCACCAGCGGCAAGCAATTGAACGACTACACGCTGGTCTACGAGACCTACGGCACGCTGAACGCCGCGCGCGACAACGCCGTGCTCGTGTGCCATGCGCTCAACGCGAGCCACCACGTGGCGGGCGTCTCGCCCGCGGGCGACACCGGCTGGTGGGACAACCTGGTCGGACCCGGCAAGGCGCTCGACACCGACCGCTTCTTCGTCATCGGCGTCAACAACCCGGGCTCGTGCTTCGGCTCGACCGGGCCCACGTCGCGCAACCCCGACCCGGCCGCCGGCGGCCGCGTGTACGGCGCGGACTTCCCCGTCGTGACCGTGGAGGACTGGGTGGACGCGCAGGCGCGGCTGGTCGAGCGCCTGGGCATCACCAAGCTCGCGGCGGTGCTGGGCGGCAGCCTGGGCGGCATGCAGGCGCTGGCCTGGACGCTGCGCTACCCCGAGCGCGTCGCCAACTGCGTGGCGGTGGCCACGGCGCCCAAGCTGTCGGCGCAGAACATCGCCTTCAACGAGGTCGCCCGCCGCGCCATCGTCACCGACCCCGACTTCCACGGTGGCCACTACACGCAGGCCGGCACCGTGCCCAAGCGCGGCTTGCGCGTGGCGCGCATGATCGGCCACATCACCTACCTGTCGGACGACTCGATGGAGGCCAAGTTCGGCCGCACCACGCGCGGCGCGAGCGACAACGGCGCACGCCACAACTACTCGACGCAGGACATCGAGTTCCAGGTCGAGAGCTATCTCCGCTACCAGGGCGACAAGTTCAGCGAGTACTTCGACGCCAACACCTATCTCCTGATCACCCGCGCGCTGGACTACTTCGACCCGGCGCACGCCCACGACGGCGACCTGTCGGCCGCCTTCGCGGTCGCCCGCGCGTGCCGCTTCCTGGTGGTCAGCTTCACCACCGACTGGCGCTTCGCGCCGCAGCGCTCGCGCGAGATCGTCAAGGCGCTGGTCGACAAAGCGCAGGCGGCGCGGGAGGGACTGTCGTCATGAGCGAGCGGCGCGACCTGGACATCATCACGAGCCTGGTTCCGCACGGCTCGCGGGTACTGGACCTCGGCTGCGGCAACGGCGAGGTGCTCGCGCACCTGACGACGCACCATGGCTGCAGCGGCTACGGCATCGAGATCGCCGACGAGAACGTGCTCGCGAGCACGCGGCGCGGCATCAACGTCATCCAGCTCAACCTCGAGGAAGGGCTGGCGCTGTTCGACGACCACAGCTTCGACGTCGTCCTGCAGCTGGACACGCTGCAGCACCTGCGCAACACCGAGAAGATGCTGCGGGAGACCGCGCGCGTCGGACGCATCGGCATCGTCAGCTTCCCGAACTTCGCGCACTGGCCCAACCGCCTGCACATCGCGTCGGGCCGCATGCCCGTCACGCGCGCGCTGCCCTACGAGTGGTACGACACGCCCAACATCCGCGTGACGACGCACGCCGACTTCGAGGTGCTGGCGCGCAAGAACGGGCTCGACATCCTGGAGTCGTTCGGGCTGCAGAACGGGCGCGTCGTGCGGCGCCGGCCGAACCTGATGGCCAGCGTCGCGGTGTTCAAGTTCCAGCGCGGCTGACCGGCCGGCGCCTCAGGTCGGGGCGGCCGGGCTGCCCGGATGGTCGGGCGTGGCGGGCGTGGTCGGCGTCGTGCCGCGCTGCACGAAGAACACCAGCAGCACGAGCCAGCCGACCACGATCATCGGCGGCGCCATCAGCAGCCACCACCAGGGGCTGCGGCCGGTGTCGCGCAGGCGGCGGGTGCCCACCGCCAGGCTGGGCACCAGCATCACCACGAAGAAGATGCCCGCGGCCCACTCGGCCGCCACGCCCAGCAGCGTGTTGACGATCACGCAGAACAGCATGAACCACCAGAACTCGGAGCGCGTGGCCCGGCCTTCGAAGTCGGCGTACTTCTTCGTGACGCATGTCTCGACGGCTTCCTGGATCTGCATGACGCGCTCTCTCTTCGCTTTTCTCGTATCCCTGGACTGCCAGGATGGTAGCCGGGATGGCCGTCGAAGGGAACGCGCCGGCGGCAGGGCGGCGCGGTCAACCGGGGGCCGGCGCGTCGTCGGCCGGGCGGCTCACGGAGCGACGTGCTGCGCGCGCCGCGCGCGGCGCCACAGCAGGCGCACGCCATGGCAGGCGAGCAGGTAGGCGCCGAAATACAGCAGCAGCGGGACGAGCCCCGACATCATGAGGACGCCGCCGATCCGGCCCGGCAGTTGCTCGATCAGCAGGTTCGGCCAATCGAGCAGCACGCGTCCGGCGCCCGGCGCGCCCACCGCACCATCGGCCCGCGCCATCGCGCCGGCAACGAACGGCGAGGCCACGGCCAGGGCGGCGGCAATCAGGACGCTGGCGCGATTGACGGGAAGCATGGGCCGCCATTGTGACGGCTTCGCCCACCCCGAAAAGGCGAAGGCCCCGGCCCCTGGGAGCCGGGGCCTTCGCGGGCGTGCTTACTTGGTGACGGCGTCCGACGCGGCCGAGGCGGCCTTGTGGGCGACGTGCTTGATGCCGCTGGCGGCCTTGTGCGCGGCGTGCGCGGTGCCGGTGGCCGCTTCGGAGGCGACGTGCATGGTGCCGGTGGCGGCGGCCGAGGCGCCCTTGGCGACGGCGTGGCCGGTCGCCTTGGCAGCGTGCTTGACCGCGCTGGACGCGCTGGCCGCGGCGTCGGCGACTTCGGCGGCGCCGGCGAAGGAGGCGGCACCGATCAGGGCGCAGGCGATCGAGAGGGTACGGAAGTTCATGGTGATTCCCATCGTGTTGTCGGACCAACGCGCATGGTGCCGTGGGACACGCCGCGCCGCGATGCG
Organism: Burkholderiales bacterium; assembly: GCA_019510465.1. Lineage (GTDB taxonomy): Bacteria > Pseudomonadota > Gammaproteobacteria > Burkholderiales > Burkholderiaceae_C > Scleromatobacter. The sequence continues at coordinate 9,022 of JAEKKH010000279.1, forward strand.
GGCGTCTTTCTCGACGCCCGCCAGCAACCAACGCGAAACCGCTCAGGTCGGTTGACCGCGCAACTCCTTGCGGATCACCAGTTTCAGCCCGGACCAGACCTCGCTGACCGCGCAGACCTTCACGTCGACGAACCCGAGCGGCAGCGCGATCTCGCGGATCGTGTCCTCGGTGATGTCGGTCGGCACCTTCGAGGCCTTCTTCGGCCACGACACCCAGACCGCCGCCGCCGGCGCGATGCGGCCGCGCAGGTCCTGCAGGCAGGCCGCCAGGTCGGCGCGGCGATCGCCGAACACATGGACGACGTCCGTGGCGGCCGACGCCTTCGCGGCGAAGCGCACGCCTTCGGGCAGCGGCGCGAGCCAGTCCAGGTAGTCGTCCGGCGCGTGCAGCGGCGCGACGCGGCTGCCCGCGACGATGCCCAGCTTGCGCGCGAGCGGGGTGCCCGAGTAGCCGGGGGTGGACGCCGCCATGGTCGGCGCCTCAGGGCCTGGCCGGCGTCGCGATGGCGCCCAGCGCCTCGAACGACGCCGGCTGCTTCGCGTGCCAGGCCGCGATCGCGCGTGCCATCTCGTCGATGTCGAACACCGCGCTCTGCAGCAGCGTCATCTGCTCGAGCGACGCGGCCGTCGAATGATCGCGGGCGTGGTTCAGCGCCGACTTGCTCGCGGCGATGGCGAGCGGCGACTTGGCCGCGATCGACGCCGCGAGCTTGCGCGCGTGGGCGACGAGCGCGTCGGCGTCGGGCAGCACCGCGTTGACGAAGCCGGCGGCCAGCGCGCGTTCCGCGCCCAGGCGATCGCCCGTGTACGCCAGCTCGCGCGCGAGGCCCTGCGGCAGCAGGCGCTGCAGGCGTTGCAGCACGCCGAGGTCGGCGGCCATGCCGATGTGGATCTCCTGCACCGTGAAGAACGCGTCGGCGCTGCACACGCGCAGGTCGCAGGCCGCGGCGAGGTCGAGCGCGCCGCCCACGCACGCCCCCTGCACGGCGCAGACGACCGGGAAGCGCGCGGCGTCGAGCACGTCGAAGCAGGCCATCAGGCGGCGCAGCTGGGTCTGGAACGCGAGGCGCCGGCGCGCGCTGCCGGTGTCCAGCATCGCACGCATCGGCCCGTCGGCCGCGAAGGTGTCCAGCGCCATGCCGGCGCAGAAATGCCTGCCCTCGCCGCGCACGAGCAGCACGCGCGTGTCGCCGGCGTCGTCGAGCGCCTGCACCGCGTCGCGCAGCGCCGGGAAGAACGCCGGCGCCATGGTGTTCATGCGCTCGGGCCGGTTCAGCACCAGCTCGGCGACGCCGCTGGCGCCATCGTGGTCGAGGCGGAAGAAGTCGTTCATGGCGTTCGCTCCGGTGGCCAGCCCCGAGTATCGGCGCTGTCCTCAGGCCGGGGCGACGTGCCGCACCCGCTTGCCGAACAGCCGGTTGGGGTGCGACTCGCCCTCGAAGGTGAACATCGTCTCGCCGAGGTCGTCGTAGCCGCAGCGCGGGTAGAAGCTCAGCGCCCGCGCGTTGCCGACCCAGGCGGTCAGCCACAGCATCTCGGCGCCGCGCGCGGCAGCGCCCTTCTCGGCCTGGCGCAGCAGGTCGCGGCCGATGCCGCGGCCGGTGAAGGGTTCCTGCACGTACAGGTGCTCGAGCTTGGCGGCCGCGAGGTCTGGCCGGGTCTCGAGGCGCGCCGCGTTGTCGACCAGCGACAGGGCCACCATGTGCCCCGCGCATTCGGCCACCAGGATGGTCTTGTCCGGATCCGCCAGCAGCGCTTCGTAGCGGGCCACCGAATGGTTGGCGAGCGCCTCGCGGGCGAGCGCCGGCCGGATGCCGTGCAGCGTGTACGTGTGCAGGAAGACCTGCGTGGACAGCACGCCCAGGCACAGGGCGTCGTCGGCTTGGGCGGGGCGGATGGTGATGGGATGGGCGTTCGTCATGCGAAGGAGGGTCGTGGCGCGGCGAGGATGGCGCCGTCGTTGCAGCTGCGCAGCATAGCCTGCCCCGGAGGTGGCGATCCGGATGGCCGGACGCGGGGCGGCCCCCTACACTGCGCCGCATGAAACCCGTGACCACCCACGACGGCCTCGCCCTGCACCTGCGCACCTGGCCCGCAGCCAACCCGAGCCGCGGCGTCGCCGTGCTGGTGCACGGGCTCGGCGAGCACATCGACCGCTACGACCACGTCGCGCGCCGGCTCAACGGCCTGGGCTTCACCGTGGTCGGCTACGACCATCGCGGCCACGGCCGCTCGCCCGGCCAGCGCGGCGGCATCCCGGCCGACGACACGCTGTGCGCCGACCTCGGCCGCGTGCTGCGCGCCGCGCGCGAGAGCGTGCCGGGCCCGTTGACGCTGATCGGCCACAGCCTGGGCGGCCTGATCGCGGGGCGCTTCGTCGCCGAAGGCCTGTCGGCGACGCCCGCGCCGTGGTGGTTCCGCGTCGACGCACTGGTGATGTCGTCGCCCGCGCTCGACCCCGGCACCAACGCGATCCAGAAGCTGCTGCTCGCGCTCGTCGCGCCGATGCTGCCCAACCTCGCGGTCAACAACGGCTTGAAGGTGGACTGGATCTCGCGCGACGCCGGCGTGGTCAAGGCCTATGCCGACGACCCGCTGGTGCACGACCGCATCACCGGCCGGCTGGGCCTGTTCGTCGCGCGCCAGGGTCCGGCGGTGATCGCCGCGTCGCCGCGCTGGAAGACGCCGACGCTCCTGATGTGGGCGGGTGCCGACCGCTGCGTCGCGCCGGCGGGCAGCGCCGCCTTTGCCGCCGCCGCGCCGCGCGACGTCGTCACCGTGCGCGAATGGCCGGGCCTGTTCCACGAGATCTTCAACGAGCCCGAGCAGGGCCAGGTGCTGGACGCGCTCGCCGGCTGGCTCGAGGCCCACGTGCCGGAGACGATCCCGGCCTGAGCTCGCGGCCCCGGAAGCGACCGGCCGTAGCGAAATCCTCGGTTTCGACGCGGTTTGCCGCTCGGACTCTCGGGGGCGACAGGCGCAAAATGGCGATCCACCCTGAATCCCGCCACCCGGTGCGCAGGGGCCTCGTCCGCCATCCGCGAACGTCGGCCGCTGGACCGCGCCAGGGTCGCCCATTGGAGTCCGCCATGAACGCCCCCGAACGCCTGCCCGTCCCCGCCGAGCCCGATGCCAAGGCGCTGGCCGCCTTCTCGGAGACGGCCTGGAACGCGCGCATCCTGCCCCAGCTCAAGGACTACGTCGCCATCCCGGCCAAGAGCCCGATGTTCGACGCCGACTGGGAACAGCACGGCCTGCTCGACAAGGTGGTGCGCGACGCGGCGCTGTGGGTCGAGGGCCGCAAGGTGCCGGGCCTGACGCTGGAAGTCATCCGCCAGCCGGGCCGCACGCCGGTGATCTTCTTCGAGGTCGAGGCCACGCGCCCGTCGTCGTTCGGCACGGCGCCCACCGTCGTCATGTACGGCCACCTCGACAAGCAGCCCGAGTTCAGCGGCTGGCGCCGCGATCTGGGCCCGTGGACGCCCAAGGTCGAGGACGACAAGCTCTATGGCCGCGGCGGCGCCGACGACGGCTACGCGGTCTATGCCGCGGTCTCGGCCATCGAAGCGCTGAAGGCGCAGGGCACGACGCATCCGCGCATCGTCGGCCTGATCGAGACCTGCGAGGAATCGGGTTCGGGCGACCTGCCGGTCTATCTCGACCTGCTGAAGGATCGCATGGGTGACGTGTCGCTGGTCGTGTGCCTGGATTCCGGCGCCGGCAACTACGACCAGCTGTGGCTCACGACCAGCCTGCGCGGCAACATCACGGGCACGCTGAAGGTCGAGATCCTCACCGAGGGCATCCACTCCGGCGACGCGAGCGGGCTCGTGCCGTCCAGCTTCCGCATCCTGCGCCACGTGCTCGACCGCCTGGAAGACTCAGGCACCGGCCGCCTGCTGCCCGACAGCTTCCACTGCCAGATCCCGAGCGACCGCATCGAGCAGGTGAAGGCCGCCGCCGCCGTCCTGGGCGACGAGGTGTGGAAGCGCATGCCGTGGGCCTGCGGCGCCGACGGCGGCCCCACGCTGCCCACCACCACCGACCCGGCCGAGGCGCTGCTGAACCGCACCTGGCGCCCGACGCTGTCGGTCACCGGCATGGACGGCTTCCCGGAGATCGGCAACGCCGGCAACGTGCTGCGTCCGTTCAGCGCGTTCAAGCTGAGCCTGCGCCTGCCGCCGCTGGTCGACGCCAACCAGGCGGCCGCCGACCTGAAGAAGCTGCTGGAGGACAACGCGCCCTACAACGCGAAGGTCACCTTCCAGCCCGATGGCCGCATGGGCGCCTACGGAGCCACCGGCTGGAATGCGCCGGTGCTCGATTCCTGGATGGAGACGGCACTCGACGCCGCCAGCCGCGCGCACTGGGGCGAGCCGCTGGGCTACATCGGCCAGGGCGGCACGATCCCGCTGATGAACCTCCTGCAGCAGGGCTTCCCGAAGGCCCAGATGATGGTCTGCGGGGTGCTCGGGCCCAAGAGCAACGCGCACGGCCCGAACGAGTTCCTGCACCTGCCGTACGCGAAGCGCCTCACCGCGGCGGTCGCGCAGGTCATCGCCGCCCATCCCTGACGAAACGCGACGCAGGCGCCCGCGAGAGCGGGTCGCCTGCCGGTTCATCGCCATTTGGCGGCCCCGCGCGCGGGCGCAGGATCCACGCCGGCCGGCCAAGGCGCCACGAGACGCTTCGCGGCGCAGCCCGCGTGGCCCGGTGCTAGGCCAACGCCACGAACTCGCCCGTCAGCCGGCCGACGACATGGCCGTCGCTCTCCAGCACCGAGTTCACGCGCATGCGGGCGCGGCGCATGCGCGCAAGCATGCGCATGAAACGCGGCCACTGGTCGGGTTCGGCCAGCGACGAGCGGGCCGTGAAGGCGCCGAAGATGGGCTTGTCGTAGGCCATCGCGTTGCTCTGGATCACCAGCCGAACATGCAGGCCCTCGGACAGCATGCGTGTGTGCAGCAGCGACCAGGCCGCGAGGATGCCGACGGCCGAGGCGCTGCCGCCAAACACGGTTTCGCGGTGGTTGATGTTGGGCGCCAGCGGCGCGGCCAGTGTCACGGCGTCGGCTTCCACCGCGCGCACCGACACCTGCATCGCCGCCGACAGCGGGATGTGGGCGTGAAGATAGGCCTCGAGCTCGGGGGCGGTCATGGGGCAACCTTCGCCCTGCGGGCTGCGGCGCGAGCGCCCTTCGGAGCGGCCGGGCGTGCGCTCATCATGCAACCTCCGCCCTGCGGGCTGCGGTGCGAGCGCCTTCGGGCGGCCGGGCGCGCGCTCATGCGGCGCCGGCTCAACGCCGGTTGCCCGTGACCAGCAGGAAGCCGCCGATGACGATGCCCGCGATGCCGGCCCACATCGGGATCGGCACGGTCTTGGTTTCCTTGACGTTCAGCTCGATCGGGCCCAGCTT
>JAEKKH010000280.1 GCA_019510465.1 Burkholderiales bacterium
TGGTGCGGAACATCGCGACGTTGCGCTGCTGGCGCACATGGCGCAGCGGGATGCCGGCGCGCTCCAGCGCCCACTCGAACGAGAAGCTGCAGCCGGTCAGGAAGCTGACGAGGTCGGGACGCCACAGCGCGGCGACGTCGGCGCGCTCCTGCACAAGCTGGCCGTCGCGGTAGACGCGGTAGCCGGGCAGGTCGGTGGCGATGTCGGAGCCCGGCGCGGCGCGCACCTCGCGCGTGCCGGGCGCCAGCACCTCGACGATCGGGCAGGCCTGGGGGTTGCGCTGGCAGAACAGCAGGAAGTCGAACGCGTCGGCCTGCGGGACGATCGTCAGGTTGGCCTGCACCCGCCCCGGCGCGTGGCCGGCCGTCGGGCGGTCGAAGGCGCCGCTGCGGCACGCCTGGCGCAGCGCGGCGGGGTCGTCGTGGTGGGTGGGCATGGACGCATTCTGGAAACCGGGGCGGCGCCGCGCAAGCGCAAAAGTTTTCTCTGAGCCTATCGATTTTTCTTCTGTGATGATCGGGCCGGGGCGCGCGTCTTGCCGGAGGCGCCTCCGAACGCGTCGATGAACTTCAGCGCGTCATGGATCACGGAGGTCAGCGCCGACGACCCCGGATCGTGCCGATAGCTCGCCAGCACCGGCAGCGGCGACAGCGCCGTCGCGCACGGCAGGATCGCGATGTCGTGCTGGCGCGCCAGCGTCTCGGCGGCGATGCGCGGCAGCGTCGCGATGCCGAAGCCGGCCTCGATCAGGTGCACCATCGCCGGGATCGACGACACCGCGTGCAGCCGCGGCGGCTCCAGGCCCTCGCCGCGCAGCTGCTCGAGCAGCGCGAGGTGCGGCTGCGAGCCGCGCTGGAAGGTCATCACCTCGTGCGCGACGATGTCCGCGAGCGCATACGGCGCCCGGCGCTTCAGCGACTTCGCGCCGACGAACACCATCTCCATCGTCGGCAGCGGACGGGTGCGGATGTCCGGTGCCGAGACCGACTGCGCCGCGAACACGAGATCCAGCGTGCCGCGCTTGACGGCCTCGGCGAGCACCGGCGTGATCTCCACCGTCAGCTCCAGCTGCAGCTTCGGATGCACGCTGCGCAGGTGCTGCAGCAACGGGATCAGCCACGTGTGCAACACCGATTCGATGGCGCCGACGCGCAGCAGGTGCACGCCGCCGGCCGCCTCGGTGCCGAGCTCGTCGCGCATCTGGCGGTGGATCGCCATCAGGCGCTCGGCGTAGTCGAGGAAGCGCATGCCGGCGTTGGTCAGCGCGAACTGCTGGCGGTCGCGCCGGTCGATCAGCAGCGTGCCCAGTTCCTCTTCCAGCGCGGACACCCGGCTGGAGATCGCCGACTGCGTCATGAACAGCTTCTCGGCCGCCCGCGTCATGCTCTTGAGGGTGGCGACCCAGTAGAAGGCTTCGACGAATCGCTGGTTCATGGCGCCCTTGCTCGTGGTTCGCGACGCGCGTCGCGACATGCCGTGGCGGCCGACTTTACCCCTGCGCCGCCAGCTTCATCTGCGCCTTCAAGGCCTTGCGCCCTTCGGCGTTCGTCGCCCGCCACGCCTGCAGCGCGAACGCCAGGAACTGCTGTTCGCCGGGGGTCAGGCCGGCGGCCTCGCGCTGTTCGTCGAGCCAGCCCACGGGCTTGCCGCAGTGCTGCTCGATCTGGCGCGCCAGCTTGTCGCCGATCGGACGCGATGACTTGATCTGGCTCCACATGCTGGGCGAGATCTCGACGTGGGCCGCGAAGGCCTGCTCCAGGCCCTTGGGCGTGGCGCCGGTGGCCACCGCGCTCTCGGCATAGGCCTGGAACAGGGCGAGGACGTTGCGGCGGCGGAAGACGGTGGAATCGGACACGGGGCGGGAGCGGCGGACGGGCAGTGGCGATTGTCGCCGCCACGGCCGCATGCGTAAAGACTATTTACGCCACGCCGGTCGGGTATCAGTGCTCGCGGCCGGCGCTCTCGCGGATGTCGTCACCCGTGCGCAGCGCGCTGCGCAGCAGCACGCGCACCGCCTCCACCTGCGTGGCGAGCGGCATGCACGGCACGTCGCGCCCGGCCGCCTGCTCGGGCGTGTAGGGCACATGCACGAAGCCGCCGCGCGCGCGCCCGAGCACCGGCCGCGTGGCCAGGCGGTGCATCAGCGCGTAGAAGACGTGGTTGCAGACGAAGGTGCCGGCGGTGTTGGAGACCGACGCCGCGAAGCCCGCCGCGCGCGCGTCGCGCGCGAGGGCCTTGATCGGCAGCGTCGAGAAGTACGCGGCCGGGCCGTCGGCCTCGATCGCGTCGTCGACCGGCTGGCGGCCCTGGTTGTCGGGAATGCGCGCGTCGTCGACGTTGATCGCCACGCGCTCGATCGAGATCTCCGGGCGGCCGCCGGCCTGGCCCAGGCACACGACCAGCGCCGGCGTGTGCCGTTCGAGCACCGCGTCGAGCTCGCGCAGCGCCTCGCCGAACACGCACGACAGCCGCACCGCGCGCACCACGTGGCCCTCGCATTCCCAGCCGTCGAGCGCGCGGGCGATCTCCCACGACGGGTTGACGGATTCGCCGCCGAAGGGCTCGAAGCCGGTCAGCAGGACGCGGGGCAGGCGGGAGGTCATGGGCGCGGCAGCAGGAAGTACAGCAGCAGGATGTTGAAGGCGAGGATGCCCATCGCCGTCGGCCATTGTGCGCGGATCACGGCGTTCTTGTCGGGCAGCTCCAGCAAGGCCGCGGGCACGATGTTGAAGTTGGCTGCCATCGGCGTCATCAGCGTGCCGCAGTAGCCCGAGAACATGCCGATCGCCGCCATGGCGGCCGGGTTGATGTGGAACACGCCGACCAGCACCGGCACGCCGACGCCGCCGGTCATCACCGGGAACGCCGCGAAGCCGTTGCCCATGATGACGGTGAACAGCGCCATGCCGATCGCGTAGACCGCGACCGCGACGAAGCGCACGTCCATCGCGATGTAGTGCGTGGCCAGCCACGCGACGGCCTTGCCGACGCCGGCGTCCGAGAACACCAGGCCCAGCATCGCGAGCATCTGCGGCAGCACGAGCGCCCAGCCCATCGCGTCGACCAGGCGGCGCGCTTCGCGCACGCCTTGCGCGGGCGTCTCGCGGGCGAGCCAGCACGCCAGCGCCAGCGCGACGACGCTGGACATGCCGATCGCGGCCAGCGTCGGATTACCGGCGTCCAGCAGCTGCACGCCGCCGAGCTTGCCCTTGGTGGTGGCCAGGATCGCGATCATCGCCACGGCAGGAATCGCCAGGGCGGGCAGGAACAGCGTGCTGCCGAGGCGGCGCGCGCGCTCGACGTACTCGGCCGTGCTCGGATGCTCCACCGGCCCGGCGGCGACGCGGTGCAGGCCCGCGATCACCGCCATCGCGATGACGCCGGCGCCGATCCAGGCCGGCGGCAGCAGGTCGCCCGCGAGAAAGACCAGCGCGTAGAAGCCCCAGAACAGCGCGCTGCCGAGGCGGCGCGGATGCCGGCGGTCGGCCGCGGTCATCGCGGCCACGCAGGCCAGCACGAGGCCGGCCAGCACGTACAGGTGCGGCAGCGTGAAGATCATGCGGCGCTCCCTTCGTTGGTGGGCAGGGACGCGTCGTCGGCGCGCTCCTCGGCCGAGGCGTCGCGCAGCTCGCGGGCCAGCATGCGGTCGAGGCGGATCAGCCGGACCGCGTGCACGACGAACGCCACGCCCGCCGTGGGCAGGCCCCAGAACGCGACCCGCAGGGGATCGACGTCGATCCCGGCGCCGTGCAGGAAGGTCGTGATGAGCACGATGGCGCCGAACGCGACGAAGATGTCCTCGCCGAAGAACAGGCCGACGTTGTCCGTCGCCGCCGCGAAGGCGCGCAGCTTGTGGCGGATGCGGTCGGGCAAGGGGCCATGCCGGACCTCGGCAGCGCCTTCGGTCATCGGCGCGATCAGCGGACGCACCATCTGCACGTGCCCGCCCAGGCTGGTCAGGCCGACCGCCGCCGTGAGTTCGCGCACCGCGAGGTAGACGACCAGCAGCTGGCCGGCGGTCGCGTGCCGGAAGCGCTGGATCCAGGCCTGGGCGTGCTGGCGCAGCCCGTGGCGCTCGAGCAGGCCGATCGTGGCCAGCGGCAGGATGATCGCCAGCGTCAGGTTGCGCGTCTTGAGGAAGCCGGTGCCGATCGCGGCGAGCGTGCCGGCGAAGCCGAACTTGGCGACCAGCGCCGTGGCGATTGCCGCGGCGATGACGACGATCATCGGATTGAAGCGCAGGACGAAGCCCGCGATGATCACGGCCACGCCGAGCAGCGGCCAGAGTGAGACGTCAGGTGCCATGTGCGGACTCCAGGAAGGGCCGAAGGATAAGTCGATCGCGCGGGACGCATGCGGCCTGCCGAGCGATGAGGCGGATTCTGGAAACGGGCCTCGCCGCGCGCAAGCAAGAAAGTTTTCTTTGAGCTCATCGAGTTTTCTTGTGCGCCTTCCGGCCGGTCGCGCGCCGCGTGCCGGAGGGCCGTCCACGTCCGGGCCGGCGTGGACGTCCCGCAACATTTCCTGCATCCACCCCTTGCGCAATCCGTAAAGACTATTTACACTGCGTCCTGTCGCTTGGAAAGGCGGCAATTTTTTTGCACGAGGTGCATCGCCCGAGATCCTTGCTTGGGCGCGGCCCTCGCAACGGAACCGACCCCAGGAACTCATCGTGAACAGCCGGATCGCCCTTCGCAACGCCAAAGCCCTCGCCGGCTCGTGCGCGTTCGCGTGCGCCGTCTCGCTGGCCATGCGCGGCCTGCCGTACGGGCAGGTGCCTGAGCATCGCGACTCCGAGGATCGCTCCCCGCCGGGAGGCCGCCGCGTCTGAACGACGCGCCTGGCCGCTCTCTGAATTCCAGAGGCCCGGACTCCGCAAGGAATCCGGGCCTTTTTGTTTTTCTTCCACTTCGGGTGTGCCCCTGCACTCCGACGTCGCATCGACGCCTGGCGTACGCGACGCGGGATGTGCGCGGCGGGAAAGCCGCCTTCGTGCAGCGAGACGCCGCCTCCGACGGGAGGGCTCGCGCGGGGGCACAGCCGAAGTGGAAGCGACACACGTCGTGTTCGTCCAACTGGCAAGGACTCCGGAGTTTCATTCCGGAGTTGCGGGTTCGACTCCCGCACACGGCACCGACAACCCGAAGTCGCCGGAGCGCTCACGCTTGGCGACGCAAACCGGCCGCAACGATTGGGCGGCTCCGGAACCCGTCACCGGAACCTTCTGTTTGCTCGACGTAGCCAAGTGGTCGAAGGCGCCTGGTTGCAAACCAGGTGGCGCAAGCCCGCGTCGGTTCAAGTCCGACCGTCGAGTCCAGTGCCTCGTGCGCTGGGGGGTGGCCGTCGCTCAATGGCCGAGCCGCGGGTTGCGGGTTCGCTGACATCGGTTCAATTCCGTTCGGCCACCCCTGAGCGCATGTCATCAAACCGACCGTGAGGAGAACCATCATGAAGCACGAACTCGAAGACGACCTCGGCTTTTACGACGCACCGAACGAGCAAGCGTCGTAGCGGCCATCCCTCCGAGACCGCGGTCAAGCGCGGCGAACGCGTCGTCCATGGCGACAAGGAACTGCGCGAGAAGCTCGGCCGCGAGGATCCGTGCGTGTGGATCCACGCGGCGTTTCAGGAACTGCTGCATGAAGTCCGGCTGCTTTTGACGGCAGCGATCGCGCCCACTACGTACGTGACTGAGGCAGCGCCCGCGAAAGGAGGGCACCGCAATGCACGCCACGCACCATCACGTCCTGCAACTGGACATCCAGGGCACGCCCCAGGCATGGATCTCGATCGAACAGGCCGCCACCCACCACGCGTCGGGCGCGGTGGCCTGGTTCGACGGCGACGGCCCGCTGCGCACGCTGCGCGGCGGCTGGAACGTCGCCAGCGGCCAGCAGTCGCTGGTCGAGGTCCATCCCATCATCGCGTTGCGCGGCGCCGCGCGTGTCAACCTGTTCGACCGCAGCACCGCCGTGACGGCAGCCAAGCTGTTCCGGCGCGACCGCATGACCTGCGCGTACTGCGGCCTGCGCTTTGCCGAGCGGCACCTGCAGTGCGAGCACATCGTGCCCGCCAGCCGCGGCGGCGCATGGAGCTGGATGAACCTGGTCACGGCCTGCGCGGCATGCAACGGCCGCAAGGCGGCGCGCACGCCCGAGCAGGCGCGCATGCCACTGTTGTATCTCCCGTACGTGCCCAGCCGTTTCGAGGATTTCCTGCTGGCTGGCCGCCACATCCGGGCCGATGTCCACGAGTGGCTGGCGGCGCGCCTGCCCAGGGGCTCCCGGCTCGCGTAGCGCGGGTTGGCCGCAGGCGTGACCCGCCCTACCGCACCGGAGCCTGCAGGCCCTTGAGGGCCGTCTGCACCGATTCGCCGAAGGCCTTGACGAATTCGGCTGCGGGCAGCGTCACGGAGGCGTCGTCCATGGCGTCGGTGGTGGCGCGGGCCGGATCGTCGCCGCGGGCCGTGAGCGTGAAGCTGGCGCGCACCAGCGCGATGGCCAGCACCGTGGCCGCGACGACGAGCGCCGTCACCAGCGCGGCGATGGAGGTGGTGAACGCCCCGAGCGAAACCCAGACATGCGTCGTGGCGGGGGCGACCGCCGCCACGGCCACCGACGCGGCCACGGCCGGTGCGGCGGCGATGCGCGGGGCGGCGGCCAGCTGCACCTGGGTGTCGAGCGCCAGGACGCGGAATTCGGACAGGAACGTGTGGACGATGGCGGCCATGGTGCCCAGGAGCACGAGCAGGGTCAGCAACGCGGCGCCGAGCGCGATGCCGCGGAACCAGCGGCGGGTGGACTGATCCGAGATGAGATCGTTGGCGACCGTTGACGTGACCGGCGGCGATGCATCGTCGCTGATGTCGGTCGGATCGAACGTCATGGGATCAGCCCGAGGCCTTGCATGCGGTAGGTGATGGCCAGCTGGGATGTCCAGAACGCGGCGGCGAAGTCGGCCACGTCCTTGAACTTGCCCGTCTGCAGCAGGATGCGCAGTTCCTTGGCCGGGATGAGCAGTTCCGCGGCGAACCGGTTGGCCAGCCGCTCGACGTCGTCGGCCACCCGGGTGCTGAAGTTGGCCGGCGTGTCGCGCGGCGAGCTGGCGTGGCCCAGCGCGTAGTGGCCCAGTTCGTGCGCGATCGTGAAACGCTGGCGCACCACCGCCTCCGACTGGTTGTATTCGATGACGGGTTGTCCGCCGCTGTTGTCGAAGTAGCCGCTGTAGGCGTAGCCGGGATCGTCGGGGCCGCCGCGCGCGACGACGCGGATGCCCAGCGCCGCGGCGATGCGGCGCGGATCGACGGGCAGCTTGCCGTCCCAGTGCCTGGCGAGCAGGGCCGCGGCCGCGCGCGCAGGCGTGGGCGCCGCGGACGGGGGAAGCGTGCTTGCTGCCGGGTTCATGGGGAAGTCCGTTGTCGGGTTGGGGCGCTCGACGAGTGCCTCGAGCCCCCATTTTGCCGCCAGAACCCCATTTTCAAGCATCGCCGGCGAGATCGCCCTGCGCCGGACGCACGATGACGGGCGTTTCG
>JAEKKH010000281.1 GCA_019510465.1 Burkholderiales bacterium
CTCCGGGCGCGCCCGAAGAGCCGGGCGCGCGTGACAAGCCGTCGCGCGACGATGCGCAACGCTGGAGGGCGGAGCTGGAGCGCGAGTTCCTGCAGGCGAACGACGCGGCGCAGGACGCGCCGGCCGGGCGGGATCGCAGTCGACCGTCCGCGCACGCGGCGGCGCATGCCGGCGCGCCGGCCTCCACGCACGGGCGCGCGGACGGCCACGCGGGCGCTGGCCTCCGCCAGGACGGGACGGATGGCGCGGACTCGCGCCGCATGCGCGCGGGCGACGGCTGGGGGTCATCCGCGACGGCCTCGCCGCACGCGGTCGAAGCCCCCCTGCCTTCCGACGCGATCCCGGCCGCCGGCGTCGCCGATGCGGGGCGCGCGATGCCCGCTCCCGCGCGGGCGCCGGCCGATCCGTTGCCACCACCGGTCACGCTGTCGCCGACGCTCGCCGCGGGCCGCGCGTCCGGCCTGCGCCGCCCGGCCGGCGAATCGGCCACGGCGGCCAGCCACTCCCCGGCGCCGCGCTATGCCCGCCAGCTCATGAGCCTGACCGAGGGCGCGCACGCATCGGCCACGATCCGCGACGCGCGCCTGTCGGCCGCCGAATCGGAGAAGGTGGCGCACAGCGTGTCGCTCCAGCTGCAGGCGGCCGGCTTCGGCGTGCAGCGCATCTTCATCAACGGCCAGCGCTTCGACAGCACCCCCACCGGCGTCGCCCCGCGCGCCGTCCGCCTCCCACCCCTGTTCCAGGACGACGACGCATGACCATCGCCACGATCGGCAACGCCGGCAGCGCCACGAGCGCCGGCAATCCCTCGGCCAAGATCGGCATCGAGGACTTCCTCCGCATCCTGACCACGCAGCTGAACTACCAGGACCCGCTCAAGCCGATGGACAACACGGAGTTCGTCGCGCAGCTGGCGCAGTTCACGTCGCTGCAGGAGAACCAGCAGACCAACGACAAGCTGGACAACCTGCTCAACATCCAGTCGGCCACGCAGTCGGTGGGACTCATCGGCCGCAGCGTGGACGTGAGCGCCTCCGGCGGCACGCAGAGGGGAACGGTGGCCGGGCTCGACTTCTCCTCGGGCACGCCGCAGCTGACCATCACGGTCGCCGGCGGCCAGCAGCTGACGGGCGTCTCGCTCGCCAACATCTCCAACGTGCGTTGACGAAAGGCAGCAGATGCTCGATTCGATCCTCATCGGCCTGAGCGGCATGGAGGGCTTCTCGCGAGGCCTGAAGGTCATCAGCAACAACGTCGCGAACCTGAACACGGCCGGCTTCAAGTCGTCCACGATGCAGTTCTCGGACGCCTACTATCAGCAGGCCGGCGTCGGCACCGACCCGACCACCGGCGAGCCCGACTCGTTCGGCAGCGGCCTGGCCACGTCCACCAGCGTCATCGACTTCAGCGCCGGCGAGCTGCAGAGCTCGAACAACCCGCTCGACACCGCGATCGGCGGCAACGGCTACTACGTGTTCAGCGACAAGGAAACGAACGCCCGCACCTTCGGCCGCGACGGGCAGTTCGAGTTCGACAAGGACGGCGCGCTGGTGTCGACGAGCACCGGCAAATACGTCATCGGGTACGCCTCCGCCGGCTCGCAGGACCTGACGAAGATCACCCTCGACGGCCTGCGCTCGAACCCTCCCAAGGCCACCACGACGGTCAAGTTCAACGGCAACCTCAACCCGACGCCGGCCACCGGCGCCACCGTCGCCGAGGCCACGCTCGACTCCGTGGTGATCGATGATGCGCTGGGCGCCCTGCACACGCTGAAGCTGGACATCAAGAACAACGGCAGCGGCGGGCCCAACAGCTGGACGGTCGCCGTGACCGACTCCAACGGCAACGCCGTGGGCACCGGGACCATCGGCTTCGTCGGTGGCGCGCCCGACCCATCGGCCGACACGATGACGGTCAACTACACCCCCAGCGGCGACGGCAGCACGCTCGCCCTGAAGCTCGACTTCTCCACCGACGTCACGTCGTACGCCAACGGCAACCTCTCGGCGCTGGCCGTGACGTCGCAGGACGGCTTCGGCGCCGGCTCGATCAGCGCGACCACCTTCGACAGCGACGGCAAGCTGAGCATCACCTATTCCAACGGCCAGACCGCCAAGGGGGCGCAGCTGGCGCTGGCGCACTTCGATTCCACCTTGGGCCTGAAGCAGGTCGCGGGCGCGCAGTTCGAGGTGGATGACGGCAGCAGCGTGCACTTGGGCCGCCCCGGAGCCAACGGGCTGGGCACCATCGAGGCGAGCGAGATCGAGAACTCCAACGTCGACCTGTCGGGCGAGTTCAGCAATCTCATCGTGATGCAGCGCGGCTACCAGGCGTCGTCCAACGTCATCTCGACGGCCAACGAGATGCTGCAGCAGCTGTTCGACCTGCACGGGAGCCGCTAGTGAGCGACAGCCTGCATCTGGGCGTCGCCGGCGCGCCGCTCGTCGCGCGCCTGCAGGCCGCGACGGACGCGACGCTGCGCGGCTGGTCGCAGCACTGGGGCGTCGAGGCCGCCTGCACGACGGCCCCCGCCACTGACTCCGCGACCGCGGACTCGACGGAGGAATCCTGGCTCGTCGAGCACGGCGCGCAGCCCGCGGTGCGCCTCGCGTGGCCGGGCCGCCTGCACGACGCGCTGGGCCGCGCGCTGTACCGCCTGGCGAGCGCCCCCGCCGCGGGCACCCTGGCCGCGCAGAGCGTGCGCCACGTGGCCGACGACCTGCTGCAGCGCCTGGCCGAGGCCTGGTTCGTCGAGCGCTGGATCGCGACCGCCGACGCGCCGGCGGCGGCCGATGCGGTGCCGCGACGCTGGCTCGGACTGGCCGACGTGCAACTCGACGTCGCCGGCACATCGTTGTCAGCGCTGGTGCCGGTGCTGCGCTTCCGCGCCGGCGCGGCGGCCGCGCGGCCCCTCACGCCCGCGGCAACCGTCGCGGCCTTCGCCGGGGTGCAGGCCTGCGTCGAAGCCGTCGTCGGACGCGCCGAGCTCTCGCTGGGCGACGTGGCGCAGCTGCAGGTCGGCGACGTGCTGCAGCTCGACGCCCGGCTGCTCGACCCCATCGCCCTGGGCATCGCCGGCGGCACCGCCGCACTGCCCGTGGCCCTCGGCATGCGCGACGGCGCGCGCGCCGTGCAACTGCTTCCTCGATCCCGCTGAACGGACACCATGAATTCGAACCCCTCATCCGCCCACCAGGACGCGACGCGTCCCATCGATCTGCCGCGCCTGGACGCGCTGGCGTCCAATGATCCGCCGCTGCTGCCCCAGCGCCTCGCGGCCTTCGCCGGCGTGCGCGCGACGGTGACCGTGGTGGCCGGCGCCGCCTCGGCGAGCATCGGCGAGCTGCTGGCGCTCAAGGACGGCGCCGTGCTGCCGCTCGACCGCGCCGTGGAGGCGCCGTTCGACGTCGTCCTGGACGGCGCCGTGCTGGCGCGCGGCCATCTCGTGGCCGTGGGCGACCACTTCGGCCTGCGCATCACCGAAGTCTGCGCGCGCGGCCAGGACTGAGGCATGGTCGACTCGACGCCGTCGTCGTCCCCCTCGCCGTCGATGCCGCCGTCCGCCACGGCCGCGGCCGCGATCCCGTTCCGCAGCGACCCCGACCTGCGCGGCGACGGCGTGGGCCTGCCCGCCGCGGCGCTCGCGTGCCTGCTCGTGCTGGCCGCGGCCATCGTCGTCCTCAAGCGCTGGGGGCCGGGCAGCGCCGCACTGCCGGCACGGCGCCTGCGCGCAGTGCAGGTGATCGAGAGCGTGCGCCTGGCCGATCGCACGCGCGTGTCGGTGCTGCGCTACCGGGATCGCGAGCTGCTGGTCGCGCACTCCGAACATGCGATCGCGGTGCTGTCCGACGAGGCCGCGACGCCGGCCGCCGGAGACGCCGCATGACCGACACCCGACGCATGGCGACGGCCCTGCTCGCGGCCACCCTGCTCGTGCCCGGCCTCGCCCACGCGGCGGCCGCCGCGGCCACGCCGTTCGACCTGCAGTTCTCCGGCGGCGCCAACCCGGCGATGTCGTCGTCGCTGCGGATCTTCCTCACGCTGACCGCGCTCAGCTTCATCCCGGCCGCGCTGATCTGCATGACCTCGTTCGTGCGCATCGTGGTGGTGCTGTCGATGATCCGGCACGCCATCGGCCTGAACGAGACGCCGCCAAACGTCGTCATCATCAGCCTGGCGATGTTCCTGACCCTGTTCTCGATGGCGCCCGTCGTCGACAAGGTCAACGCCACGGCGCTGCAGCCCTACATGGCCAACAAGCTGCAGCCGTTGGCGGCGCTGGACCTGGCCAAGGCGCCCGTGAAGGATTTCATGATCCGCCAGACGCGCGAACGCGACCTGATGCTGATGGTGGAGCTGGCCCACGCAAGCCCGCCGGCCGATGCGCAGGCGATCAGCTTCGTGCACCTGGTGCCGGCGTTCATGCTGTCCGAGCTGCGCGCGGCGTTCCAGATCGGCTTCATCATCTACCTGCCGTTTCTGCTGATCGACCTGATCGTGTCGAGCGTGCTCATGGCGCTCGGCATGATGATGGTGCCGCCGACCACCATCTCCATTCCGATGAAGATCCTGCTGTTCGTGCTGATCGACGGATGGAACCTCGTCATCAAGGCCTTGCTGGGAACCTTCCATTGACCTCGGAGGGCGTCACCGTCGAAGGGCCCGACGTCCTGCCGGCGCAGGCGCCTGCCGGGCTCTGGGACGACTGGACGAGCCGCGCCGACGAGGCCGCCCGCCAGCAGCTCCTGGCGCACTACGGCGGCTTCGCGCGCATGCTCGCCGCGCGCGCCTTCGCGAACCGGTTCAGCCGCGAACTCGAATTCGACGACTACCTGCAGTTCGCCCTGCTGGGCCTGCTGGAGGCCGTCAACCGCTTCGACCCGGCGCGCGGCGTGCCCTTCGAGGCCTTCGCGAGCCGGCGCATCAACGGCGCCGTGCTGTCGGGGGTGGAGACGCTCAGCGAGAAGCAGGCCCAGATCTCCGCGCGCTCGCAGGCGCGCAAGGATCGTGCGCGCTCCCTGGCCCGCGACGGCGCGCCCGACCCGCATGCCCCGCCGGATCCGTTGCAACGCCTGGCCGACATCGCCATCGGCCTCGCACTGGGCGTGATGCTGGAGGGCGCCACCGTCTACGTCAGCGGCGATCCGTCCGACTCGACCGGCACGCCGTACGACCGCATCGAGATCGCCCAGCTGCGGGCGCGGTTGCGCCGCCTGGTCGACCAGCTGCCCGAACAGGAGCGGCGCGTCCTGCATCACCATTACTATCAGCAGGTGCCGTTCGACGAGATCGCGCGCGAAGCCGGTCTCAGCAAGGGGCGCATCTCGCAGATCCACCACGCGGCGCTGCGGCGCCTTCGACAACTGAGCGCGGACGACGACAACGTGCTGCTCGTCACCTGAGGATAGCCTCCATGAACTTCGATCACGACAACGCGGCCGCCGAGGGCGACGAGCAGTCACGCGCCCTGCTCGCGCAGGCCATGGCGGCAGAACGCTCCGGCGACGCCGACGCCGCGTTCGCACTGCTGCAGCGCAGCCTCGCGACGCCTCGGCCCAGCGCGCTGGCGCATCATCTCGCGGGCGCCGAACATGCGCAGCGCGGCGACATGGGCAACGCGGTGCTGCACTTCACGCGTGCGCTCGACGCGATGCCCGGCCTGCACGTCGCGCGCCTGCAACTCGCGCTGCTGTGGCTGACGCAGGGCAGCTCCGCGAGCGCCGCCGCGACGCTGCAGCCGCTGCTGGCCGCGTCCGACCCGACCAGCATCGGCCGCTTCGCGTGCGCGCTCGACGCGATGACGCGCGACGACGCGGCCGCCGCGATCGTGGCGCTGGACAGCGGCATCGCGGCGGGCAGCGACAACGCGGCGCTGCTCGAGGACATGCGCACGCTGCGCACGCGCCTGGCGGCCGCGCTCGCCGGCAGCGACGCCGACCTGGCGACGATGCGCCACGACCTCGCGATGGATGCCTACGCCAGCAGCGGGGACGCACAGCCGTGAAACTGCATCTGCTGCAGCAGGCGCTGACGGCGTTGCGGGTGTCGAGCCGGCCTGAGACGGCCCGTCCCGGCGACACCCGCAACGCCGCCGGCGCTCGCGGCCAGGCCGCGCGTTCGCAGGACGGTCCACCGCGCTCGCTGGCCGACCGCGTCCAGCAGCAGATCCGCGCGATCTCGCCCGACGATCCGCAGCGTCGGCGCCGGCTCCTGCGCTGCGCGCTCGAGGCCTGCCTGCAGGCCGAATGGGGCGACGCCGTCGCCGACGATCCCGCGTTCCAGGCCCTGGTCGACCAGGTGCAGCAGCGCATCGAGAACGAACCTTCGCTCCAGCCCATCGTCGACGATGCGCTGGCTTCCCTCACGACCCCTGACAGCGGCGAGCAAGCGATCCCATGACCACCACCGATCAAGTCGACCGACTCGAGGCGTTCCTCGCACAGGATCCCTCCAACCTCAACCTCGTGGCCGAGAGCGTGAACGCCGCGGTCGGCGCCGGCCAGAGCGAACGCGCGCGCGCCATCCTCGAGCGCAGCCGCGCGGCGATGTCGCTCGACGCGCCCCTGCGCCACCTCGAGGCCACGATCCTGCTGTCGGAGCATCGCTTCACCGAGGCCCGCGAGCTGCTCACGGGCCTGCTGCGCGACGGCGCCGACGCGCCCGGTGTCGTCTTCAACCTCGGCTACGCCGCACTGCGCGCGGGCGATCCGGCCGCCGGCGCGACGGTGCTCCAGGGCCTGCTGGCCCGGCCCGACGCGGCGCCGGAGACGCTCACCTGGCTGCTGCGCTGTCACCTGCACGCCGGCCACCCCGAGCGCGCGCTCGAGGCCTGGAACACGGCCCCGCTGCCGCAGCGCACCCCCGAAGCCGCCGGCGTGGCGAGCCTCGCGTGCTTCGACGCCGACCTGCCCGGCCAGGCCCGCGAGCTCGCCGACGGCGCGCTGGTGGCCGGCGCGACGAGCCTCGAGCCCGTCGTCGTGCGCGCCGCGCTGGCGCTGTCCGACGGCGAGTTCGCCAACGCCGACCAGCTGCTGGCGCGCGGCCGCCAGATCGCCCCGGACGATCCGCGCCTGCGCTTCACCTGCGGCCTCGCGCAGATGCTGCGCGGCCGCTCGGCCGAAGCCAACGAGGAGTTCCGCTTCGCCGTCACGCGGCAGCCGCGCCATGCCGGCGGATGGATCGCGTTCGCATGGTCGTCCATCTTCACCGGCGACCTGGCCGAGGCGCGCAGCAGCCTGGACCGCGCGATGGAGCTCGACCGCAATTTCGCCGAGACCCACGGCGCCCTCGCCGTGGTCGACGCCCTCGAAGGCCACCGCGAGGCCGCGCTCGCCGGCATCGAACGCGCCTCGCGCCTGGACCGCAACAGCATGGCCTGGCACTACGCCGAGGCCGTGCTCGCCGGTGCCCACCGCGACGCCGCCACGATGCGCGCCCGCGTCGACGACCTCATGGCGACCCGGCCGGACAAGGCGCGCTTCGCGCTGCTGGGGCGGATGCGGCGGCCGGACTGAGGGGCG